>JACRID010000005.1 GCA_016220145.1 Candidatus Peregrinibacteria bacterium
ATTTCTTTTGCCGTTTTTCTTTGTATCCAAACTTCGGCAAACTGGACACTTTTTTTTGCATAACAGAAAAAGTTAAGGGATTTGCTCTAATTCTAGCAGAAATATCACCTTTTCAGCCCCCACGAATTACCATTAAGCCACTTTTTTAAATATATCTACGCCTTCACTGCGTACGCATCGCGGCCGACTCTTTCGAACATCGGCTTGTTCTTCAAATTCAGAAGAATTGTGATGCGTTTTACTTGTCTCTTCTTCAAAACCTCAGTAATAATCTGTTCGCGTTCAAGAGCGCCTTTTTCTCTCAAAATGGAGGCAATCACGTCGGCAACCGTTCCGTCTTCATAACCCCACTTTCGAAGCGCGTAAATGCCGCGGCCAATCAAAACAAAAGACTCGTCGCGGATAAGTTCATTGTGAACCGCCTGAACGTTTATCACCTTGCGATCGAAATGAGCCTCGGAAATCCTGTTTGCAATCTCAACATAGTGAAGAGGTTTTTGAATTTCGCCCAAAATGTACAGAATCTTGTCTCTCAGTGTGCGAGGATTGATATTTCTCCAAGTTGAAAGCCCGATTTCAGTCTTCTTAACCACCTTAATGCGGCGATCCAGCTCAAGGCAAGAAAGTGCAAACTGTCTGCTCCATTTCTTCCCTGTCTGTTTCTCAAGTTCAGTGGCAATTTCCTCGATATTAGATACAGAACCTTTTGTTGTCAGGTAAACAATCGTCTTTTCGCAAATATCCATTATTTCCTTCTTTTCAATCGTCTTTAGCTTGAAGAATGGATAATAATTAATGGTGTTTGGAACCTTTTCAAGATTCAAATCGAGTTCCAGAGAAAGCTTCAGAGCCGGTGCATCAACGGTCTTCGGATCGCTTACCAAGGTCAAAATCTCGCTAACAATCTTATCTTCCAACACCACGCCTTCGTATTTTTGAATCACAATATTGGCGTATTGATTAAATACGTTAAGCTTTGTGTTAACGACGTTTCTGGAAAGCTTCTTAAGTGCGTTCTTCTCAATTTGGCGAATGCGTTCGCGCGTTACTCCAAACTCCTGTCCGATTTTTTCGAGCGTCGCATGCGGCCTTTGGTTGAGGCTGTAGCGGTTTTCAATAATGTGTTTTTCTTTTGGAGAGAGGAGAATCAGGAGGTTGTTTATAAGATTTTTAACCTCCGGAAGCGTGGCGACAATTTGAGAAACGTCTTGAGTCATAAATAAGTGTCAGTTAAATTATAAATTTATCATACTAGGTATTGTGCGGTAGTCAAATCTTTGTGGAACTTTTCAAGGGCACTGTACGCCGGGCTTTCCTAAAAGCCAAATAGATTGTGTTGTTCGGGATTAACAACACATATCCAATTTGCTTCAAGTGTTTTTGATCGGTCTTATTTCTTTAACAGTGTTTGTGTCGCACGCTTGCTCAACTCCACCGCCGGCTGATTTTCACAATTGATCTTAAAAAGACAGCCTAAAAACGCAATTTGCAATTCGAAAAACAAGAATAACTCACCCAAGACTTCCGGAGAAATCGAATCAAAATCTAGTTCCAAAAATGGCTTTTGTTTTTTAATAAAAGCGCCTTTAACGCCATTGTATTCGGCGTCAAAAAGTTCGGCTAAGTTATATTTTTCGCCGGGTATTTTTTGATTTGATTCCGTTTTGCGCGGCTTTAAAAATATGCAAAATTTGTCGTCCGGGCCATCCAGAAATAATTGCAATTGAGAATGTTGATCTTTTACTCCCAAAGCTTTTAGCGGAGTGATGCCGACTTTTTTGGATTTCCCGATGCTTTCCGAAAGTAATTGAATATACCAATCCGCAAAATCCGCCAAGCGTTCGCTGTATGGGAAAATCACGGAAATGTTCTTTTTGTTCTTGTAATGGAGATATTGATAACAGGCGAACATGTAAGCTTGCGGCCAAGATGCGCTTCGCGCGCCGTTGAGAACCCTTTGTATTGGTACGCCCGCCAAAACTGCCGGCAAAAGCCCAACGAGTGAAAGCACGGAGAATCGGCCGGGCAATTCTTTCTGAGATTGGAAGATATGAATGCTGTGTTTTTTGCCAAGTTTACCGAGCGAACTTTCTTTATTATCGGTAATTATCAGGAAATTCTTGCTGCTGTGGAATTTTGTAAGCAAAACGGAAGCCAGTGAAAGAACTTCCACCGTCTCGCCGGATTTGCTTATCAAAACAAAAAGCGTTTGCTTGGGGTCAAGGCCATTAAGCTTTAATTCGACATAATCAGGGTCGATGTTATCTAAGAATTCAACATTTGTTGATCCAAGTGCGCTTAGCAAAGCTTTTGCGCCAAGACTTGAGCCTCCGATTCCAACTACGCAGATGTTTTTAAAATCTTTTTTGAAGGTAAGCGAATTCAGAGCTTCAATATCCTTCCACGGAAGGTGTGAAAAAGTCATTTTCATGACTTTGCCGCGAAAAGCAGGGAAGTGTTTCAGCAACTTCTCAAGATTCTTCTTAAAGGCAGCCGAATGTTTTGAGTATTCGCAGTGCAGCATTTATATGTTTTGTAAAAAATATTTAATAATGGCTTCGTCGCCGGAAATTTCGGGTGGAATCTTTTTAAGGCCGTTTGTAACCTGTTGGCGGTTGTAACCAAGTGAAACCAGGGCCTGAACAATATCCTCGCGCACGTTGGTTGGGTTGACGCCGGTTTCTTCTTCCATAAGATCAACTTTCACCTTCCCTTGAAGATCGACGATAATGCGTTCGGCGGTTTTTTTGCCGATTCCCGGGATTTGAGTTAAACGAACGACATCTTTTTGCGCGATGGCCTGGCGTACATTGGCGATCGGTGAATTGAGAATTTCCAGTGCCGATTTTGGCCCGATTCCGGAAACCGTCAGCAAAAGCTTGAAAAATTTCCACTCATCTTCGGATTGAAAGCCATAAAGAGATATATCGTCCTCGCGCACATTTGTATAAATATGAAATGTCATCTTATCGCCGGCGTTTAGGCGTTCCAAAAGCCCTTTTGTCGTATGTATAAGATATCCGACGCCGTTTACGTCCAGTACAAGGCTTTTTTCCTGTTTTGCCAGTATTCTTCCGTTCAGATATGCAATCATACTTTGTTTAGATTATCCCACCACGCGGCAAAAGAAGTTTTGCGAATTTGCTTAAAGAGTTCTTTTGCGGTTTTGGTTTGAAGGTAAGTACTGCCGTTTGAAAGCCAGCGTTCTGCGGCCTTGTAGCCGTTATCCAGATATTCTTTTGCTTGTAATATTGTTTCTAACAGGTCGGCATCTCGGGCGATTTTTGCGTCCAGAGTTTTCAGATCATTAAATTCCTGCCAAAGTGAGCGCAGTCGGTCGCGCAAAGCTTGCGGTAATTCCTCAGTTTGCTCGTCAAATGCTTTTTTCTCTGCTGGCGGAACATTAAGGTAGCGCTGTGCGATGCGGTGCGCGTCGCCGATGCGAATTTCTCCAATATCGTGCATTGCGCACATCGCAGCTACTTTTTCCGGATTTCCGCCTTCTTGGACGGCAATTGCATAACCTATTTGCGAAGCTCTGCATGTGTGTTCGCCAATAGTATCCGGATTCTTCACCCCGGCAAATTTTGTGCCACAGTGCTCGATTTTCTTCATCATCCCGAGTTCAAAAAAGAAATCGGTGAGTGCTTTATTTTGAGTTTTCATTGAAGCGAGTTATGAAATCTTTTGAAAATTCTTTGAGAGTTTGGGTCTCTACGTTTTTTCTTATATTTCGCATTAACTCTAGCAGGAAAAACAGGTTATGAATAGTTAAGAGTCGGTGTCCGAGAATTTCCTTCTCAATCATCAAATGGCGCAAGTAACTGCATGTGAAGTTTTTGCATGTATAGCAGCCGCAGCCTTTATCCAATGGCTCTGTTGATTCCGCCAAAATGCTTTTTGTGATGTCGCGGCGGCCGGTTTTTGTCCAAAAATTTCCGTGGCGGGCAAGGCGCGTCGGCATAACGCAATCAAACATGTCGATTCCGCGCTGAACGGCTTCCAAAATATCAACCGGTTCGCCAATTCCCATCAGATAGCGCGGTTTATTTGAAGGCAAAATAGGGGAGACGATGTCCAAAACTTCCATCATATATGGCTTTGGTTCGCCAACTGCAACGCCACCGATTGCGTAGCCTGGCGCATCAACTTCGGCAATAAAATGAGCCGATTCCTCGCGCAAATCCTTATAAATTCCTCCTTGAACTATCGGGAAAAGCGCTTGGTCAGTGCGTTTTTTTGCCTTAATGCTGCGCAGAAGCCATTCATGTGTGCGCTTCATCGCTCGCTTGGCATGATTATGATCGGCATCGCCAGGCGCGCATTCATCAAACGCCATAATTATATCGGCGCCAAGCTGCCCTTGTATTTCAATTGATTTTTCGGGTGTCAAAAAATGAGTGCTGCCGTCAATCGGGGATTGAAAAGTTACGCCTTCATTGTCGATTTTGCGTAATCGCTCGAGCGAAAATACCTGAAAGCCGCCGGAATCGGTCAGCATTGGGCCTTTCCATGATGTCCATTTTGGAAGTCCGCCCATTCTCTCAATAACCTCGCCGCTTGGCCGAAGCATCAGGTGAAATGTGTTTCCCAAGATGATCTCGCAGCCAATTGCGCGCAGTTCATCCGGTGTTAAAGTTTTTACAGCGCCTTTTGTGCCGCATGGCATAAAACACGGCGTGGAAAATTCGCCGTGCGGGGTTTTGAATTTCCCGCAACGTGCAGAAGAATTCTTTTCCGAAGATGTGATCTCAAATTCGAACATCAGACCGAGCCGCAGCGAGGTTAAGCAGTAAATGCGCCGACATATGTCGGCGCAACATCAGACATGTTTAAAAGCTACAGCATTATACACGTGGGCTTTGTCTTTTAATTAATGTGCTGCCGCTGGTGCTGCATGACCGCCTGCGGTATCGGCAGGAGGAGTTGCCGCTGCCGGTGTAGCAGGTGCTGCACTTACTCCGCTGCTAATTCCGGGGATTGGTTTACCGAATATCAGAGCTTTAGCTGTACCGGCAACTTTATTCGGCGTGCGAATGATCCCTGCCGCTACGCCGGCCGGAATGCCGGTTGCTATGTCCAACGCAATATTGGAAGTGGTTTGAAGTACGCCATTTACTTTTTCCAAAGTCTGCTCGACGATTGAAGCTATTTTGTCGAATATATTGCCTTGTTCAAGCCCCGTATAACCTAATCTGGTTGCTACTTTTGCGCTTACTTTGCTTATTGGGGTTGTAATGGGAGATGTTATCGTTGAAGCGGTTTCTGACAAAACGCCGTAAACTCTGCGCGAAATGAAGCTGGAAATCCATTTTATTCCACCCCAAACCTTTTTGGCAGGCTCTTCAAGAAGGGTTTTTTGCCAATCTCTAGTTGTTGATGGTGCTGTCGGTGCTGCCGCAGGTGCTCCAGTACTCATATATTAAAATAATGCCAAATTAAATCGTAGCACAAAAGGTACTATTTGGCAATAGAACGTACTTAATTTCCAGCTGTTCCTTCTGTTGTTGAGGTTCCCTCCGTTGTAGTTGTTCCTGTGGAATAAACCTGGCCGCTAGGATCGCCATTTGCATCGAAAGAGAGGTTTGTTCCAAGTCCTTTTCTGCCTTTTATGGTGTAAAGGTAATCCTTAATTTTTGATGGTTCTTCGCCAACTTTGTCAATTGCCTCTCTTATAATTAAAACCGCGTCATAACTTGAGGTGGCTGCTGATTGAATGGATTTGGAAGAAATGCTTCCGGCCGCAAACTTCGATAAAAATTCCGCAAGTGCCGGATATTTATTGGAATCATTTGATAATTGTTCTGTCGATGAATCAAACTGATAATTTCTAAAAATAAAATCACCGGCCGTTGTTAATGCAGGATTTCCGTTGGCAGGCGAAAAGAAAACCACTTTATTTTGTTCCGCGATTTGTGCGGCCGCCAGCGTTGCTGCATCGCAAACGCCGCCGATGACCACTTTTACCTTTTTTACGGTAATTAGGTCATTCATGGCCGTTTTGGCGGTTTCTTCGGTGCATGCGTCGTCAAAAAAATCGATTGCGAATTTTGCGGAGGTAAAATCGGCATTGGCTTTGTCCAATGCAAGTTGCATGGATTGCTTGATGGCGCCGCCAATTGCCGCTTTTTCTCCGGTTAAAGGCAAAAGAGCCCCGATTGTTATAGTATTGGTTGTTTGTACGGATGGCGTTGTAGAGCCGTTTTCTTGCACAGGTACAGTGTCATCAAAGATCGGCGTACAGCCGGCTAAAATACCTATAATTCCAACGACTGCGAGAGCCTTAAGTTTTGTTTTCATAGATTGTGTAAAAATTAAGAATGTACGCAGAGCATTTTACGGCGTTTTGTTTGGTGAAGTCAAAGATTTGGGAAAAGAGAATTATATATTTTTTCGTCCATGTCTGGCCTGCTGGGCCGAGGGATCATGTTTTGCGAAGCAAGTGATTCGCCAGCACTATCGCCACCATGCTTTCCGCAACCGGAATGAAGCGGGGGATTATGCACGGGTCGTGGCGGCCTGAAATTTTGAGCTCTATGGCTTTCCCTGATTTGCAAGCCGTTTTTTGAGTCTTTGCAATGCTGGAAGGCGCTTTTACGGCAACTCTCATTATAATGTCTTGGCCCGTTGAAATTCCTCCCAAAATGCCGCCCGCATCGTTTTTGCCAAATGAAAATTTGCCGTTTTTCGCCATAATCGGGTCATTTTGCTCAGATCCCTTTTTTTCGGCAGCTCCAAATCCGCTGCCAAATTCAATCCCTTTCACCGCCGGTATTGAAACTATGGCTTTTGCGAGGTCGGCGTTTAATTTATCAAAAACCGGTTCGCCAAGCCCAACCGGCACATTTTTAATTAAAATTTCCACAATTCCACCGACGGAATCGCCTTCGGTTGCTGCATTTTTTATAACTTCTTCCATTTTCGCTGCGGCCTTTGGATCAGCACTTCTGACGGGATTTTTTTCTATAAAATTCAAATCAATGTTTTTGCCGCATACGGAACCTATTTGAATCGCATAAGCGTAAATTTCAATTTTCACCGGCGTCAGAATTTTTTTAGCAACCGCTCCGGCCATAACGCGTCCGATTGTTTCGCGTCCGGAAGAGCGCCCACCGCCGCGAAAATCGCGAAATCCATATTTCATATCCCAAGTAAAATCCGCATGCCCGGGCCTAAAAACATCTTTTAACGCCTCATAATCCTCACTTTTAAAATCCGCATTCTCAACTATCAGTGCTATTGGAGTTCCAAGTGTTTTACCCTCAAACACGCCGGATAAAATTTTAACCTTATCTTTTTCACTGCGACTTGTGGTGACCTTTGATTGGCCCGGTCGACGTCTATCCAACTCACGCTGAATATCAGTTTCATTTAGAAGGATTTGCGCCGGACATCCATCAACAATACACCCAAGCGCCGCTCCGTGAGACTCACCGAAGGTCGTTACTCGGAACATTTGGCCTATCGTATTGCCCATAAAAATTGGGACTATGCAACCTTTTTTGCAGCGGCTTTTCGCTTTGATACCTTCTTTGGCTTTGACGCCTTCTCCTCTGCAACTTCGGTTGCAACTTCAGCCGCATCGGATTTTGCGACTTCGGTGGCCGGTGCGTCACCGATTGGTTGGCCCCATTTGCCACCGGTGGCAACTTCACCAGTGCCACCCATAGCTCTTTCTATAACTTCTTGAGGAACTTCTTTCTCCTTATAAACTTCGGCCTTTTTGCTCTTTTTTGCAGCCGCTTTCTTGCTTGCTTCTTCAACCAACGCGGCAGCCTTTTTTCTCTTTGCTTCAAATTTGTCCACACGTCCGGCCGTATCAACCAACTTTTGTTGGCCGGTATAAAAAGGATGGCATTTTGAGCAAAGTTCGGTTTTTAGTCTTTCGCGTGTCGAAGCGGTTAATATAACATTTCCGCATGAGCACTTGATTTCAACCGAGTCGAAGAATTTTGGATGAATGTCTGTCTTCATAAAGTTATTTTTTACGATTCTTATAAGATGGAAGCAATTTAAGTATCAATTGTATTACCTCGACGGCTTTTCGCCATCTGGCGCGGCCTTCCGATCGCACGCGGCGTTCACTATACGAAAAGATGGCAAATATTGCAAGGATAATAATTATCAAGATCAGCCCTATCAAGAGGAACAGATTAACCGGATTAGCTACATATATGGTAAATTCCTTCTCTCTCGATTCGCCTTTGTCATCTGTTACCTTGGCAACAAGCTTGTGTACGCCGATCTTATTTTTTGGGAATTTTATGGTTAAAATCGGTTCATTGCCGGCTTTTTCCCCATCCACCGTCCATGTCGTGGAAATAACCTTCCCGTCCGTGTCGGTGGAAGTAGTTGTTTCAAACTGAATTGAATCGTTTGGAAAACCTATCCTGCGCGGGGCATTATTTTCACTGGTTACCGATACTATCGGGCCTAAATTTGTGTCATTTGTGTCGATGCTTTTTGGAATGCCGTCATTATCCGCGTCTTGGTCAACAACATCGGGTATTCCATCGCGATCGTAATCTTTTCCGCCACGGCCCGGATCGAGCGGAAACGGATCGTCTTTATCATTTATGCCGTCATCGTCAGTATCCCATCTTAAAGGATCAGTTCCGAGTTTGGCCTCCTCTATGTCCGACAAGCCATCGTTATCATCGTCCGTATCCTTATTGTTGCCGATTCCATCGCCATCTGTGTCTAGCCATTCTGTTTTATCCAAAGGGAAAGCGTCTTGGTTGTCAGGAACGCCGTCATTATCATCATCAGGATCATTGATATTGGCGATACCGTCATGATCCGTATCCAGCAGGACGGTTACGCTTTTTTCAGCCGTATTATTGGCGGGATCATCGCCTTCTTTATCAAAAGGAATGACCGTTACTTTTAGGTCATGTTTACCGGCAGTTAGCGTCCAATTTACAAATACAGCATCTTCGCGATTTGCCAAAGTGGAAATAGGTTGATCCGTTTGGATTTGATTTGATCCATCAAAAAATCGGACAATTCCAAGTAAATCTTCATTGCTTAGATTTTTAACGTTCGCGTAGATTTTTATGGTTTTTCCTTCGGTGAGTGAGTTGGATGAAAACGTTATATCCGCTGACGACAAAGCCAAATCGCGGCCAAATGCCGCGTCGCCAACTGAAGGAAAAACCAGCAGAACGAACGCCAAAATCGTTAGGGCCATTCGCATAATTGTGCATTTTACATTTGCCATTTTAGCTTTGACGTTTAAAGCAATGCCACCTGTTTTGCTTTTTTACCGGCCTCTTTGGATTTTTCCTTGGTTTTAGGAGCTTCGACAGCTAAAGGTTTTGCTTCTTCCGGATGTTCAGTGATTATGAGGGATACCGAAGCTACGCGGTCGGTTTTATCCATACGCATCACATAAACACCTTGTGTTGCGCGGCCTTGCGAAGGAATATCTTTCAAATTAAGACGTATTACTTGGCCAGCCTTGGACACGATAATCAAATCCGAATCAGCTTTTTCTTTAAACACTTTTGCTCCAACAACTTTGCCTGTTTTTGGTGTTACACGAGCTGTTTTTACACCGGAGCCGCCGCGGCCTTGAAGTCTGTAGTTGCTGATTTTGGTGCATTTCCCAAGGCCGTTTTCCATGATTATCAAAGCTTCGGCTTCGGCAGGATTTCGAATAACATCCATTTCAACGCAGAAATCTTTGTCTTTCAGCCTTATGCCGCGAACTCCCATGCTCGGGCGGCCCATCGGGCGGGCTTCTTCTTGATCAAAACGAATGCTTTTCCCTTGCGAAGTTGCGATAAAGACTTGGTCGCCTTTGTTTGTCTCTTTAACCCATTCCAAAGAATCTCCATCGCGCAATTTTATAGCTATAAGACCGCTTCGGCGCACGTTCTCAAAGTCGGAAACCGGAGTTTTTTTCACGGTTCCATCACGAGTAGCCATAAATAAATATTGGCCTGTGAATTTCTCCGAAATGTTGAGCATGGAGCTCACAACTTCGTTTTCTTGAAGTTGAAGTAAATTCACGATTGCTTGTCCTTTTGATGTTCTTGCGGCTTGTTGAATTTCATAAACCGGCAGTTTGAACACCCGACCTTTATTTGTGAAGAACAAAATCTCTTCGTGGTTCTTTGTGTGGCAAATGATCTTTATTTCGTCTTCGTCTTTTGTTGCCATTCCGATCACGCCCTTGCCGCCTCGATGTTGCGTGCGGAAAGTTCCCGGAGGAATGCGTTTGATGTAATTTTCGCGCGTGAAAACCACGACCATCGGTTCGTTTGGAATAGTGTCTTTGTTTGAAATTTCACCGACTGCGTGGGCGACAATTTTGGTTCTTCTTTCATCACCGTATTTGGCCTTAATTTCCGCCAAATCGTCTTTCATTATTCTGAGCACTTTCTTGGGATCTTTCAGAATGCCTTCCAGGTGATCAATAAGCGCTAATTTCTCTTTCAACTCGTCCAAAATCTTTTTGCGTTCCAAGCCGGCCAAGGTCTGCAATTTCATTTCCAAAATCGCAGTAGATTGAACGTCCGTCAGCTTGAATTTCACCATCAAACCGTCGTGGGCTTCTTCTTTCGTTTTGGATTCCCTGATCAGTTTTATTATTGCGTCGATGTGGTCAAGCGCCTTCTTCAAACCTTCCAAAATGTGGGCGCGATCCTGCGCAACCTTTAATTCATATTTCGTCTTGCGCGTAATGACAATTTTCCTGTGTTCGATAAAATATTCCAAGACCTGTTTGAGGTTGAGCAAGCGCGGCTGCAAGCCCTCCACAAGCGCGATCATGTTCATGTTGAAAGTCGTTTGCAAATCCGTGTATTTGAAAAGCTGGTTCAAAATCTTTTTCGGATAAGCGTCTTTTTTGAGCTCGATCATTATTTCCATTCCCTCGCGATTGGATTGGTCGCGAAGGTCGGAAATGCCGACCACCTTTTTGTCACGTACCAAGTCCGCAATCTTCGTCACCAGAGTCGATTTATTAACCTGATAGGGGATTTCCGTAACCACAATGTCAAAGCGCCCGGTTTTTCTTTCCACAATTTCCGCTTTTGCCCTTACAACAACGCCTCCGCGGCCATTCATATACATGGCTTTTATCGCATTTTTGTCATAAATAATACCGCCGGTCGGGAAGTCCGGCCCTTTGATAAATTCCATCAATTCTTCAATCGTGACCTCTGGATTGTCAGCGAGATTTATTACGGCATCAATCACTTCGCCCAAATTGTGAGGCGGAATGGAAGTGGCCATACCGACGGCAATACCGGCAACTCCATTCAACAAAAGTTGCGGGATTTTGGCGGGCAAAACTTCCGGCTCCTTGCGCGTGCCATCATAGTTGTCTCTAAAATTAACCGTCTGTTTCTCGATATCATCCAACATTTCGTCCGTCATTTTCTCCATTTTTGCCTCGGTATAACGCATTGCGGCTGCGGAATCTCCATCAACGGAACCAAAGTTACCCTGGCCGTTTACAAGCGGATATCTCATTGAGAAATCCTGCGCCATGCGAACCATGGAGTCATAAACCGCGACGTCGCCGTGAGGATGATATTTACCCAAAACATCACCGACTACGGCGGCGGATTTTCGGAATTTTGCGCCGGATGAAAGCCCAAGCTCATGCATAGCATAAAGAATGCGTCTGTGAACTGGCTTAAGACCGTCTCTAACGTCCGGCAATGCGCGCGAAACGATTACGCTCATGGCGTAATCCAAATAACTTTCCTGCATTTCCGTGGTCACCTCGCGAGGAGGAAAGAATTCTCCGCCTATCACTTCAGGCTGTACAGGGGGTGCCGGAGGCGGCGGAGCAGTTGGTTCTGTCTGCGGTGCTAATTTTGATTCAGTTTCTTTTTCCGGATTTTTAGCTTCAATTTTCTTAACCGGGCCCTTAACTTCCGCTTCTTTCACTTTTCCCTGCGATTTTTTAGTAGACTTAATTTCTTTTTTTACTGTGATTTTAGCTTTTGATACCGGTTTCTTGGATATCTTGGTTTTTCTAGGCATAAAAGAAATGAGTTAACCCCTAGGCCGAGCCGGAGCGTTGTCGGGCTAAGGCGAGCCAAGGCGAATGCCGTCATGAAGCGCATGCGGCCCGATGCCGTCCCCAAGCTCAGGCGGGTGCCGGGTGGGTATCACCCGGCCAAGCAGGGGCGGCCTACTGCATTACTGCCCCGCAAGGCGGGGCATCCACCCACAGAATCTATATTTTTTTCACAAAAAATGCCACCCATTTTTTACGAAGCCTTGACGTATGTTGATTTTATTCGCTAATTGAGCTGTCTGTGAAATCGTGTACTTGCCCCCTTCCATAACTGGGACTTATCTGGTATAATTTATTGATTTAAATATGGCTGAAAATCAGTCAACACAGGGTCCGGTAAATGCCGCCGGTGCGGCGCCTCAAGCGAGCGTCGAAAATAAACCATACGAGATGCCGCCTTTGGTTGTTGGTCAGACTGTTTCGCAGACTGCGACTCAAATTCCACCGGCGCCTTCTGCAGTCGTGCTTGCAGTATCGCCTGCGGTTGCGCCAGCGACTGCAAATACTGCTGCGTCCGCAACTTCGTCGATTCTGCCTGCTGCCAAGCCTCAGGCTAAGAAGGGATTTTTGGATTCGCTAAAGGATCAGTGGGAGGCTCATGTCGCGCAGAACAAGGCAAAATCGGAAAAACAAAAAGCAGGCGAGGTGGCCGCCAAATCAATAGGCCAAGCCGTTGAAGGAGGTGAGAAATTGACCCAAAAGGAGCGTGATGAAATAATGCAGGCGGAAAAAGTTTTTCAGGAGGGATTAAGCAGCATTCGCGATTTGATAGCTCCGTCTTCAATGGATATTGGCTATGACGGAATTAAACTTTCGGGAATGTATGCGAAAAGCCTTCTTGTTTTCACTTACCCGAGATATTTGGATACGAACTGGATGAGTCCGCTCGTGAATTTTGATGCGACGATGGATATTGCGCAATTTGTTTATCCGATAGATTCGGCCGCGATAATGCGGGTTTTGCGAAGGAAAGTCGCACAGATGCAATCGGCTATGCGCATGGATTTGGAAAAAGGAAATGTGCGCGATCCGGGACTTGAAACTGCATTACAAGACGCCGAGCAGTTGCGTACGGAATTGCAGCGCGGGCAGGAAAAATTCTTCCAGTTTGCGATGTATGTCACCGTTTATGCGAAGAGCGAGAAAGGCTTGAAGAAAGCCGTTAAGCAAGTGGAGAGTTTGATGGGAGGAAAGCTGGTTTTGACGCGCGGAACGGAACTTCAGTGCGAGCACGCCTTCAACTCGACTTTGCCGCTATGCATAGACGAACTGGAAGTTGTGCGCAACATGAACACTTCGCCGCTGTCTTCGACTTTTCCGTTTACGTCGTCATCGCTAACTAGCAACGATGGCATTTTATACGGTTTGAACCGTCACAACGACAGCTTGATAATTTTTGACAGATTTTCGCTTGAAAACGCCAATTCCGTGGTTTTTGCAAAGTCCGGCGCCGGTAAATCTTATGCGGTTAAGCTTGAAGTTTTGCGCAGTTTGATGGTTGGCACGGATGTGATAATTATCGATCCCGAAAACGAATATGAAGATTTGACGCAGACGGTCGGCGGAACTTATTTGAGGGTTTCGCTGACGTCCGATCGCCGCATAAATCCTTTTGATTTGCCGAAGCCGACGGAAGGCGATGAACTGCAGCCGGGCGATTTGCTGCGCAGCAATATAATCAACTTGCAGGGCCTGCTGAAGCTGATGCTTGGGCAAATGACGCCGACGGAGGAATCGCTTTTGGATAAAGCTCTAATTGATACTTATTCGATTAAGGGCATTACGATGGACCAGGTTGATCCGTCGGCGAAAACGCCGCCTACGATGGAAGATTTGGAATCAATTTTAAAGTCAACGGAAGGCGCGACTTCGCTTGCGCAGCGTTTGCAAAAGTTTACGACCGGCACGTATGGCGGAATTTTTAACAAGCCGACAAACGTGAATTTGGGCGGCGGACTTATGGTTTTCTGCATACGCGATTTGGAAGATGCGCTTCGCCCGATCGCGATGTACATCATTTTGAACTACATTTGGACGCGCGTTCGCGCGGAGATGAAAAAGCGCATCCTCGTGATTGATGAGGCATGGTCGCTGATGCAGTATGAAGACAGCGCCAAGTTTTTGTATGGCCTTGTGAAACGCGCAAGAAAGTATTATTTGGGTGTCACGACCATCACGCAGGACGTGGAAGACTTCGTCAATTCATCGCACGGCAAGCCGATTATTACAAACTCGTCTTTGCAGCTTTTGTTAAAACAGGCGCCGTCGGCCGTTGAGCCTTTGGCAAAGATTTTCAACTTAACCGAAGGTGAAAAATACATGCTTCTAAACTCGGGCGTCGGTCAAGGACTTTTCTTTGCCGGTTTAAAGCACGTTGCAATTCAAGTTATCGCCTCGTTTTCGGAAGACAAATTGGTAACTACAAATCCGGAACAAATTATGCAGAAGAAAGAAGCTGCGTAGGCTATTTCTTCACTTCCTCAAGCGCGCGATCCAGTTGCGGATCCCGTTTCGCCGCGCGGTCTTCATCCGTCATTTTCACCTCAATGTCAGGAGTGATGCCGTTCTTTTCAATGGAATGTCCTTTTGGCGTGAGCCATTCGGCAACTGTGATTTTTAGCGTTGAACCGTCCGAGAAATCGGACAATTCCTGTACGGTGCCTTTGCCGTAAGTTTTCTCGCCGATAATTTTTGCCAAACCGTAATCCTGCAAGGCTCCGGCCAGAATTTCGGCGGCTGAAGCGCTGCCGCCATTTACTACAACAACCAGCTTAATGCCTTCAAAATCCGCGTTTCCCGCTGAATTTTCGGTTTCTTCATGGTCGGGATATTTGATGCTGACGACCTTGTTTCCACTCTTTATAAAAAATCCGCCTATTTCAACCGCCGTATTCAAGAATCCTCCGGGATTATTTCTCATATCAAGAATAATTCCGCTTGGCTTATTTTTATTAACTTCATCAACTATCTTTTTCAACTCATCGGTGGTATGTGCGCCAAAATCATTTAGATTAATGACAAGTACATTGTCGGCTGTGCGTTTTGACGTCACCGACGCGATTTTTACGATATCGCGTGTAATGGTGAAATTTAATGTTTTGTCCCCGCGCTTAATCGTAACTTTAACTTGTGTGCCCTTTGTGCCCCTGATGCGTCCCGCAACTTCGCTTAATTTAAGCCCTTTTACGTCCGTGCCATCCACCGCCGTAATCACATCGTTTGACAAAAGTCCCGCGGCTTCCGCGGGAGAACCGACAATCGGCGAAATAATCACAACCTGCTCATCTTTCATTTGAAGCACCGCTCCGATGCCTTCAACTTCACCGCTCAAAGAATCCAAGAGGGCGTTATCGCCCGGCCTTTCAAAATCGCTGTGCTTATCGCCCAATTCCTTCACCATTCCGTCGATTGCGCCATAAATAACATTGTTCTGATTCAGGGAATCCTTGCGCAGATATGTGCTCATAATTCTGTTCCACGCTGCAATCATGATGTCGTATTTCGAATTTCGCACCATACCGGAATCCATACTCGGCATGATAGTCACCGTAAGCTGCGGAGTCGCATTTTTGCCCAATTTTAAATAATGAGCAACCTCGCCGCGGGTCAGCTTTGCATTCGGTTTAACTTTACCTGGAGAGAGCAATCCAAGTGCAATAGCCTTATTAATGAGTGGCGCAAAGTCCGATTTTGTATTTACGTCGGTTGCTTGGAATTGAGCTTCTTCAAAAATTCTTGGCACGGGAATCCCATTAATGTTAAAAATCCAATCCAGAGCTTCTTTGCGCGTAATTGTTCCGTTTGGGTTAAAAAGCAGGGGATTTTTGACGCCTTTCGTGACCGGCACGCCGAGATCGACGAGCTTGTAAATGTAGGAGTAATAAGGATTCCCTGTTTTTTTCACGTCTATAAATTTTTGCTTCGTGCGCGGTTTGTAATTTTCGTCCTTAAAACCTGCGTTTCTGAGCAGCCACATGACAAAATCGCCTCGGGTGATTTTTGCATCGGGCTGAAAATCGGCATCGCTGACGACTCCGTTCTCCTGAAGGGAATTGATGTCCTGAACGTAGCGGTGGCTTGCCGGAACGTCCGCGAATGCGCCAAAAGCGGCGTTTGCGTTAAATGCCAGCCCCTGTAAAACGATGGTTAATCCGAATAAGAAGTGAAGTGTTTTTTTCATAGTGGAATCATATTACTCACCTTTGTTGTTTATGTTGAGTTCGAGACGTTGACATACCTTGCCCTTTGGAGTATAATTTTAAGATTAAAAATAACGACAAAACATGAAGGGAATCATCTCAAAAATTCTAATCTCCGTTCTCTCAATTTTGCTTGTTTCCGGCACTGTTTTTTTGGATGAAAAATTGAGTGTGAAAGCGCAACCGGTGGCAAAAACGACCGTTCTCGCAATCACCAAAGCCGCCGGTGATATTTTTGAAAAAAAAGGGGACAAATATTCCATTAAAGCGGGAAGAACCTCGGTGATGGTTCTTCAATTTAAGGATAATGCGGTGATGAGGTTGGCTCCCGAAGCGGCTGGAGAACTGTCAGTTTCGGATGAAGGAGTTTATCCGAGAAAGGCGGAGTTGAACCTGACAAACGGAAGAATTTGGCTAAATACGATTGAATCGTCGCTGGATTTTGAAGTTTCAACGCCAAAGGTGAAAATTGAGGCAGAACCGGGTGTTTTTGCTTTTCAATATGCCGATAAAACCCTGACGGTTTCCGCTTTCAGACGCAGCGCGGCAGTTTCATTTTTAAACAAAGAATTGGTCGTTCCGGAAGGCAAGGAAATGCGGATTTTAGAATCAAAACTGGATAACTCCGCGGAAACCATTGCAAAATTAAGATATTCAAAACTTCAAAAAGAATTTCCGTTTTTTAAGATCGAAGATGCCGACGCTTGGGTGGAGAAGAATAACGAAGCCGATAGCTTGTTTTTCGAAAAACACGAAAAAGACGTTTATGAAAATGTGAGGTCCGGAGGTCCCAAAATTTCTTTGGACGACGACTCTGTTTTTTATTCGGCGGGACAATTTGTCGATAATGCAAAACTGGCTCTTGTTTTTGATGCAAATAAAAGATCAAAAGAGGCAATGGATGCCGCAATTCAATATTTCGATGCCGGCGTTTATGCTTTGCTTCTGGGCAAAGAAGATTTGGCAGGCAAGCGTTTCAGTCAATTTTCCGAAATGATTGCCGGAGTTTCAAGTCCGCTTTTGAGGCTGGCACTGGCGGAAAGATTGGATGAGTTCGCGTTTGTTCAACCGGACGAGACTTTTTATGACGCAACCAAAGTTCTTCGCAGCGCTGCAAGAATGACCGCGCTTGAAAATATGGATATTGCGTTCAATGAAGTTTTGGATACCGCCGCCAAGGGGTCCTATTCCGAAACGGAGCAAAAAGTTGTGACAGCAATGCGCCGCCTTGGTGTTGCGGCCGAAAACAATTTGCCCAGAGTAGCGGATTCCCGTGCCACAGACGAGATATTTTTTGACAGCGTGCTGGTCAATGATTTTGTGGAGACTCATATTTATTTGCTTCGCCGTGAATTTTTAAAGGTGGCGGAATTATTTGAAAGCGCGCATTTAAGCCGAATTTCCGACAGTCAGGAAGCCGACGATAAGCGTCAGCTTCTAATCTCCGAGAAACTCAAATTGATGCAGGCAATGCGGCCGATGATGGAAAATGGAGACATTCCTTTCCAGGACGGCAGGGAAGCTGTTTTGCTTTTGGCAAATCAAATAGAGCTGCTTAAACCGACGTTCTCCGATACGGCCGTGTTGTCTTACTTCGATGATCAGTTAAAGGCATTCTCGCCGTTTATATCTTTTTTAAGGTCTTCCGACGCGTCGCGCGTGCATGGCAGTTTTCAGGAAAGTTATAAAGACTTTATTTCCAGACAAGATGAGTTCAAACAGGTCACGGAATTGCTTAAAACCGCCGTCGGCGGTATGAAAATATCGAAATCGCGCAGAGAACAATTGGCAGGGCTTGTTTCCAACGACATGGCCAAAATAGGCGCCATAAAAGTTAAAATTACTTTGCCGGATGATGAAGACGACGGCCGCGTAAAAATAGTTGGCGGAGAAATGGAAGGCAAAGCATTTACGGCGATATATGATACGGATCGAAAAGTGCTTTCCGACGTGGTTTTGGATCAAGAAAAGATTCCAAGCGCCATAAGACTTGAGAATTTTCAAAGATTCATTTTGATAAAGGCGGGCAGGCTGATATTGCCCAAGGGCGAATCGATTGATTCGTTGACCGAAGAGCCGCAAAAGCAGTCAAATGTGGAAAAAGTGGCCAAACTGGCGCTGATTGCAAAATTGATAGATCTGGACATCAAAGTGGATGAGAAAGATATTACGGTGACGGATGTAAAAGATATTCTAATAAAGGTGGCGCTGGCTGCTTTGGGTGCGGACGATAAAGCGGTTACGTTTTCTTTTGATTATGCCCCGGACGGCAGCATAATCAGCAATTTAAAGGTAAAAACAGCGGACAAAGAAATTCCTGTGAATGATATTTTTGCATTGCGCGAGTTGCCGACGAGGGTTGATCAAATCAACAAACAGGCGATTTTGGAGAACCAAAAACAAGAGGAATTGAAGAAGTTCTTGGATGAGAGTTTATTGAAGCAGATTGAGGCGCTTGGTACCGCAACGGGATCTTCAACGGATATTACTGCGGGTTCCTCAACTCAACCTGAATAACTTTAACTTGCCGATGCTCTGTGTTAAACTCCGGGAGGTTATTTTTCCAAATAAATTATGTCTCAAAAAGCTAATTCTTCTTATACAGCAGAGAACATTCAGGTACTTGAGGGCCTTTCCGCGGTGCGCAAGCGCCCGGGCATGTACATAGGTACGACCGATGTCGCCGGTTTTCACCATTTGATTTGGGAAGTGGTGGATAACTCCATTGACGAAGCGATGGCCGGTGTTTGCAAAAATATTGAGGTTATAATTCACAAGGACGGAACCGTTTCCGTTGAAGATGACGGGCGCGGAATTCCGGTTGAAAAGCATAAAAAGACCGGCAAATCGGCCTTGGAGACCGTTTTAACAATACTTCACGCGGGCGGCAAGTTCGGCGAGGGGGGCGGTTATAAGGTTTCCGGAGGTTTGCACGGCGTCGGTGTTTCCGTGGTTAATGCCCTTTCCGATTATCTGCGCGCCGAGGTTCGCCGCGACGGCAAGGTTTATATGCAGGAATATTGCCGCGGTAGACCGAAGAATGAGGTTAAGGCAATGGGTAAGAGCGACAAGATCGGTACCACCATTACATTCAAACCGGATAATCAGATTTTTGGAGACAAACTGCAATTTGATCTTCAGACGGTACTGAATCGCTTGAGGCAGCAGGCTTATTTAACAAAAGGCGTGACGATTAAGCTTATTGATGAAAGAACGGACGAGAAATATAAATTTTATTTTGAAGGAGGAGTTTCTTCTTACGTCCATCATTTAAATAGAAATCGCGAACCTATTTCCAGTGTTATTTATGTGACTAAAGAAGTGCCGGAAGGAAATATTGAAATTTCGTTGCAATACACGCAGGCTTTTCAGGAAAATATTTTTACGTTCGCGAACAACATCCACACGCCGGAAGGCGGTATGCATTTGACCGGTTTTAGGTCGGCTTTGACTCGTACCATTAATAACTATGCCCGCAAAAACGGCTTGTTGAAAGAAAAAGATGAGAATTTGAGCTCCGATGACGTGCGTGAAGGTTTGACCGCGATTATTTCGGTAAAGATTTCCGAACCGCAATTTGAAGGTCAGACAAAGAGCAAACTTGGTAATCCGGAGATTAGAACTGCCGTTGAAACCGTATTCAATGATTTTTTCCAAACGTTTTTGGAAGAAAGTCCGAAAGATGCGCAGGCGATCGTAGGGAAATGCGCGCTCGCTGCGCGAGCGCGCCTCGCTGCCCGTGCAGCCCGCGATTCCGTCATACGCAAAGGCGCGCTGGAGGGAATGACACTGCCCGGAAAACTGGCCGATTGTTCGTCTCGCGATCCAAAAGTTTCCGAGCTTTACATCGTTGAGGGAGATTCCGCCGGAGGCAGCGCGAAGCAGGGGCGAAACCGCGAGTTTCAGGCTGTGCTTCCGCTTAGGGGCAAGATTTTGAACGTCGAACAATCCCGTCTGGATAAAATTATCGCGAACAACGAAATCAAGGCGCTGATCATTGCCATGGGCGTTGGAGTCGGCGAGGCGTTTGATATCGCAAGACTTCGCTATGAACGCATCATCATAATGACCGATGCCGATGTCGATGGCGCCCACATCCGAACTTTGTTACTTACCCTTTTCTATCGCTATTTCAAGGATTTGATCGACAAAGGTCATATTTTTATCGCCCAACCGCCGCTTTATAAACTGGCGCAAGGTGGCAAGTCCAAGTACATCTATCATGAAGAGGCCAAAGAAGAAGCTCTGAAAGAGTTTGATCCAAAGATGAAAGTGAACATTCAACGCTACAAAGGTCTTGGTGAAATGAACCCTGTGCAACTTTGGGAAACCACCATGAATCCGGAGACTCGTACCATGCTAAAAGTAACCATATCCGATGCCGAACAGGCCGATATGATATTCGATACTCTGATGGGGTCGGAAGTGGCTCCCCGCAAGAAGTTTATCCAGACCCACGCAAAGAAGGTAAAAAACCTTGATATTTAAATTAGGTTGTAGGTTGTAGGTTCTTAGGCTATAATCTGCGCGCTTAGGAGTATCCCCATCGCTCTACTCCCTATAATAATAATATGATTTACCTTAAGAAAAGCCCGAAGGAATCCAATGAAAAGCTCATTTCCCGCTTTCAGAAGAAAGTGCAGGGGAGTCGAATTTTGCTTTTGGTTAAGGAAAAAATGTATTTCCGCAAGCCCAAGAAAAGCGGTTTCATCAGGAAGAAGGCCATCATGAGGGACCACTACAGGGCTCTGCGCGAGAAGCAGAAATACCTATAATATGTCATTCCGGACTTGATCCGGAATCTGATTAGATCCTGAAACCGCCCGGGATGATATTGAAAGTGAAAAGGCAAAAGTCAATTTCTGAAATTCTGAAGGAGAACCGGAACATCTCGAGATTGGAAGCCCGGCTGCTTTTGTCGTTTGTGACGGGTTTATCGCGTGAAAAAATTGTTGCTCATCCTGAGTTTAAGATAAAGAAGTCAGAGACGAGGCGCTTTTTGAGTTTGTGTAAGAAAAGAGCTTTGGGTGTTCCTTTGGCTTATTTAACGCATAATCGCTGGTTCTATGGACTTAATTTCCATGTTGATGAAAGGGTTTTAATCCCGCGGCCGGAAACCGAACTTTTGGTTGATGAAGTTATTAGATCCCCGATCAAGTCAGGGATGACGAAAATCTGCGACGTCGGCACCGGTTCCGGTTGCATCGCAATTGCGTTGGCAAAGAATCTGCAAAATGTACAAATTGTGGCGCTGGATAATTCGTTCGGAGCGCTTTCCGTCGCCAAAAAAAACGCTAAAACTCATAACGTCAGCAATAAAATTAAATTTATTAAAAGTGATTTGTTGGCAAGGGTGTCAGACGAAAAATTCGACATGATAGTTGCCAATTTGCCTTACATCGCTGACGGAGACGATTCTGTTGAAGAAGATGTTAGAAAATATGAGCCAAAGAGCGCTTTGTTTAGCGGAAAAACGGGATTGGAGCTTTTTGAGAAAATGTTTGCGCAAATTGTTTCGATGCCGCATCCTCCAAAATTCCTGTTTGCCGAATTCGGCTTCGGGCAGCGCCGTCCGCTCGAAAAACTTATCAAAAAACACTTTGTGAATGCCAAGATCAAGTGGTTGCGCGATCTCTCGGGCAAGTTTCGCGCATTCGTGCTCAATTTTGCTGTATAATTCCTCCGAACAAATGGTTGCGCCCTTCCGGCGCATTAATTGCTTAACCTCGCCACGGCTCGGTCTGTATGTGGGAAAAACTCCAAAAACTGGAAAAGGAATATGAAGAGCTGCTTGGTAAAATGAGCGACCCGGCGGTTATAAATAATCAAAATGCGTACAGAGAAGCCGGCAAGCGCAAGAGCGAAATCGAGGACACGGTTCTTCTTTATCGCATTTGGAAAAAAGCCAAGAAACAGGTGCAGGACGCGCAAGAGCTGCTAAAATCGCCTGACGAAGAAATGCGCCAAATGGCACAGGAAGAATTTGATGCCGGAAACGCGAAAGTGACGGATTTGGAGGAAAAGATACGGGTTGGGCTTTTGCCAAAGGATCCGGACGACAAAAAAGACTGCATAGTGGAAGTTCGCGCGGGAGCAGGTGGTGAAGAGGCCGCTCTTTTTGCTGCAAGTTTGTCCCGCATGTACATGAAATTTGCCGAACGCGCGCGCTGGAAAATCGAGCTTTTGAGCCAAAGTGACGCGGCGGCCGGCGGTTATAAAGAAATAATTTTTGCGGTTAAAGGAAATGGCGCTTACGGAAGATTGAAATATGAAAGCGGGGTTCATCGCGTGCAGCGCATACCCGTTACGGAGGCGAAAGGGCGTGTTCACACCTCGACGGCGACCGTGGCGGTTCTTCCTGAGGTTGAGGAGGTTGATATTCAAATTAAAACGGAGGACCTTAGGATAGATACTTACAGATCTGGCGGCGCTGGCGGCCAGAATGTCAATAAAACCGAATCGGCGGTCAGAATTACCCATATTCCAACCGGAATGGTGGTTGCGTGCCAAGATGAGCGCTCCCAAATTCAAAACCGCATGAAGGCGATGGATATTTTGCGTTCCCGCCTATATACCTTCCAAAAGGAGCAAAAAGACAAGGAATTGCGCGATAAACGGCTTTCACAGATTGGAACCGGCGACCGAAGTGAGAAAATTCGCACCTACAACTTCCCACAGGATCGCGTTACAGATCATCGGATTAAGGCCAGTTTCAGCAATTTGCCATCTGTTATGGAGGGAAATATAGACGATATTTTGGACAAACTGATTATGGAAGATCAGGCAAAGCGGCTTGCGTCAACAGAGTAAAATGTGGTAAAATATACAGAAAAATAAATAAAAAAATAACCATATGGCTCGTCTCAGGAACAGCCCTGATGGAACAATTGAACACGAAGTGAAATTTCGAAAAATTAAATTTGCCTGTACTGCGCCTGTCGGATCAACGATTGAATTGTTCGGTAATTTTAAAAATCTAGGGATACGGGGTGCTTCGCCTCAATCTGTAGGTGTTTTACCTTTTACTTCTACGGCAGATCCTAATAATTCGCGTTTTGAACTTGAAGTTCCTGACTTGGAAGTCGGTCAATCTTATCAATATTATTTTAAGATTACGAAGGGTACTGATCTTCGTTTTGAACCGGGTCCAACCGATAAGCAATTGATGAGCACTGGTCCTATTCCGGAAGTTCAAACTTTTTCATTGGGTACTACTACACCACCAGATCAAATTAGAGCAAGTGTTGAGAGGCGAGTGAAAGATATAGCCGAAGGATTGAGAACACATGAAGGAGTACAGGGTGTAGATGCGACAATGGAACTTCTTGAAATTGAACTGGATAACATGGATATGAAAGGAGATCAGACTAAAATAATTTTACATACACTCAATAAAGTTTTTGGTGAAATGGAACATTTACCGGCTGTTACAAAAAATAGATTTAGAGAAAAGCCCGTCCCCGCTGATTTTCAAGAATTTAAAACACGTTTACAGAAAGGTTCAGAAGCTTATAGAAAGAAAGTATTGCTAAGTTTAGTCGCTGATAAAAAAACGCGTGAGGCTTTGCACTTAAAGGCAGGTGATCGCACTATTGATGATGAGCATACAAGAAAAGCTTTCAATCGAGTTTGTAATCAATTTGATTTGGGTGATACTGTGCCTTATTTAGAGGTCGCTTTCGAGGGTACTAGAAAAATACCGCCAAATGACCCTGCTATCACTCAAAGCCGTCGCCATCAGATGGGGGAAGTTTTGAAGAGGCTCGCAGCACATGGTAAGCCGACCAGTATTCTTGGTAAAGTACCGTCCGGCAGATGGGGCAAAATGCTTGATGTTGCCGTACAGCTTGGTTCAGCCGGATTGCTTTTTACAGGGACGGCTCCTATTGTTGGGCTTGCCGGTTTGGCTGGCAAATCGGTATTGGAGACACTTACAGGTTTAAGTTCCACTAACATTATTGATTCATTTAAGGGTGGCGGTGGTCATAAAAAGAAAGGTCTTTGGGGCACGTTCATTGAGAGTAACGTCGTTTCCAGAATGCTTACAACCGAAGGTAAAGCCGCGGATGTTTTGAAAACAAGATTTTCGGATTGCTTAAAACGCATGATACCTTTTACTTCTTTCTCTTATGGTGGTGCTGCAGTTGGCGGGGACCACGGTCAAGAAGAGCATCATGAGGAAACCCACGAAGAAGTGGATGCTGAGGCTGTAATTCGCACAGTGTGCGAAAAAGAACTTAAATAGAATTTTATGAAACCTTCACAACTCTTGGAAAATCCATTAAACCGCGATGTCGTAAGTTTACTTGCGGCTTGCAATATACCGGCGTTAGAGAAGCGTGTTTGGATAGACCTGTTGCCGGATATGACCGATGAGGAGAAAGAGGACCTTAAGGAAAATTTGACGGAGGAAGCGGAATACGAAACGAGAATCACCGTCGAAGCGGCGGAGAAGTTTATTGCAGGGTTGGAGCAGTTTATATAGTAGTAAAATGGCACCCGAGACTTTTTTTGCGTGCAAGGGCCGCTTTTGTGATGAGAAGTGCCGCATGGGCCATGTTGCGCAGTTCAAGGCTTTCTTTGGTTTGTGCGTTGTGTATTTTTTTAAGCAGTGATTGTGCGAATTTTAAGGCTTTTTTAAGATCTGTTGAGTTTCTGACGATTCCGACGTTGCGCCACATGGTTTTTTGCAGATTGGTTCGCAGGGCGGCGAGTTGGTGTTTTTGTGTTGTTGTCGCGTCATCCTGAACTTGCTGCGCCCCGCCCTGCGGTGGTTTCAGGATCTCGTGGTTAGATTCTGAAATGAATTCAGAATGACGATTAGCGAATGCAGAATGATTTACCTTAGGCACATTATTCGTAAAAACAATCGCTTCCAGCAGGGAATTGCTCGCCAGTCTGTTTGCGCCGTGCACGCCTGTGCAGGCCGTTTCACCGAAGGCGTAGAGGTTTTTGACACTCGTTTTGCCCTTCAAATCAACCTTAATCCCGCCGCACAAATAGTGCGCCGCCGGTGAGATTGGAATCAAATCTTTTTTCATCTTAAATCCGGATTTCGCCAATTCTTTGTAAATCTGCGGAAAGCGGTTTTGCAGATAATCAGTCGTTTTGTGCCTGAAATCCAGAAAACCCGACCCGTTTTTTTCTTCTTCAAAAATTGCGCGAGCCACAATGTCACGAGGTGCAAGTTCTGCCAGTGGATGTTTGCCGACCATAAAGCGTTTTCCTTTGCTGTTAAGCAAAAACGCGCCTTCGCCCCTAACCGCTTCGGAAATCAAAAAGCTTGTTTGTCCGCGGAATTTAAAAACCGTCGGGTGAAATTGAATGAATTCCAAATCCTTGAATTTGCATCCTGCGCGAAAGGCAAGCGCCAGGCCGTCGCCTGTTGAAATGCCGGGATTTGTTGTGTGCTCAAAAATTTGACCAACTCCGCCGGTTGCAAGCGCCGTAACCTTCGCAAAAATGTTCTCGAACTTCTTGTCGCGCAAAATCTGCACGCCATAACATTTCTTGTTTTTAATCAGTAATTCGGCAACAAAAGTGTTTTCAAGCACTGTAATGCGCTTATTCTTGTGCACGGAAGCAACGAGGGCCTCTTCAATCGCCAAACCTGTATAATCCGCTACAAAAGCCACGCGCCGTTGTCTGTGCCCGCCTTCACGAGTCAAAAGAAGCTGGCCATCTTTTTTGTTGAACTTAACACCGACCTCGAGCAATCGCTCGATTGCTTCTTTCCCATGTTTCACCAAATAAGTAACCGCTTTTTTGTCATTGTGAAAGGCTCCGGCCTCCAGCGTGTCATTGAAATGCTGCTTATAATGGTCATAATCCGCAATTGCCGCAGCTATTCCGCCCTGTGCAAGCCGCGTTCCGGTATCGTCGATTTTACTCTTTGTAATAACCAAAACCCTGTAGCTCTTTTCGGCTGATTTAAGCGCAAAATTCAATCCGGCGATTCCTGAGCCAACTACGATGACATCAAAATTTTTCATAATTTAGGATGTCATTGCGAGGACCCCTCACTTGATGCGGGGGACGAAGCAATCTTGATCGCTTCGATTGAAAATGACGTTATACAAGTCCAAATCGGTATGCTTGGGCGATTATTCTATCACTTTTTTCCTCAAGGTCATGCTCCTTGTTTTTTGTCTGCAGTGAAACGTCTATAACTGCATCCGCAACTTTTTTATATTGCGATTCGCGCTTATTATAAATCTCCTCGAGCTCGACTATGAAACTCTTTGTCCCGGTGAGCGAAGGCCTATCCGTCTGATTGATTAGCCGTTTTTTGATTACCGGAATAGAACAATCCAGCAGAATCACCTTGCCGTTTCTTTTCAGCGCACATGCATTTGAGGCAAACATCAAGGTCCCGCCGCCCGTGGAAATCACCAAATTTTTCATGACACCAAGTTTTTTCGCCGCCTGCATTTCCAACTTTCTAAAAGACCTCCAGCCCTTTTGTGCAACAATCTCGCGAACGGTCATTTTTACCTTTTCTTCAATATATTTATCTATATCAATGAAGCGGCGACCTAGTTTTTTTGCGACCAACTTGCCAATTCTGGTCTTACCGCAACCGCGCATGCCGGTCAAAATTATATTTCTTTCCAAAAAGCGTTTTTTCAAATTGCGAAGATCCTTCCAGAAATTCGGATAGGTCTTGCTGACGCAGCCGGGATTTTTTATCTTAATGCCGGGCAGAACAAAAGACGCCATGCCAAAGCACATTGCCATGCGGTGATCGTTATAAGTTTCAATCTCGGCCCCGTGAAGTTTTTCCGGATTGCCATTTATAATCAATCCATCCGATTTTTCTTTCACTTGACAGCCGATTTTATTCAGTTCGGTTGCGAGCGCGTGTAATCTGTCACATTCTTTAACTCTTAAATTTGCCAGGCCGGTCAGCTCGGTTTTGCCTTTCATGAAGGCGCAAAACATTGCCAGAGTCATTGCGCCGTCCGGAAAATCACTGCAGTTAACTTTCACATCATGCCAATCGGTAGATCCTGAAACCACCGCAGGGCGGGGCGCAGCAAGTTCAGGATGACAATTTAACATTTTACTTTTAGTGACCGCGTCCGCCTGAATCGTATCTTTCGGCACGTTTGTAATCTCGATTTTTTCTCCAGTTAAAGCCGAAATTCCCCAAAAATAAGTTGCAGCAGAGGCATCTCCTTCAATTGCGAAAGTTTGAGGTCTATATTTTTGGCCTGCCCTTACGCGAAATTCTTTATAGCCATTTTGCTCAACACAAACGCCAAAACTTGCCATAACCTTAATCGTCATGTCCACATAAGGTTTGGAAACCAAATCTCCGATAATCTGAATTCTCACGTCTTTTTGCGCCAAAGGCGCCGCCAACAACAATCCGGACAAAAACTGACCGCTTACATTTCCGCGGATTTTGCAAACGCCGCCTTTAATTGGCCCTTTTACCCTTATTGGCGGGCAATTATCCTTATTTAATGACTTCGCCTGCGCGCCAAGTTGCAGCAAGCCATCGATCAAATCGCCGATAGGTCTTTTGTTCATTCTCTCATCTCCATACAAAATTGATTCAAAAGGTTGCGCAGCCAATACGGCAGCCAAAAATCGCATTGCCGTACCGGCATTCCCGCAAAGAATCTTATGAGTTCTATGAAATTTTCCGCCATCAACTCTCAAGTCTTTCCCACTTTTTTTAATCTTAATTCCAAGGATGCCAAGCGCTCGTTTCATATGCAAAACATCATCGCTTTCAAGACAGTTTTTAAGCGTATTTTTGCCGTCCGCCAAAGCCGCCGCGATTAGCGCGCGGTTGGTAATGCTTTTTGATCCTGGAACTTGCAGCTTAATCATACATGCATGATTTTTGCTTTGCCGATGCCGAGTGGAAGTGCAAAAAACAGTTTGCCGTCGATGTGCTTTTTATCCATTCCCATAGCGGTTTTTAGCTGGGCAGGGGAGTATTGCGATGGCATTTTTGTTGGCAGCCCGAATTTTTTGATTAGGCTTTCGATCTTTACCGCGTCCACTTCTTTCAGTAATTTTTTGCCGACTGCGATGCGGTTTTCGGCTACCATGCCGATTGCAATCGCCTCGCCGTGTGAAAGCTCAAATTTGCTTAGTTTCTCAAGCGCGTGGCCAACCGTATGTCCATAATTCAATAGCATGCGCGAGACGTCTTTTTGTGTATTCTGAAGCATTTCCCGGCCATCCTTCTTAACAATACTTAGCTTAATTTGAACACTTTTCGCAATGGTCTGTTTTAAAACGGTTGGCTTCTTGCTCAAAATCGCCGTTGTATTCCGGTTGAGAAATTTGAAGAATTGCGCGTCCGCCAAAACTGCGTGTTTTATAACCTCCGCCATGCCAATCTTGATTTGTTTGTCCGGCAAAGAAGTCACCAAAAGCGGATCAATTATCACTTCTTTTGGATTATAAAAGGTTCCAAGCAGGTTTTTGCCTTCAGGAAGGTCAACGCCGGTTTTTCCGCCAATGCAAGAATCGCACATCGCCAGCATGGTCGTCGGCACGGAAACGTAATTTATTCCGCGCATGAATATTGAAGCCATAAATCCGGTTAAATCTCCAATGACGCCGCCGCCAAGCGCGATCAAACAGCTATCGCGCTTGTTGCCAAGATGAACTAAGTGAGTTGCTATTTTTTCCGCAAACGAAATTGACTTGGTATGTTCGCCCGGCGGCAGAATTATCAAATTGCATGAAAGTCCGAATTTTCGCATTGCAGAAAGCAAATCGTTGCCGAGCTTTTTTATGTGGCCGTCAGTAATTATCGTAAATTTTGTGCTATATTTGCCCACATGCGTTGGTATTTTTTTAAACGCGCCGTTTTCAATCCTGATTTTTGGGACTTCGTATTCCATAATGTTTTTTGTCATTCTTAATTTATTTGTCATCGCCGATTCAAGCTAAGGCGGGTGCCGGGTGTGTATCATCCGGCTAATCGGCGATCTTATTACATCGTTCGTCCGACAGCCTTAACAATAGGCTTAATTTCACCCATTAAATTTTTGAATTTATCTTCGTTGAGCGCCTGATCCGCATCGCACAATGCTGTGTCCGGATTTGTGTGAACTTCCACCATTATACCGTCGGCTCCTGCTGCAATCGCCGCGCGTGACATCGGCGCGATTAAATTGATCTTGCCCGTTCCATGGCTTGGATCAACGATAATCGGCAAATGAGAAAGTTCCTTCACAATCGGCACCGTGGCAATGCACAGAGTGTTGCGGGTCTCATCTTCAAACGTGCGGATTCCGCGTTCGCACAAAATCACGTCCTGATTTCCCTGCGCCAAAATGTATTCCGCCGCCAGTAAAAATTCTTTAATTGTAGCGGAAAGCCCGCGCTTCAACATCACCGGCTTTTTGGTTTTGCCAACTTCTTTGAGCAAATCGAAGTTTTGCATATTTCGTGCGCCAATTTGCAATATATCTATGTGTCTTGCCACAAATTCGACATCGCGTACATCCATAACTTCGGAAATGCTAACCAAACCGTGTTTTTTGGCGGCGATTTCAAGCATTTGAATTCCTTTTCTGCCAAGCCCCTGGAATGAGTATGGCGTTGTTCTGGGCTTGAAAGCTCCTCCGCGCAAAATTGTCGAACCGGCTTTTTTCACCGCTTTTGCGGCTTCTTCTATTTGTGCGTCGCTTTCCACCGAACACGGGCCGGCCATTACAACGACCGTTTTACCGCCGATTTTGACGCCGTTGCCGCATTTAACAACAGTGCTTTCGTA
Source organism: Candidatus Peregrinibacteria bacterium (assembly GCA_016220145.1). Lineage (GTDB taxonomy): Bacteria > Patescibacteriota > Gracilibacteria > UBA1369 > UM-FILTER-53-11 > JACRID01. Next base: position 29,984 of record JACRID010000005.1, read on the forward strand.
CTTTGTTTCGCGGCTTGCGAGCTTGTATGGGCGTAAAACCGGCATTACGTTCGAAACGCCCGGCAAACTTGCAATGTGGCGTTCGTCCAGCACGCGTTCATCGCCAATCACGGCGATTACCGTGCGTTCGGTTCCAATGAGCGGGATCGGTTTTAGGCCTTCATACCTCTTAATTTCTTCCAGCACGCGCTCGATTTGATCTTTCGGCGCCTGCCTTTGCATTACTATAATCATGGGATTTTGTTGGCTATGGGATAAGGAGATTTTGACTTCGGGCTTAGCGTGCAAAGCGGCGATAAAGCCACTTGCTGTAAACTTTTATTGCAGTACCGCGCGTTTTCTCCATAAATGAGTTTAACATATTGAAGTGGGGTTAAATGGTAAGTATAAGTATTAAAAATTATTAAAGAAATTTTCGAGTTGTTCTAGCGCGAGCTTGGGTCTTGTGGGTCCCAAGCGAGCGCTGCCAAAGGAAGGGGGGCGAGTCCCCGCTTAGCGGGGCGAGCTCGTGGGGGAAACCTTGGTTTCCCCCAGTTAAAACAAAAAAAATCCCTCGCGTTTGAGGGAGATATTTGTAGGAAAACCTTTATGCTACAAAACCGCCCTCATGAAGGGAAAAAATAAAAATAAAAGTTGTTCCAGACTCCTGTAGCCATATTTGCAGAATTCATTTTACGTATTTACTTTATATAAGTCAAGAGTCGGTTTGTTTCCTCCATCGCGTCATCCTTAAATCTTCCAAGGAATTTTGATGTTTCACCAAACATCTTTTTGAATTTATTCAGGTCTTTTTTAGCTATTACGGAAGCCAAATCCTCGGTCTCCTTAAAGAGCATTTTAATGATTTTTTTCGTCTGCGGATTCAGCATTTGCAGTGAACCGTAAAGCGTCGGATCCTGCGAGAAAATCCTACCGATCATGTCCATTTCAAGTTTGTAAATCGGACTGGCGACGGCAAGCGTTTTTTTAATCGGCATGCCAATTTTTCGCATCGTATGGCCCAAAACTATTGTGTGGAAGTGCAGCAAAACTTGAATTACGCTCATCAGCTCATCGTGTTCCTTCGGCGTCATTCTTGTGATTTTCGCGCCATCATCTTTGAAAAGTTTCTCGATCCACAAGGCGGTTTCCTTCTGCGCGCGACCAACACACATCACGATGGTCTGATTCTTTAATCCAAGCGGACTTGGCCGAAACATCGGATGCAGCCCTATCACGGACGCTTTGCTCTTCATCATCACGTTAATCGGCCTGACTTTGATCGAAGTACAATCTAAAAGCAGCTGTTTCTCATTTGTGTAAGGCAAAACTTCTTTAATGACTTTCTCCGTTAGATGAATCGGAACCGCAAAGAAAATGACGTCGGATTTCTGTGCGAGCTTGCGTTTCGAGAGCTTTGTACCAATGTCATTTACCAAAACATCAAAGCCTTTTCTATTAAAAAAATCCGCGAAAAAACTGCCCATAATCCCATTTCCGCCAATGATGCCGACTGAGGGGGAAGAATTCATAAAATAGGAAAAACGTGAACAATCCTTTCTGAATTATAGCTATGGTATTCTATTAACACTACCGATTATTCGCTCCCTCTGCCCTTGCACCCTCCTTTCCATGTTTATCGACACACACGCCCACATTCACGTAAAAGATTTTGACGCCGATCGCGCCGAGGTTATAAAAAGGGCGTTGGCGGCGAATGTTTCGTTAATAAATGTTGGGTTTGATACTTTAGGAAATGAAAACGCCGCAAAGTTGGCCGACGAAAACAAAACGATTTTTTGGGCCGGCGGTTATCATCCTCATCACGCCGATCTTGCAACAGATGAAAACTTGAAGAAGCTGGAAGAATTGGCGCGCGGCCCATACGGCAAAAAACTTGTTGCGCTGGGCGAAATGGGAATGGATTATTACCGCAATCTTCAGCCGAAACAAACGCAGGAGGTTGCGCTGCGAGCCCAATTAAAATTGGCCAAGAAACTTGATTTGCCCGTGATAATTCACTGCCGTGATGCGGTTGCCGATACGTTAAAAATTCTTGCGGATGAAAAAATGACGCAGGTTGTTTTTCACTGTTTCACCGGCACTTTGGAAGAAGCGGTTGCGTGCTGGAATAGGGGATACATGACTTCTTTCACTGCAATTTGCACCTATGAAAAAGCCGGTAATATTCGCGAAGTCATAAAAAATGCGCCGGTCGATAAAATAATGCTGGATAGCGATTGTCCTTATTTGGCGCCGCAGAAATATCGCGGAAAAAGAAACGAACCCGCGTACGTTTTTGAAACTTTTAATAAAATTGCGGAAGTAAAAAATATTCAGCCCAAGGAACTTGAGAAAATTCTGTTCGAAAATACCGTGAAATTCTTCAAGCTGCCAATTACTCATTAATATATGGAACTCGATCGATTCGAAAAATTGGTTGATGAAGCATTGCGTGAGTTTCCAAAAAAACTGCGCGATGCAATCGGCAATGTGGCCATTGTTATTGAAGCTTTTCCGCGTTCAAAGAAAGTTGGCGAAATCGAAATAACACACGGCACGATTTTGCTGGGCCTTTATGAAGGTGTGCCTCAAAGTACGTGGGGCCGCAATCAAGGCGGAATTCCTCCGGACAAAATTACAGTTTTTCAAGGCAGCATAGAGAGCATTGCAAAGTCGGAAAGCGATTTGAAAAAACTTGCGAGGGATGTGGTTTGGCATGAACTCGGGCATCATTTTGGTTTTGGAGAAGATGATTTGCGCAAAATCGAAGAGCGCAGGCGAAAATAATTTAACTGACGTACATGGATTGTTTTGGTATTATTAAACTCATCTTCACCACTTAGCCCCTGAAGCCGGGATTGGATTGGCTTTTTGAATGGGAAAAATGGGGATTGCGTAAAAAATGTAGTGCCAAAAAAATTGACGTGTGATGATGATGGGATATTCTGCTTTTCGAAGCAG
>JACRID010000053.1 GCA_016220145.1 Candidatus Peregrinibacteria bacterium
GTCTACGACGCTTTCCATCTTTCTTGCTGTTGTATCCGCATTTAGGACATTTTTATTCATAAAATTAAAAAAAGATAAAAACACCCCTTACATTAAACGAAAACAACCCTTTTCAGCCACACGAAAAGTTCCATTATCCCTTGATTTATCCACTCAATGTCGCGTTTTTCAAAATCCGCACTTCCGGTATCGGTTTAATGAAATTCTGCGCCAAAGAATATCTGTAAGCCCCCTGATTTGGCACCAAAATCACGTCGTTTTCGCGCACATCGGCCGCATAGCAATAAAGCCCCCAAAGGTCGCGCGGCGTGCAAAGATATCCCATGATTTTAAACTCAATTTCTTTCAATGCCGGCTGCGTCAAATTTACCAAAGGAGTATAAAAATAATCGCCGCATTCCCAGCCGGTTATATTCACACCGCCGTCGGCAATGGCAAATTTCTCACTCTTAACATCCATAACCCTGATAACTATGTGCATTGCCTTGCTGCAAATAATTCGCCCAGGTTCGGTGTAATAATCGCAATCAATTATCGGCTTAAAATATTTTTTAAGGGCAGACGCAATTCCGCGCGCATAATCGCTTATCGGCATGGTTTCAATGACATGGTATTTTTCGGCAAATTCCGTTTTTTTACCATAATACGAATCGGCCATTTGTATTATATTTCCGGCCGGCGAAATCCAAGGATAATGCGATGTCCAAGGATAATATGCATCCGAACGATTCGGAAAAAACCCGCCGCCAAAATCAATAAATTTAATTGAATTTCGCATTTCGGCGGTAAAATTTTTCTTCAAATACGCTGCAACTTCTTTGATGACATTCTGGTAAGACGAAACTCCGCGGTTCCAACTCAAATGAAAATGAATTCCTTCCAATTTCACGTGCGGATATTTTTCGGCCCCCTTCCAAAAATCCTTCAATTTTTCCAACGGAATTCCAAATTTATTCCATGTTCCATGAAATTTCGTATAAATCCTCACGCCGGCTTTTATCGTTTTACCGCATTTAGTCGCGATTTTCTCAAGTTTTTCGATTTCCCCAAAAGAATCAATATTAATCGTTACAATTTTATTATTTTTGACGGCGGCCAAAAGTTCATCTTCGGTTTTCCCCGGTCCGTTGAAAATTATTCTTTCTGCGCCGCAATTGAGGGCGATTTCAAGTTCGCGTTTGCTGGACACATCAACCCCAAAACCATGCTTAACAACGGATTTAACGATATACGGATGGTCATCGGATTTCATCGCGTAAAAAATGCGAACCCCCTGAATAAATTTTTCAAATGGTGTTTTAAATTCATTTATGCTGTTTTCTAATTGTGCGTTATCAATCAGATAAAACGGCGTCGGATATTTTTTCGCAAGCCTCAAAATGCCGTCTCTTTTGGGAAGAAGTTCTTTTACTATATGCAGCAAATCGCCGCCGGGGTTCTTTTGCTTTGCATTCAAAATTCTCAAGACCCTTTTTTGCGCGCCTTTTAAGTCTTTAGCAAACTTACTCATATCGGCACCACTTAATTAAGCGTTCCGGATTTTGTCCCCAATCGCCTTCCCATTGCTCGGCTACGTATTGTCCCGGCGACATTTCTTTTATGAAAACAAAATCTTTAATTGATCTCAAATAAATGGATTCGTCGTCCTTTCGGTCGTTCAACACTTTAAAGCTTTTTAAATTATCACCGGCATGGTTGATAATCTCGCGGCAATATTCCAAAAGTTTTTTGCCGCGCACTTCGACTTCCATCCCCTTCTTTGCAATTTTTTCATAAACTTCTTCAAAATCCTCAAAACTCCAGGATTTTGTAAGTTCCTTCAGGATACGTTCACCATCTTTGTGGTAAACAAAAGCTTTAACTATCGCCTGAATGGACGAAACCAAATATGAAGGAACGCTATCGCAAATGCGCGCCTCAATATATTTTTTCAAGCGAACAAAGGTATATACAAACCCGGTATGAGCCACCCAATCTTCAAGAGTTGGCCTAAAATCTTCATAGCCATTCTCAAAAAATTGTCTAAACGTAAGATTTTTGGGATTTATCCATTTGCCGTTCCTATAAATTAGCGCAAGCGGTATATCCATGCAAAAATCAATCCATTTCTCAAAACCAAAATCGCTGTCAAAAAAAGACTTTCTTATGCCAAAACGAGATGCGTCGTTATGCGTCAGTACGTGCGTGCGATAACTGACAAAACCGGTCAGCTTCCCGTCATTCAACGGGGAATGGGCATACATGGCGCTCAAAAACGGCGAAAGTCGAAGGAGTATTTGAAATTTTTTGCGCGCGTCGGCTTCGGAAGAATAATCTATATTCGCTTGCACGGACGCTATTTTTTTCCAGTCTTCTTCCCATAATCCGCCGCGGCTTTTGCAGTATCTGTAAAGCGCTTTATAGCGCGGGCATTTGAGGGGTTTTATTTCACTATTCTTGGCAAACGGCTGGACGCCGATACCAAGCCACAATGTGCCGTAAATTTTAGAAATCACGCTTTCTTCGTGTTGATGTATTTTAAGTTCACGGGCCAAATCGTGAATGGAAGGATGCGTTCGCCCCGAGAGTTCACTCATCGACTGGGCCGACTCAAGCGTCAAATGGCTTCCACATCGTTCCAATGCCATCCAAAAATTGCCATCCTTCCTCACTATTCTCCACCCAAGTTCCTCTATCATTTTTTTTTGGATTTTTTTCAGTCCTTTTGGTCCAAAATAAGTGATTGGTTGATGTGTTTCTTGGTTTATTCCGTGTTTCTCGACTTCCATCCCGATTACAACATCTTTTGGCTTTTTACAGCCCTCTTTATAATAATTAACTATATCTTTTCTCGATAGCCACACATCATTATCTTGGCCTGAAGCCGGGTATTTGCCACTGCTTCCATTCATAAATTAATTGTTGTTTTGCTGACGCAAAACATTATTTTCTTAACCTCGCCGCGGCTCGGTCTGGCAAGTAAAAAAAGCACCTTCTTAATAACGGGCTCCTTCAAAAACTAATCCGAAAAAATATTCGGAATAATTCATAAATTACTTTTGTTGCTTAATTTTAAATGTTATGTGGAAAATTTCAAGTCCAAAAACCGCTTCTGACACATATTGAGACCGACGTCAATGCGTTAGGATTTCATTGTTAAGAGTCGATGACAGCCGGTGTTTTTCTTATGTCAAAGCCAATCAAAATTATTCCCAAATACATCTGTCATTTTACCAAAACAGAATGATCGCAATATAGCAACGTCATTTGATAGCGACTCGATTGAAAACCACAATATATAGGGGTAAATTTAGCCTTCGGACACTACATATTGTGTTTTTGCCCCCGCGAAGCGGGGCCGAAACAAGGGATTCTTTCCATTTTTTAACTTTCCACAGCCATGGCAAAACAAATTAACCGCACCCAGCCGAAAACAGCCTCTAATATTTTCTCAAAGGCAAAAAAGGGTCTTTCCATTAAAAGGCGTTTTACAAAAAAGGGCCAGGATGCGCTTGAAAATATTACTTACGAATTGCGCACTTCGCGCATAACGAATCCGGACGGATCCATTGTTTTTGAGATGAAAAATGTGGAAGTACCAGCAAGTTGGTCTCAAGTCGCAACCGACATTCTGGCGCAAAAATATTTGAGAAAAAAAGGGGTGTCGGATTCCAAAGGCGGCAAAAACGGCGCTGAATGGTCAATAAAACAAGTTGCGCACAGACTGGCCGGAACGTGGAGGCATTGGGGCGAAAAATACGGTTATTTTGCAACCGGCGAAGATGCACAGGCTTTTGAAGACGAATTGAAATACATGATTGTGCAGCAAATGGCGGCGCCGAACAGCCCGCAGTGGTTTAACACGGGCTTGGCGTGGGCATATGGAATTACGGGCGAGGCGCAGGGACATTGCTATGTGGATCCGGCGACGGGCAAATTAACGGAGTCAACGGATGCATATACTCATCCGCAACCGCACGCGTGCGGACGATGGGACACAAAAGTATATACGGAGGAAGGAGTTTTAAATCTTGGCAGTTTGGTTGAGCATAATCGAACAGGTTTAAAAATCTTCGATGGCGAAAATTGGGTTCGCATTCTGGCTGCAAAGGAGAATGGCATTCGAAAGTTATATAAAATGACCTTAAGAAACGGCCAATATATAGAGTTTACGGATGACCATTTGATTTGGACCGCTGATGTGCGAAAAAAAGATGATGCCGTTTACAAATGGACTCCGCTTAAAGATTGCCTTGGGAAAAAAGTACAGCTGGTAAAAGTATCCGTGAAAAATTCGGTCCGCACGGATGTTCCGGTGGCTGAAGCGGCATTGGCCGGATTTCACATTGGAGATGGCTATTGCGGCACATATAAAGGCATTACGCATTTTGGGGTGGCAACAAATGATCCGGCTGAATTTTCCCACATTACCGACTTATTCAATGAAGTTTTAGGAGGTTATACATATACTAAAAAGCCGTCCATTGGTCCCGATTACAAAATCGTACGCGGAGATTTCAATTACACCACTCTTTTTGCTGAACGGTACGGTTTGGGTATTGGCAGTGATGCCGTAAGGATTCATGATGCAATTTTTGAAGCGTGTCCGGAAGCCAAAAAGGCCTTTTTGAGAGGACTTTTTCAAGCTGATGGATGTGTGCGAATCCGTAGACGCAAAAATACAAAAAGTGGCGATGTTTGTTTAACAACCATTTCTGAAAACCTGGCTCACGATGTTCAAAATTTACTTTTATCACTCGACATTTATTCGAGAATTTCAACCTGCCGTGACAAAAGACAGAATCATGCCATGCAATATCATATTGAAGTGGCATACTCTTCGGAGCGTCAAAAATTTGAGAAAGAAATAGGTTTTATATCCAATTCAAAAAAGAAAAAACTCAGAGAATTAAATGAAACCGTGCCCGGCAAAGAAAAACCCGATGCAAGCGAAGAAACCGTGGTTTCAATAGAATACATGGGCGAGGAGGTGGTTTATGATATACAAACCGAAAGTGGGAAGTTCGCGGCAAACGGCGTCGTTGTCCATAATTGCTTTATCCAGTCCATAAAAGACGACCTTGTCAATGAAGGCGGAATTTTCGATTTGATGACGCGCGAGGCGAGATTATTCAAATATGGTTCGGGAACCGGCACGAATTTCTCTTCCATCCGCGGTAAAAATGAATGTTTGTCGGGCGGAGGAAAATCTTCCGGGCTTATGAGCTTTTTGACGACAATCGATCGCGCAGCAGGAGCAATAAAATCCGGCGGAACAACCCGCCGCGCCGCGAAAATGGTCTGCCTCGACATCGATCACCCTGAAATCGAAGAGTTTGTAAATTGGAAGGTTATTGAGGAACAAAAGGTCGCGGCGCTGCATGCCGGCTCCTTCATCTGCAACGAACACCTGAAGAAAATTCTGGCTTGTGCAAAAGAAAAAGGCATTGATCCGGCCACTAATCCTGAACTTAAAAAAATAATAAAGGCGGCGCACGATGCGTTCGTCCCTTTAAATTACATAAAGCGCGTGATAATGCTCGCCAAGCAGGGCGTCGACACCGACAATTTTGATTTTAGAACTTACGATACCGATTTCCGCTCGGAGGCTTATTTAACGGTCGCCGGCCAAAATTCCAACAATTCCATCCGCATAACGAATGAATTTCTGGAAACCTTGGAAAAAGGCGAAGACTGGACTCTTCGCAACAGAACCGACGGCAAATCGGCCGGCACTATAAAAGCCTCAAAACTCTGGAACGACATCATTTCTTCCGCTTGGTCATGCGCAGATCCGGGCATTCAGTATGATTCAACGATCAACGAATGGCACACCTGCAAAACCGACGGCAAAATAAATGCCAGCAACCCATGCAGCGAATATATGTTTTTGGATGACACGGCATGCAATTTGGCCAGTATTAACTTAATAAAATTCTATAATAATGAGACTGCGCAATTTGACATTGAAAGTTTCAAACATGTAAGCCGGCTTTGGACGATCGTTTTGGAAATTTCCGTTTTAATGGCCCAATTTCCGGCACGCGAAATCGCCCAAAAATCCTACGACTATCGAACTTTGGGCTTGGGCTACGCAAATCTTGGCACCGTTTTAATGCAAATGGGAATCCCTTATTCGGGCGAAGAGGCGTACTCGATTTGCGCCGCTTTGACTGCGATCATGTGCGGGGAATCTTATGCCACCTCCGCCGAAATGGCCGGCAAACTCGGCGCTTTCCCGCGCTACGAAGCAAACAAAAACCACATGCTTCGCGTTATTAGAAATCACGGACGCGCGGCTTACAACGCGCAAAAAAACGAATATGAAGGCTTGACGGTAACTCCGCGCGGACTTTCGGACAAATATTGTCCTTCATATTTATTGGAATCCGCACGCGAATGCTGGGATCGCGCCTTTGATTTGGGTAAAAAGTACGGCTATCGCAACGCGCAGGTCACGGTCATCGCCCCAACGGGCACTATCGGCCTTGTGATGGATTGCGACACGACTGGCATTGAACCGGATTTCGCGCTTGTGAAGTTCAAAAAACTTGTCGGCGGCGGTTATTTCAAGATTGTAAATCGTTCAATGTGCGAGGCCCTGAAAGTTCTTAAATACAATGACAAACAAATCGATGAAATTGAGAAATTCCTGAAGGGCCACGGAACGCTTGAGGGCTGCCCTCACATCAACGGGGAATCACTCAAAGAAAAGGGCTTCACCGACAAAGAATTGTTGATTATTGAAACTCAACTGCCATCTGTTTTTGAACTTCGCTTTGCTTTCAACCGTTTTATCCTTGGAGACGCATTTTGCCGTGACACGCTTGGATTCACGGACGAAATGCTGGCCAATCCGAAGCTCGACATTTTGGAGGTTCTTGGCTTCACTAAAGAACAAACAGAAGAGGCAAACGAATACGTTTGCGGAACCATGACAATCGAAGGCGCTCCTCATCTAAAAGAGATTCACTACCCTATTTTTGACTGCGCAAATCGCTGCGGCAAAAATGGCAAAAGGTTTATTCCTTGGCTTGCGCATTTGCACATGATGAGCAGCGCGCAGCAATTCATCACCGGAGCCATCAGCAAGACCATAAATATGCCCGAAGAAGCCACCCTTGAAGACGTGGAAAAGGCCTATTTGTTGAGCTGGAAATATATGCTAAAGGCCGTTGCACTTTATAGAGACGGCAGCAAATTGAGCCAGCCGCTGAATACTTCTTCCGGCGATCCGACTTACAGCGCTTTATTTAGTTTTGAAGAAGATCAACCAGAAGAGAAAATAAACGCCGCACAATTACAAATGGCAATGCAGGAAGAAGCCCGAAAACCGGTAAGAAGAAAATTGCCTAACGAGCGCCATTCCATCACCCACAAGTTCGTTGTGGCAAATCATGAGGGTTATCTGACAATCGGGCTTTATGAAGATGGTAATCCCGGCGAAATTTTCATAAAAATGAGCAAAGAAGGATCCACTCTTTCCGGCATTATGGACGCGTTCGCGCTTACCATTTCACTTTGCTTGCAATATGGGGTTCCGCTGGAAGTTTTGGTGGCAAAGTTTTCACATTCAAGGTTTGAACCGTCCGGCATGACGGGAAACAGAAACATTCCTCTTGTTAAATCCATTGTTGATTACATCGGCCGATATTTGGCGCTTAAATTCTTGCCGAAGGATATTGCGAAAAAATATCACAATGCGGAATTGATTGATCGCGCTTATGCGGAAGCCAATACTGTGCAGCTGCAAAGACTTCCGGCGGAGATTTCGGAACCGGCTTCTCCGGTTATTCAAAATCGCCGGCATTCCGGCTCACTGGGCGCAGGACCGGTTTTGAGAACCAAAGCTCAGCTTGAAAAAGCACAAACCAACATGGTTTTGGCGCTAAACAACGAAGATGCTCCAATGTGCGGCACTTGCGGGATCGTTATGATCCGCAACGGAGCGTGCTACAAGTGTTTGGAATGCGGCGAAACGAGTGGGTGTTCTTGATGGTATAATCCAATCCCATGGCTCTAGAATCAGCTCCCCAAGACGGACGCGAAAATGTCGACGCTGCCGGTTGCGACGTTGAGAGTATGCGTCAACATTTTCGTACACTTGTGATGGGAAGCAGGCTAAATCGCGAAGAACAGCAGTCGGCTTTGGGCTGGCTCGAAGAAAGCCAAGAAAGTCGCGATGCCTCACAACTTCAAATAAGGATCTCTCACTTGCCAGTCGCCGAACAGGCTTCTCGAAAACTGGTTGATGCCTATGCGAAAAAAATTGAGGATGCGATGCACGCAGGAACTTTCTCAAAAAATTCCAGTCGCAAGCAGGCTTACATGGATTGGTTTGAAAAATTATCTTATGCGGACAAGCAAAAATATCTAAAAGAAAGCGATCTCGATAAACCTGAACGCAAAGCGGTTTTGGAAGCTTTTAAAAGATTGCCGAGCGCGGTGAGAAAAGATTTGCAGCAGGAATTTGGCGATGGCGGTCTTGAAGAACGCCAAAAAATGGTGGGGAAAGCCTCAAAAAAACATGAGGAATTGAAATTGGCTTTTTTGAAATTGCCACCGGAAATTCAGGAAAAGTACAGAGAGCAATTTAAGGTTTCCACCCTGCAAGAACGCGAAAGGTTATTGAAATCCATAGGTGTTACGGGATTGAAAAAGGACGCGGAGAGCAAAAATAAATCGCCCGAAGATGCCGAAAATCAGCAACTGATAAAAGAATATGATGAAAAAATGATAGGTCTCATTGAGAAAAATTTATTTTCGCCATTGAGTATGAAGGCTTATCAAGAATGGTTCCGCGCATTGCCGCTTTCGGAAAAGAGAAAGAATCTGCGAAAATCAGACTTAAACGACACGGATAAACTCAGGGAACGGGTCACCGTGCGCGACACTTTTATGGCCTTGAATCCGGCGATTCAAAAAAAGAACGAATTGCGTTTCAGAAACGCCGATTTGGAAGGCAGAAAAGCCATTCTGGCCTCTATGAATCAGACGGTGAGCAAAGGTTTTACAAGCTCTTATCCGGAAAATATAATGAAGCACACTCTCGAACAAGCGATGGAAAGTCCGGCGCTGGCGCAAACGCGCATGCTTTATACCGAAATGAAGGAAGTTGCTACGCTGCGCAGAAGGGCGGAAATAAGATTCGAATCCAAAAAAGCCGACGGAATAGTCCAAAAAGCCGCGAATGACGACAGGGAAGTCGATCCGACAAATGTGATGTTTATTGAGGATTTCAGGCATCACCAAGAAAAAAGATTTGGACTAAAAAGGCATCTTATTCAAAAAAGAGCCGAAGGAAAAGACGCCATGGAAACCGGCGCCGTGCTTGTAAATAGGCAAAAACAGGAAGTAAACGCCGAGACTTTCGGGCATTTGATTGTGGATCACCTGAAAGGCGAATTCGTGGCCGGAATCGTAAATGCCGCAGCGCAAAGGCTGCCGCGCGCGAATCGGGCGGAACTCAGCAAGGTTGCGGAGAAACTGGATCCGACGGTGGATTTGTACAAAACCGTGGCGTAAGGATAAACTAAAACCGTGATAGTCACCGATACCGTGCTGATTTTAACTTTGCTCTTTCTCCTCCTCATAGGCGCGAGCATGCTGGTTCATGTGTTTCTGGGCGTGCCGTATGTGCCATCCGAAAGCGCCGTTGTCGCCAAAATGATCGCAGCGGCCAAATTAAAATCCGGCGATACGGTTTTTGATCTTGGCTGTGGCGACGGGCGCCTGCTTTTTGCAGCCGAGAAAAAAGTAAAAGTAAAAACCATCGGCTACGAAGTCGCACCGGCCATGTTTTTGCTGGCTCACCTGCTAAAAATATTGGCTAAATCAAAGGCAAAAATTCATTTTAAAAGCCTGTTTTCGGCAAACTTGGCGGGGGCAAATGTGATTTTTTGCTATTTGATGCCCGGCGCGCTCGTGAAATTATCCGAAAAAATAAAGCGCGAGTGCAAAAAAGGAACTCGAATCGTCAGCAACACCTTCGGCATTCCGGGGCTTGAACTCGTCGAAAAGCTGGAAAGAGACAAATCAAAAGGCCTGCCGAGCATTTATTTATATAAAGTTTAGAATGGGTTATGGGAAAAGATTTCTTTGCGGCACTGCCGAGGATGCGGGAACCAAAGCGGCAAAATCAAGCGTTTAAAAGCGAGCAGCTGATTGCGTCGCTGCGAGCTTTTAGCTTGATTTTGCCGCATTTGGTCGCACCGCAGGCTCGTGCCCAAAAAATCTTTTCCCATAACCTCAAATAAATATGTTTACGCACACAATCGTTTTTTACATCGAGCTCGCGGTTTTTATTGTCATATTTATTCCAACGATGATTGCTTTTATAACCGGCGCGCCGTGGGTGCCGACGCCGATTGCCAGAGTAAAACGCATGCTTGAGCTGGCAAAACTGAAAAAAGGCGACAGAATTTATGATTTGGGCTGCGGCGACGGTAGAATGGTTCACTTGGCGGCCAAATTATACGATGCGGACGCGATCGGACTTGAACTCTCTCCCGTATTATACGGCATGGCCCGTTTGCGAAATTTCATTTTAAAATCAAAATCCAAGGTTTTATTGCGCGATTTCAGGCGGATCCATTATGGAAATGCAAAGGTGATCGTGTGCTATTTGCTGCCGGAGATATTAAAAATAATGCGCCCGAAATTCGAGGCGGAACTTAAACCGGGCACGCTGCTTATTTCCTACGCTTTTTCGGTCGAAGGCTGGACGCCGGTTTACATAGAGCCAAAAGATGCGCAAAAAAACTATTCCAAGATCATGGTTTATGAGATGCCGATGTTCATGAAAGCAAATGGCAACCCTGAAAAAAAGTGAACGGCTTTGAGCACTATTTCAAATAAAATCCACGTTGGCGCGGCGGTTATTTTCCCAAAAATCAGGCTCAAAAAACTTCCCAGCATTAAAAACGGAATCGCCGGCAAAACGACTATGTTCGCCGCAGTGGCTATCATTGAAATCCCTTTAAAATAAAGCAAAATTATGGGCGTCGTCAAAACTTGAGCGGACCATGTCGTTGCAAGACTGTCACGCACTGCCAGCCAATTTGGCAAAAATTGTACGCGTTTTTCAAAAAAATCATTAAACAGGAGAATTCCGGCGGTTGCGCCAAACGACAATTGAAATCCGACATCATAAAAAATTATAAAAGGATCAAAAAGCGCCATCGCAAAACCGGTTATTAAAAGTGCGCGAATTCCTCCATATGGACGCCCGAAAATCCGTGCGACAAGCTTGAGCGATCCCATAACCGCCGCCCGCACAACCGACGCACTCGCCCCAACTATAAACACAAATATGCAAACGGCCAGAATGGAAGCCGTATTTGCGCTTTTTCTCGGCAGCCACGCAAAAATCGCCGTAAAAAACGCGGCTAAAATAACCATATTGTATCCGGAAACCGCCAAAATATGTGTCAGTCCGGTTCTTTTAAAATCGGTCATAATATCGCGCGGCAAAGAATTCCTGGCGCCAAGCAATAAACCGGCCGCAAAGCCGGATTCCGGCTCGGGAAAAACGGCTTCCAGCCTTTTAGTAAGAACATTCTTTATCGATAAAAAAATCCCGCTAAAATTTGCGCCGTCGGCATTCTTTACGGATAAAATCCTCGGTTTGTATATTGCAGCCGAGATGCGCGGATCGGACGTTTCCGGCGCCTCCAATTTTCCCGAGATACGAACCAAATCCCCCATTTCAAGTTGCGCATTCAAATAATTCAATAAAATCGTTCCTGTCAATTTCCAACCAACATTGAATTTTTCAAAATTCAGCGTTTCAAAGCTCGCACGCGTCACCCCGAATTCATCACCCGTTAAATCTCTTATGTAACCCGTTATTTCAAGTTCGCCGCCGATGTATGAACCGGCATATTCTTCATTAAATTCCGGCAAAGCCGACCAATATCTTAAACAGAATATCGCGACGGCCAAAACTGCAATAACCACATTCTTGCGCGTAATCACAAAAGTTCATGCTACACGATTGGCATGAACTTTTTATTAAAAAGTTATGAACTCGCCCTCCTTTATTTATTCGTTTTTGGAGCCGGTTTTGCCGCAGGCGCCGGCGTTGCGGGCGCTGCCGCCCCTGACTCTTCAGAAGTCGCCGCCCCTCCATCACTTACCGAGTTAAGCGTTCCAAAAAAAGGCAAAAGCATCAACGGATTAAAATCCTTTACATCCTCGGGAACAATAATGGCGACATCTTCCCCGTAATCCCAACCGCTGTAATCAATTTCAAACGAGCTGTTCGGTCCTTGTTTTGGACGAGAAGTAATTGTCCCGCGGATTCTGTGCAACATATCATCATCATCTCCAATCCAAACCGCGCCGCTGAATTCAACCTCTTTCAAGCCGTCGGCAATTGCAATTTCTTCTTCCGGCGCCAATTGATTGCCGGAAACGCGCGCCAATTCCATAACGAACTTTTTCAATCCTTCTTTATCGACTTCGACCCTGTATTTCGTGCTGGCAACTCCATGGATATCTTCTTTTACGTCTCTTGTCGCATTGGAAAAAATCTTTGCAACTTTAAGCGCATCTTTCAACTGTTTTTGTTCATCCGCTATTTTGCCGATAGATCCTTCTTCGCTGACCGACAACGACCACCATTTATTCAAAACTTCGGTCAATTCGTTTTTTAGAGATGTTCCATCGGCGCCCGACATATCCAATTTCAAAAGGTTCAAATACATTTTCTTATCCAAAGTTCTGAAAAGGAATTCCCCAAGCATGGTTGCTCCATCTATATTTGTATCGAGCGCAAATTTAATGTCAGCCTTAAGTTGTTTATCGTCCGAACTGTCGATCCTGCCCGATGCATTTAACTTAAATTGGGTTTTTGCCGGTTTCTCCCCCTCCGGCGCATTGACCGTTCCGCTCATATTCAGCTCCGAGTTCATTTTTTTCACTTCGGTAAATTTAGCGATTCCTTCATTTACCGCTTTCTGCGGATCTTTCGAAAACCAGCCGGTATCTGAAAAAAGCACCGCAACCAGGCCCGAAGACGCTTTGTAACCCAGAAAAAGCACCGCAACAATGCCCAAAGACACAATAATTTTTTTCATAAGAATTTGTTAAAGAAACAACACCCAAAAAGGTATAGAAACTTACACATAAAGTCAAAAAAGGTATTAAGTAGCGTTCCGTAAAGAAATATGTTATAATAATACAAAGCATATTTTATGAAAAACAAACACGGGCTGCCCGGAAACATATTCACAACCTTCGTTTATGCGATGGCCATAGCGCTCGTACTTGGGTGGCAAACCAATGCCAAAACGAACGACGCAACTTCTTTATTCGGCGAATCATACAGCGAGAAACAGGTTGTCCCAAAGAAAATTTTAGCAAAGGCCTTGGTTCAATTCCTCGATTTAAATGAAGTACAAATTACAAATTGCTATAAAGATCTGAAAAAAACAGATTCCCTGTCCACCGCCATTTGCACGGTAAAAAGAGCGAAGATATTTAAGGGGACATCCTCTTCCAAATTCAAACCCGACGCCGATGTAACATGGGAATTTGCAATAAAAAGCCTGTGCTCAAGCCAAAAACTGCCTAAGAACAAAACTTTTTCTTCTTGCTCCGCCTATAATAAAAAATCCGGATTTTTGAAGGTATTCGGCAATAAAAAAATTCTGCCGAAAAAATCAATTACATACGGTGAATTGGCCAAAATGATGGGGGGCTCAAAGAACAGCCCCGCTGTGAAAACCGAACAAAATGCAAATCCGGCGACACCCCCCTCCACTGAAGATAACCGCGAATCTTCCATCAAAATACCCGACAAACAATATGATTCGCCGTCTTTTACCCCTTTCGAAAGCGACATCATAGGAACCGATTTCTTCGCGAATGTAAAACTGGCGGCTCCGATGCCAAATCATTTTTATAAAGACGAAGTTTATTTTATCGAAGGTGAATTTACGGATTATGCAACCGCGGATGAAGCGTACGTTTTCTTATGCAAAGACGGGCAAGGATGCGATAATTCAGAGGACTTCATTGAAGATACAACCAACGGCGGCAGAAACTTCAGAATACCGGTTTATTTTAAAGACGTTGGAAATTTTCAAATCGGGATAATCCCAGGCCGGTCAGGGCAAAGCCGCATTGAAAATATATCGGTTTTGCCGCAGCCAGATGCCATCTCCGGAGGGCAAGCGCCAACGGAACTTTCTACCTCCTACGAAAATGGCAAAACAAAATTCAGCTGGAATGGCAGCGGGACATTTTCACGTTTGGTTATTTTTCAAAATACAAACAGAGTGGACTATTTATTCAGGCGGAATGTAAAATCTTTTTCGCCGCGACCGGAGGACTTCAAAAATTTCAAGAAAGGGTTGGCTGGATGGCTTGTCAATCAAGATTCGGCTCAAAGCCCAATAAAAGAAATGGATCTTGTTACGCAGGAATTCCGCAAAGTGGAATCCCCGGAAATACAAACAAAAGATTTCCAGGAAACATTTTCAACCGCTCCCGTGCATTTCAGTTTTTCGGCAAGAGCTCTTGGTCCGATTTCCAAACAAGCAGCCTTTACCCTGTCTGATGGCACAGTTGAAGAATTTGACTTTGACTTAAACGATTTGGTTGCCGGCCAAGATTTTAAAATTGAAAAAGATTTAAAATCGGCCGGAACCTATATTTTCGAAGTAAATAATCCTCAAGGATCGGCGATCATTAATGCACCCATATACGTCGGCCACGTTGTGCCTCTCATCCCCGATTATTTTTCTTTAAATCCGCCGGAACTGGATAAATCTTCTTTGGGAGATCTTGCAAAAGCGCGCGAACAGCTTTTGAGGCTCATAAATAAGGATCGTGCAACATACGAACTTTCGCCGGTGGCATTGTCCAACGCTTTAAATAATATTGCTCAAAAACACAGCCGGAACATGGTGGATTTGGACTTCTTCGGACACAACGATCCTGACGGAAACGGACCTGATGACAGACGCAAGGAAGCGATTTATCCGGCCTCAATTCGCGAGAATCTGGCAAAAGCAACAACTCTCGAAGATGCCGAAAACGGCTTAATGCGAAGCCCCGTTCATCGTGCGGCATTGCTCGACCCCGAGATGGAACTTGTTGGACTTGGCATGGTCAAAAACTCTGAAGGCTACGTTTTCGTCACTCAAAACTTTTCCGCAAAACCGATTCTTCAATCCGACCTTCAGTCGATTGAAAATGGTCTTTTGGACACCGCGAAGAATACGCGCTTGTCGGACGGACTTCCCGGAATAAACGACAATCAGACACTAAACGAAGTCTCATCTTCTTGGGCTCAAAAAATGGTTGGTGAAAGATTTTTCGGCGTCACTTCCAAGGGAGGCGAAGAGCTCCTGCAGACGGCAAGAAACAATGGAGTTAAGACTTCAATACAGGCACACATTGTGCAGGCATCTTCGGTGGAACAACTCAAAGAAGAGCTTTTAAAACAGGACGGGCTCAATAATGCCGCAAATTTAAATATTGGCATCGGGCTTGGCATAAACGGGATCGGAGAGCTGTTTATGGTGACTCTTTACACCCCCTGAATACAAGGTAGAATGGTCGTTGCGTGAGTGACTTTAAGTGTAGAAAAATTCGCAATGCCCCGCCGCGAAAACCTTTAAGCGAAAAAACGAAGCAGAATATAGCTACCGCACTGGGGATTGTTCTGTTGATTTTGGTGGTTTATTCGGCAGGGCTAAAGATAGTGCAAAGTTTGAGCGGCACCAGATTGGTGGAAGTTTTCTCCGGTATCATTGGCAAAGATTTGGCTGTAGATGCGGAAAATCACACCAATATATTGATGCTTGGAGTCGGCGGAGAAGGCCACGAAGGCAAAGATTTAACGGACACCATCATCCTTGCAAGCCTGGATCACAATAATAATTCCGCTGCATTTTTCTCTGTACCTCGCGATTTATATACCGAAACTTCCATTGGAGAAAGCCGCATAAACCGCCTATACGAAAAAGGGAAATTAAAATGGGATTCCGCTCAGGGCCTTGATTTTGTAAGGCAAACGGTTGAAGAAATGTTCGCACTGCCGATTCAATATGCGGTAAAAGTGGATTTTGAAGCGTTTGAGAAAGTGGTGGATGCCGCCGGCGGAATAGACGTATATGTTGCCGAAACCATCAACGATCCGATGTATCCGAAAGGCGAAACTTTTGAATATGAGACTTTTTTTCTTCCCCAGGGCAATCAGCATTTGAATGGATCAACCGCCCTTAAATATGTACGCTCAAGAAAAACAAGTTCGGACTTTGACCGCAGCAAGCGCCAACAACAAGTTTTAATTGCATTAAAAAACAAGGCGGAGAGTGAAAGTCTGTTCGGCAAAAAACGTCTTATTCAACAGCTTTACAGCTCACTGCGCGACCATGTCGAGACCAATATCTCACTGCGGGAAATGCTATCTCTTGCCGAATTCGGTTCCAAAATAAAGTCGGACTCAATTGCAGCGGCCACTCTCAATGACGAACCTATTTTCAAGGGCGGCTTTCTTTACACTCCGTTGCGTGAATTGTACGGCGGCGCCTATGTTCTTCTTCCGGCGAGCGATAATATGGACAATGTCAGAAAGTTCGCCAAACTCACTTTGTACGGACCCAAAAGCGCACAAAGTTTTCCCATCGCAATCCTTAATGGCACAAAAAAAGGCGGTTTGGCCTCAACTTTAATGTCGGAATTAAATAGATTTGGAGTTCGCACGGTCGCAACCGGAAATGCCATAAATCAAGATATGGCGGAAACAATATGGTATGCGCGCGATCAGGAAGCGGCATCGGCATTAACTTTCTTGAAAGATATGGTGCCCGGCTCTTCGGTAAGCCAATTCCCCGCCCAATATCTTCAGGATCCGAAACTTGCAAATGCGCGATTGATTGTGGAACTTGGCAAAGATTCGGTTGCGGTAATAGATAAATTAAATATATTTAAAAATATAGTTTCACTTGTGCCTCAAAACGGCAGCTCCACCCCCAAATAACATGTTCAGTCATTTCTTATTCTTTTTACTTTTTGAAACGGCGCAACCCTCATATGGCATGTTCGCCAGCGTTCTTCCCGCGGAAATCGTGACTTCCGCTACAGCGGAAGTCACCGCAACAGCGCCATCCTTGCAGCAACAAAATGCGCCGATAAAAAAGACGGACAGCATTGGACCCGTTATTTCGGCCGAGTCCGTCTATGCGATTGATTTAAACGGCGGAGAACCTTTGTTTACAAGAAACGTTTTTGCACGCAGGCAAATAGCCTCAATCGCAAAACTCGTCACCGCAATGGTAATTCTGGACAATCATAATGTTTTCGAAAAAGTCATTGTAAGCAAAAACGCGGCAACTCAAGAAGGATCATCGATGTTTTTGCGATCCGGAGAAGAAATAACCGTTGAAAATCTATTGACCGGACTGCTGATAAATTCAGGTAACGATGCGGCTACCGCGTTGGCCGAATTTGATGCCGGCAGCGAATCGGCTTTTGTTTCCAAAATGAACGCAAAAGCGGCTTTATTGGGATTAAAAGACACTCATTTTTCAAACGCAAAAGGGTTTGATGAGGCCGGGAATTACTCAACCGCATTCGACACCATGACTTTTGGACGCGCAGCCGTTTCTTATCCTTTCATAAGGAAAACGGTGGCTCTTAAAACCGCGGAAGTAATGTCCACCGATGGAAGAATAACTCACAGTTTGAAGAGCACCAATGAGCTTTTGGAAAATCCTTATTTTAAAATAATCGGTCTTAAAACAGGCACGACTCCGGAGGCGGGCCAGTCTTTCGTTTCTTTAACGGAAGCTCCCAACGACCATGAGGTGTTAACGGTTGTATTGGGCAGTCCCGACAGATTCAAAGAAACTGAAATTCTGCTAGACTGGGTATTGCGTAATTTTGAGTTTAAATAGCATGCCAAAGTTTTCCATCGATATAGCCACAGCTCTGCGTCATTTTATATTGATATTCGGCTTAACGATCGGCTCTTTCTTAACCGTAGCGCTTGCGACCAGGCCGTATTACAAATTTTTATTAAAAGCCGGCTTTAGAAAACGCTTGCGCGAAGAAACAGCAGACGGCAAGGCGGCTGAAATATTCAGAAAGCTGCACAAAGACAAAGAAGGCACTCCAACAATGGGCGGCGTATTAATTTGGGCAATAGTTGCAATCGTAATATTGCTTTCTCCGGTTGTACAGCGGCTCGGCATCACGCGTTTCTCTCTTTTTAACAGAAACGAAACCTATTTGCCGCTCTTCACATTGATTGCCACAGGAGTACTCGGCCTTGTCGATGATTGGCTCAATATAAAGGGCATCAAAGAAAAAGGGCTTAGGGTTAAACCGAAATTTTTGTGGCTGACGCTGTTTGGACTGCTCGGCGGCATGTGGTTTCATTTCAAGCTTGGCTATGACGCAATTCACATTCCCGGAATTGGAGATTTCACAATCGGAGCTTTCTACGTAATCCTTTTCGCTTTTATAATCGTCGCCAGCGCAAATGCGGTAAATATTACCGACGGTCTCGACGGCCTGGCCGGAGGACTTACAATAATAGCTTTTCTGGCATTGGGTATAATCTCCTATCTGCAAGGACTGGTAATTCTCACCGCTTTTTGCGCATTGATAGTTGGCGCCACAATCGCATTTGTCTGGTTTAATATACCGCCGGCGTTGTTTTATATGGGCGACACCGGAGCTTTGGCCCTGGGCGCAACCATGGGCGTAATTGCAATGCTGACCAACTCCGTTTTAATACTCCCTTTTATCGCTTTTATTTTTGTAATAGAAGCATTGTCATCCTTAATCCAATTGACATGGAAAAAGCTTTTTAAAAGAAAACTGCTTCTAATCGCGCCCTTGCACCATCATCTTGAAGAACGCGGCTGGGCCGAGGAAAAGGTTGTAATGAGGTTTTGGATAGCGGGGGCCTTTATGGCTGCACTGGGAGTGATTCTGGAGTTTTTAAGCCTGTTGTCGGGGGCGTAACAACCGGCGGCGTAATCGAAATTACATTCCCGTCAGACTTAATGGTTACTTTATCGCGTGACAGGGTGATATCCATTAAAGGCTTTCCATTCATATCCATTTTTTTGATGTCCTGCAATTTTTGCATGACGGGCACGCTGGCTTTATTTTGTTGGACTTCAAGAACCGCTTCTCCCAATCGGGTTAAAGTTTCCGTTTTTGCGTCCGCAACCGTTTTTTTAAGTTCGGCCGTTTGAGCCGGAGACGGTTTTGCAACTTCTCCGGTTAATAATTCGGAACCGACCGCCGGCACTTGAGGTGCCGGAACAATAACTTCCGGCTGTACCAATGTCTCTGCGGAAAAACCAACCGTGCTGCTTCCTCCAACCGCTAAAGTATCCGTACCCAAAGCCAATGGAATGGAAGAAGTGCCCTGTATCGCCTCCGTCGGCGCCAGAGTCTGCACCGGAGCCGTCCCTGTCCCAATGGGCAGCAAATTTGGAGCAACAACCGGCACCGTCACCTCGACGGCATCCGCTGTTTCCGGTTGGGACACAAGCGCCTCAAGCGATTTCAAATCTTCCGCTTTGGTATCGATAATCGCCGAAACCGCCTTTTCTTTATCGTCGCTTTGCATTTGTTTCACTTCCGACACAACGTCCGAAATCGCGTTCTGATATTCTTGCACCTGGGCAACCGCGCCCGCTTGATTCCCCTGTTCCACCAAATCATGAGCCTCATTTAATTTTTCCGTAGCCTGAGAAAGTTTCTCCTCCGTTTTCTGCACCGGACCCGCCGCAACAAGGATCTTGGTGTTTCCAATGGCGGTCTTTAAAACATACAGAGAATCATCCGGAAGAATTACCGCCAATTGCTTCTCATAACCGTCCAACATGGAACTTATCATCGTGCGAAGCTCCATAACCTGCACAGGGTGCGTTGCTTCAAACGCGGATGCCCATTGATGAACCTCGTCTATTTGAGATTGAAATTCTTTAAGCAGCGGATCAGCGCCAATTGCATCGCCTTTTTCGAGTAAAACTTCCGCTTCGGCCAATTTTTCTTGCGCAACCATTACCACTTTCTTTTTCTTGTCAAAATCGTCAAAAGTCAGAACGAGTTTGGTAGATTCCGATAATTCTTTCATCGCGTATAACGGATTACCGGGCAGCATTTTCACTTGATCACTCATCTGATCTTTTACATCCTGTTTAACCGTTTCTATGTAAGCCTGATCTTGAACCAAATTATCTTTGACCCATTTTTCTTGAGCGACATCCGGTTTCTCCTGAGAAACCTTTGGCAGACCGGTATTGGTTTCGGATTTAACTTCCGCCGAGAATCCCTTTACCAAAGTCGTTTCAACAACTTTTCTGTCCGTGGCAACCACAAGGTCAACTTTGTTCTTTACGGCCGAGACTTTCGCCCGGCCCTTCGAGGAAAGAGAAACGTCGAATGCCGCCTTTTTTTTGGCAACAGCGAGAGCGTTGTGCACCTTCACCTGAAAGCTCGAGAGATTATTTATCAAATTGATCACGCGAGACCACAGGCGTCCTTTATTCAAAACGACTTCAACGGTCGTTTCCGTCTTATTCAAAGGATTTACGAAAAGTCTGGAGATTTTTATTTCCGTATCTTCATCAAGCCTGCTTACGCTTTGATCCAAAAATTTTATAACCGCTTTTGAATCTTTGCCCGTTCTAATAACATCATCGGCTTTCAACACAAATCCCATATCACCAACGAGCACATTCCCGTCGCGCACAACCTCAACGGTTCCGCTAACGTACTCCAATGAAGTTAAAAACGAAGCCTGCGCAACTTCAATTTTGAAAGTTGAGTTGAACAACACGCTAAACACAAAAACGAACGCCAGCGCCGAAGCAAATGCTCTGCGAACGAACGTGGTCCTAAGCCGCGCCGGCAGAAAGAATCTGCGCGATGCCTGAAACTCCGCAATCATCAAAAGTTTTTCTTTCAATAAAATGCGGAAATGCTCGCGCGGGTTTAATTGCTGCGCAATTTCTTTTATCTTAATTATCAATTTCGCAAAAGCCGGTTCATTAACAACCTCATTCTTTGCAACAGCCGCCAATATGCGATGTTTCATCTCAACTTGTTTCTCTTTGGACAAAGACATGCCGCCGCACTGCTTCAGTTTCTTTTCCAAAGGATGAAACGATTTGAATAAATCCATAAAGTCCAAAGTTTAAAACGTAGAATTTTGGCTTCTGTTACACATCTAATTCGGAAATTCCTCTGCGTTCCAAAACTTTTTTCAGACTGCGCAAGGCTCTAAATTGTAAAATTCGCAGGGCGGCCTGGGTTTTCCCCATGATGTAGCCGATTTCTTCGTTGGAAAGGTCGTTTATATACTTCAAGATAAGGACTTGACGATAACGGTCTTTTAGTTCGGACATAGCGGCCGAAAGGAGTTCGTTGTCGAATCTTTTGTGTGCAGTCGCAGTGGCATTGGCCTCCTTGCGATGGTCTTCCATTTCCTCCGAGAGCTCATCCGAAGGATGCATTGCACGATAATGGTCAACAACCACGTTGTGAGCAATTCTGAATATCCAAGAAGAGAAGCTGCTTTCTCCTTTGCGGTATTGGCGTATATTTTCCCAGGTCTTCAAAAACACCAGTTCGGCCAAGTCTTCCGCCTCACCGGCCCCAACCCTATAGTAAATATATCTGTAAATCGGGTTTACAAATATATCGTAGAGTTTGCCAAAAGCGTCGCTATCTCCCTTTTGGGCAGTCACTACGAAAAGTTCTATCTCCGCTTCAGTTTGAGGATCTTTCAGGCTCACGGTAATGCAGAAAATACCATTATTTTCGATTTTCGCAAAGCTTCAACGGCACGCTTGACGGTGTTTTTTGAGCCGATAAAAATTGGCGTGCGTTTGTGGAGCTCCGTAATCCGTTTATCGAGAATTCGAGCGCCTTCGCCGTCAAGTGCCGATCCGCCGGCGTTTTCCATCAAAAGAGCCATTGGGGCACACTCAAAAAGAAGGCGTAATTTTCCTTCCGGCGTTTTTGAATAAGCCGGATAAGTGAAAATTCCGTCGCCTTTAAGCAAAATATGATTTAAGTCCGGCACCATGCCGCCGGAATATCTTAAGGTTAATCCTGCTTTTATCCATTCGTTCGTGAGTTTTAGATAATCTTCACATTCTGCAGCCGCACGCAAGTTTCCAGGCGCAAAGTGCTTGGAATCTTCGCCGACATGCAGATTTTCGTTAGTAAGGTTAAACTGATCGTCGGATTCCAGGCGAAATTCGTGTGTTCCTTTTTTACATGTAATCACAAATGTTGTGCGCGGTCCGTAAACTGCGAAACATGCTGCCAGTTGATCGTCGCCGGTTTTGCCGATCGGACTTCCGGCCTTATAGATGCCAAAAATTGAGCCGACAGCGAGATTGACATCGACGAGAGACGAACCGTCCAGCGGATCGAAGACGACGGTGAAGGGGGCAGATTTTTTCGCCTCCACCTCTTCATCCAACTCTTCGGAAGCCATTAAATTTACTAAACCGGATTCTTTAAACGCCTCCATTGCAATCTGATTCGACTGAACGTCCAACTTAAGCTGCTTTTCGCCGTAAATATTTTGGCTGCCGGCAAGCTCCCCTTTTTGAGATTTAATCGCCTCCGCGATTTCACGCACCGCCGACGGGATTACTTCACCAATCAACTTCGCCAAATCGGCCTCGCAACCGGATTTCTTTAAAAATTCTTGAAGTGTGGTCATAAGGGGCGTAGGGAGTGGGCGGTAGGTTTTTAGGAAAAACTATTAACGTCATTCTGTCCCGCTCAGCGGGATCAGAATCCAGATACTGAAATGAATTCAGGATGACATGGTTCAGGATTACATTGATGCGTACAAATTGGCTTTATCTGCGCTCAAAAACGCCTTTTCAATCATAAATTTCATATGCTCCTCAATTTTCTTCTCCGCCGCGGAGTGATCCAATTTTGCAATTTCCGGCAAGAAATTATTTAAGATGTAACGCCTTGCTTTGCCTTTTTCTTTCGCAAAAGCATCCATTTTTTCAAGCAGCGCCTTTGGGAAATGCGCAAACCAAATGTCGGAAAGCGCCGTGGCGTAATTGAATTTTCGGGCGCCATTGTGAATCGCACGATTAAAATCCTCCGCAGTTAAGCCCGTTCCACCGTGCAACACACCATATGTTCCATACTTTCCGGCCATATCGCAAATTTCGCGAATTCGGTCAAAACCGATAATCGGCTTCTTTAAATATTGCCCGTGACCGTTACCGACAAAAAATGCAATTGCGTCGGCACCAACCGCAGAAACCAACTTTTCCGCATCTGCAACCTTGGTGTAATAATCGGCAATATTTTTCTCGACTTCAGGATCCGCAAGCGCCGCCGCGGTTCCAATTTCTCCTTCTTCAACTTCAAGCGAAATTCCAAGCGGATGCACCAGATTCACAACTTCCGTGCATTTTGCGGCATTTTCCTCCACCGGTTTTTTGGAAAGATCCACCTCAACGGAAGAAAAACCCGCCTCAACCGCACGCTTGACACAACCATCAACGTCCTTCTGGATATGGTCATGGTGCAAAACAACCGGCACTTCGTAGTTGTACTGCTTAATCATTTTTTCAATTCCATCGTGAACCAAATCGGAAAGCCTGGATGGCGGCATTTCGCAATAACCGGTCTCGGATTCCGCAATTTCAAGAATAATCGGCGCGTGCAATTTCCAAGTTGCATTGAGCACCGCGTTCAAAATCCACGGCGAGCGAATATTCGCAGCCACAACACCAAAATTGTGCTTGTCAGCAACCGAGAGAACCTGCCTAAGGTTATAAAGTCTGTAACCGTTTTTTAGCGTTCGAACATATTTATTTGTGTCCGGCGAAAAAGTCGCAAGCGGTGCCACCCCGGTTTGCTGTGATTTAGTAGCCATAATTTGTGCCATAAAATTATAAAAAAGTTACTATTAAACAGCCGAAGTCTAACGGGTTTAAGGTAAAAATGGCAAATGTATTTTATAGACAAAGGATTAACGCCTCATCCCCGCAAAATTCGGCAGTTGCGCCACGCTTCCGTCATCTTTAACAAAAACGGATGCGTGCGCCGGAACCATCGTCTGCGCAATCGGGCTATTTTTTATTTCTTCCAGTGTTTTTAACCTTGAAATATCTGTACTTTGGGTTTCCTGAGAAGCAACCAGCTTGCTGTGTTCAAGCTCAAGTTTTTGCAGCTGGTAACCTTTAGTCTGAATCTCGGTAAATTTCATCAGGTAGAAAAAACTCAGCAATCCGATCATAAAAGTCATACTGAAAAAGAGGAAAAATTTCCCAACTCTCACCGTCACTGGGAAAGAATTGCGCGTGCGAAGTGCTTTGTGAAATTGAGATGAACGGGTGAGAATTAGTTGAGACATATTGGGTGGGATTTAAGATGTCATGGTGAGCCTAGCTTGCAGCGAGCCTGTCGAGCTGAACTATGACTTGTATTTGGTCACCTTTCGACAGGCTCGGGGTGACATTTTTTGGCTTTCCTCTGGCCATTGCGGGCTTTCCCCGAGTGGCCAAAGGAAACTTATTTTGAGATTATTTTTTTCGCCGCGCGTAACTTTGCGCTTCTGCTTCTGCGGTTTTCCTCCATCTCTTTTTCGTCGGGTTCCAGCGGTTTTTTCGTGAGAATTTTCAGCACCTCTTCTTGCTTGCACCTCTTAAAAATATTTTTCACGATTCTGTCTTCCAGCGAATGATATGAGATGACCACTATCTTTCCTCCCCTGGAAAGCACCTTAATCGCGCCTTCCAGCCCGGCGTGCACAACTGAAACCTCCCGATTCGTGGCTATCCGAAGAGCTTGAAATATCCTAGTTGCCGGATGCCGCTTGAAATAGAAACCTTTTCGCGTCGCAATGCTGTCCGCGATAAAATTCGCAAGCTGCGACGTGGTTGTAAATCGCTTCCTCTTACGGTGCTCGACAATGCGCGTTGCAATCTTGTAAGAATTCCTTTCTTCTCCATAGATTCTAAATATTGAGAGTAAATCTTCGAGTGAATAAGTGTTTATTATGTCTGCCGCGGTAACCGTTTGCCTGGTGTCGAACCTCATGTCCAGCGGACCTTCGCTTTGGAATGAAAATCCGCGGGTGCCTTCGTCCACATGCATGGAAGAAAGCCCTAAATCGAAAAGAATCCCGTCAATCCGCCCCTCTTTTTGAAGTATTCTGCGCCCGAGCGTCTCCAAATTCTCAAAATTATCGCGTATAAAATGAACATTTTTGTGGGTTTTAAGTTTTTCTTGGGCCAGCAACAGGTTTCTTTCATCCACCTCAATTCCGTATAAATTTCCTTTTCCAGCCAGCTTTTCAAGAATCATCTGGCTGTGGCCGCCGGCACCAAGAGTGCAATCGACGATTACGTTACCCGGTTGCGGATCGAGGAATTTCAGAACCTGATTGGTAAGGACCGGAATGTGGTCAGCCATTTAGTGAAGTGAATGTGTGTGCAAAAGTTGTGCACAAGAGGTGTATAACTTTTTTGATCACGTTGTGCCTGAAACATACTTTTAACAGATAATAGTGTCAAATCTTTTTCGTGCGATTCTCGCTGATAGTTCAATTTTTGTATTCATTTTTCGTCAAAAACATGCCGTTTTTGTTTTTCGTAAGCCAAAAATGCTGTTCTTCGTGATTCTGTTGCGATCTTGAGAATCTATTGGGTAATTTTTGTACTCGCTGCCAAACAAAAAGTTTGCCTTTTTCTGAAAATCTGTTATAGATATGGCTACTGCCAATTAATTTACATATGACAAATAGACTTCCGGCGTTATTACATTTGATACCGCCGCATATCGACAGAGAATTGCAGAGATTACGGCCCGATGATCGTTCTAATCTGGAACAGCGACTAAGGTTGTTGGAAAAAATATTGGAATGTATAGCCCAAATTGATGATTCGGATTTGGCTCATCAGCTGGCGGACAATTTGGTTAATGCCGTACAGGCTATAAAAGCCGAATTTACCGATGGATTATCGCGAAAGCAATCCCGTGCGTTGTTTGAATTTTTAAGAGATGGATATTATAAACATCCGGATAAAAAAACCGGGGCCGTGCTGTCCAGAATAGCGAGAGTAAGAACCGGCATAGGGAACATCAATCGCTACCGTGATCACACAGGACCTGAAGGAAAATCGTGCCCTGTCTTATTACTTGAGGAGGAGAAACGGAGACGTCAACAATAGTGGATGGCGGCGTTTTTTTGAGCCTGTCGGAATTCGGAATAAAATCCGGCTTCGGTTTTTGCCCGCGGAACTGTTTTTTGATTGCGGGAACCGAATAAGGCGACGGCAAACCCGAAATATTGGCGCTGGTGGTGGTGATCGGCGAACCGAGTTTTTTGACCAACTCGAGGGACAATTTGTGTCCGGGCACACGCATTCCGATGGTTTTTGACTTCGGATTCAAAAACTTCGGCAGAGTTTTTTTGCGCTTTACTATAATGGTTAGCGGACCCGGCCAATACTTTTTTGCCAGTTCAAGGGCAAGTTCATTAAAAACCCCGAATTCTTGCGCCATTTTCAAATCCGCAACCAAAATGGAAACCGGTTTGTCGGCACCCATTTTTTTTATCTTATATAGACGACTAATGGCGCTTTTGTTAAAAATATCGCAAGCAAAGCCGTAACAAGTTTCCGTTGCGTGAGCGATCACTTTCCCCTGTTTTAAAGCTATAAGTGCCTTTTTAACCATCATAGACACATAATACCATTTGCGGATTTCTCAAAATTGCCTTAATTTGGGGCCATGAATAAACCACGCATTGCAATAAATGGCTTTGGCAGGATTGGCCGCATGATGCTTCGCTGCAACCTCGTGCGCGATCTTGTCGATATCGTAGCCATAAACGACCTTTCTCCATCCAACGTTGCGGCGCATTTGTTAAAACATGATTCCACATACGGAAGCATTAAAGATGACATAAAAGCGGAAGGAAATTCCCTGATAATAAATGACAAAAAGATTCAGTTGTTTGCAACGCGCGAACCTTTGGAATTGCCATGGGGGGACACCGGTATTGACGTTGTACTTGAGGCAACGGGTGTTTTTACAGATCGCGAGGGCGCAGGCAAACATATAAAAGCCGGTGCGAGAAGAGTGATAGTTACGGCTCCGGCGAAAAATCCGGATGCGACTTTTGTGCGCGGCGTAAATTGCGGAAGTTTTGACCCGAAAAAGCATTTTATAGTTTCAAATGCGTCTTGTACGACGAACTGTTTGGCGCCCATGGCAAAGGTTTTGGATGAGACCTTTGAAATTCAGCGGGGCTTTATGACAACCGTGCATGCCTATACGAGTGACCAAAATCTTTTGGATAACGCCCACAAGGACTTGAGAAGAGCCAGGGCGGCGGGACTTTCATTGATCCCGACGAGCACGGGCGCGGCAAAAGCCATCGGCGAAGTGCTTCCGCATCTTGCGGGAAAATTAAATGGCGTGGCGGTTCGGGCGCCGACGCCAACCGTTTCATTGGTGGATTTGACGTGCGATATGGGAAAAGCGCCTAAGGATGCGGCTGAGGTTAACAACACGTTGAGAAAGGCCGCCTCGGCAGGTTCACTGAAGGGAATTTTGCATGTTGAAGACGAGCCCCTGGTTTCCGTCGATTTCAAGCACAATGAATATTCCAGCATCGTCGATAGCGCCCTGACCATGGTTATTGGCAATATGGTGAAAACATTTGCCTGGTATGACAATGAGTGGGGTTATTCAATGAGGACGATTGAGTTGGCGGCTATGATTGGCGCGGCTTAAGCTGCGCTCCGCCTAATAATCCCGAAATTTTATGGACCGACGACTCGCGATTTTGAACGCAATTATCAAGGAATTTATTGAAACGGCCGAGCCGGTTGGTTCGCAAACGATAATGATGAGTTATCATTTTTCGGTTTCGCCGGCGACGATTCGAAACGACATGTCGTCGCTGGAACATGAGGGGCTGATTTTTCAGCCTCACACTTCGTCCGGACGCGTTCCGACGGACACAGGTTACAGGCTTTATGTGGATGAATTGGCTGACTATGAAATCGCCGAGAAACAGGCCGAAAAGGCTTTACAGAAGGCAATAGTCAGTTATGAAATTCAGAAGGCGCGCGAGAAAATGTATGACGGCGTGAGGATTTTGGCGCAGGCGACGGGGAACGTCAGTTTTGCGACTTTGCCGGACAACCGCCGAACTTTTTATATCGGCGTTTCGAATGTTTTGAAGGAGCCGGAATTTTCACGCGATCCCATGCGCGCGTCGCAGGTGATTGAGGTTTTGGAGGACACCGACAATTTTGTTAATACCTTGCGCCATCTTGAAATCGGCGAAAACGACGTGAAAATTTACATCGGCAAGGAGAATATTTTGCCAAAAATTCAATCTTGCGCGATGGTGGTTGCCAAGTATCATATTGCCGTAATGGATGCGCCTTCCGTGCGCAGTAATCCAGTAGCCGAGCCCCGGCTCGGCCTGTTTGAAGGATATATTGGGCTGCTTGGGCCGACTCGAATGAAGTATCCTTTCAATCACGCGGTGGTGAAAAAAATAAAGGAAATAATTGAAAGTTGAATTGACATCCGTATACGGTTCTGCTATTCTGTATACAGAATGACAAAGATAATAACAACTCGCGTTGACACGAACACAGCTGCGCGCCTTGAACAAGCCATAACCAACGCGCACACGGACAAGGCCACTTTTATTCGCGTACTCATAACAAGGGGGCTTAACGAGGTTGAGACTGAAGACTCCTTGAAACGCTATAAAAATGGAGAAATCTCTCTCGGTAAGATGTCGGAGCTTTTAAATATGACAAAATGGGATGCGCTGGACATGTTAAGGTCAAGAAAAATAGCGTTCCAATTAAGCGAAGAAGATATTCGGGAAGACCTCGAGGCCCTATAAACCTATGAAATTCGCAGCTAACAGTTCGGTGCTCATTTTTCTGGCGAAACTGGATGTTTTACACCTTCTGGAGGGGTTTGAATTATTTATTCCCGATGCGGTAAAAAACGAACTTTTGGCAAAGGAATCCGTGGAAAAAGACCGTCTGGAAAAATTCCTCAAGCAAAAAACCATAAAAATCATTAAAATCAAGAAATTACGGCAATTTAGCGCCATTCTCGGGAAAGGCGAAATGGCGGTTTTGAACATTGCGGTTGAAAAGAAAATATCCGACGTGTTGCTTGATGACCGCAGGGCCAGATCTCTTGCAAAACTTCATGGACTTACGCCAAGAGGAACAATTTGGGTTATTCTTAATGCTTTTAAAAACGGCGTGATTGACAAAAAAGAGACAAAAAGCTTAATTTATAACTTGCCATCAAAAGGATTTAGGATTGATGAGGTATTATTTATGGAAATTCTAAAAAAGATTGATTAAATATGACCAAAGACAACAAAAATTCGAAGTCCGATGTTGCGGCGCCTCAAGTTGACGAGGCAGCAAAGCTAAAAGAGGAGCTGGCAGCTAAAGATAAGCAAATTGCGGATTTGACCGACACCGCAAAGCGCGCTTTGGCGGATTTGCAGAATTTTCGCCGGCAAGCGGAAAAAGACCGTGCACATTTTGTGGCTTTTGCAAACGCCGGATTGGTTCTGGAACTTTTGCCGATTTTGGATAATTTTGCACGCGCGTTCGCTCGGGTACCGGAGGAAGTTCAAAAAACAAACTGGTTTAAGGGAGCGCTTCAAATCGAGCAGCAGCTCGTTGGAATCATGAAAAAACAGGGTGTTACCGAGATGCCGTCTTCTGTCGGCAAGAAGCTGGATGTGAATTTACATGAAGCGATCACGGTTGGCCCGGGCGAAGCGGACGTTGTAATTGAGGAATTTGAAAAAGGTTATCTGATTGGCGATAAGGTGATTCGACCGGCGAAGGTGAGGGTTGGTGATGGGAACACCTCTACTCCTGCTTAGGCGTCTTTCCTTCTACCTGATCAAGTATAGCCAAAAGTTTTTTTCTCATTACGTCAGCTTCACCATTGTGCCCGTCTGCATTGCGTAATTTTGCCGTAGCTACAGCGGCTCTCCTTTCCTCGGGGGTGGCTCTGCCCTGAAACCGGCTAAGCGCTCTGGCAGCATGAGAATCAAATCCGAGATGATTCTCTTCGTCTATTCTGCGGTTTTCTTGTGGTATATGACCCCTTGATAATTTTTTTTTTTGTTTTGGCAAATTCCAGAGCCGCCGCCAACCAATCCAATTTGGCCTCGGGGGAGCTTTGTTTGCATCGGCGCAGATATTCTCTGTCAAATTGAGGGGACTTGGATTTCACAGCGACTTCAATTCTAACAAGGCTTGCAGATCAAGTAAATCTTTATCGCGTCCCGCCTTTCTCTTCATAGCCATCAAATCGCCCAAAGCAATCACCGGCAAACGTATTCCCCACGCTTCAATAACGGTCTTTTTCGCATAAAACTTTTTAAAATTCAGCGAATATCCAGCCAAAATATCAATATCCAACTGCGGTTTCTTGGCCGAAATAAAAGTGTATGCCAGCATCCCCTTTTCCGTAAGCAATTTCTTAACATTCTTTTTATCCTTCAGGTCATGCAATTGAATGGGCAAACGTTCCGTATACCCCAATCGTTTCATCACTTTTTCCATTTTCAACAGATTCGCCAAATCAAGAGTAAGCAAAATATCCATATCTCCGGTAAAACGACTGTAGCCGTACAAATTCACGGCAACGCCGCCAACAACCAAATATTCAACTCCAGACTTTTGCAGTTCAAGAAAAACCTTTTTATATGGATTCATGGCGATATTATACCAGCCGCCGCCCTTCTCATAAAAATCAACGAAACGAAACCGCACAAAAAGAACACTCCGGCGGAAAGCAAAAGCGCCCATAAAATGCCGAAGAACGCCAATGGCACGCCGGCATTTTCCCAATAAGGTTGGGTAAACCAAACCATATTTAAGGTCGCGGCTCCGATGACGGCCGAATACAAAATAAGCCATTTTATTTCTTTGCGGAAATGAAGCGCGTATTTGGTAATTCCCAGCATATTTTTCTTATCCTCAGTGATTTTTGCTTCATGCGGACGCGGCTCCCGCAAGCTGATTGCCAGTGGAATGGCGAAAAGCAAAACGGCAAATTCCGCGTAAAAAGGCGTTTTTAGGCTAATCAATGCCAAAAAGCCGCCAATAATGCTAGCCAAACCTTCGGCGAAATTCCCGATGGCGCTAACGCGTCCCTGTATTCTTTTGTAATTTTCTTCGTTTTTCATTTCAAGAAGGCTGTCGTAAATCAATGCGGAATCGGCACCCGAATAAAATCCCGCGCTGATGCTAAGGATAATTTCGGCCGTAAGAAATCCCCAAAAACCGCCAGCTATAATATAAAAGAACATGCCTATTGCACCGCCGGCCGCGCCGATGATTATTGACGCTTTTCTGCCAAATCTGTCGGCAAAATACCCGCTCGGTATCTCAATCAAAACAATTCCGATGGAAAAAACAGCCTGAATAATCATCACCTGCTTCATGGAAAGTCCGTGCGCCTGGTAAAAAATGACAAGCGTCGGGATAATCAGAAAAAACCAGTTAATGAAGCTCAAAACCTGCATTTTCCAGATGTTCGCTTTAACCGAAGGCTGCATGTGATGTTTTGCTTACTCAAAACGGTATTTAATGACAAGCCCTCTGGGGCTTGCCTAGCATGCGATGGATTATAGCAAAGGCTAAGGAACCTAATCTCCTTTTTTTCTCAGTCCGAGGCGAATGCCATAATTGGGACTCTTCTTAGTGAGAACTACATTGTCGATGTTAAAATTCCCGGAGTAAATCAACCAGTGCGGGACGGGAATCGTACCTTGTTCACCTTTGGTTGAAAGAACTAAACTCCTAATAGCCAAATTCAAGTTGCCAGTTCCCATATCGGAATAATCCGGTATCCATCCCTGCGTTTCCAGACAATAAATCGTGTGAGCAATGGCCTGCTTTATATCCTGAGCATCCGCATTTGCAGGAAGAAGCCTATTTAAAAACATCCAGCTTTGCCAATTCAAGGCGCTCATTGCTTTTACGTCTACATCGGAAGGCATAACAAGCCTATCTCGTTCAAGACGCATAACGCCGCCGGTTCTTCTTTCGTTGCAGGTAAGTCGCGCCAAGACTTCGTCTTCGGA
>JACRID010000054.1 GCA_016220145.1 Candidatus Peregrinibacteria bacterium
GGGTTTAGCCCCAGCATTTTTGCAATATCTTTTTGTTTCATTCCGGCACGACGTAATGCCGCTAGCTCAATCCTTTTTGCATGAGTAAGATGAGTTCGGGACATCGTAAATGGGGTTAAATGATGAGTAGACTTCACCATTCTCGCACCATTTTGATGTCCTCTTCTAACCTGTTAAATTGCTTTTCGGTCTAGAATTCACCATCGCGAGATTGACATGCTGCCTAGTTAATGATACTATGTACATAGTATACCTTAACGAAACAATATGAAAACAAAACTAAAAACCACAATTGGAATCGGCATCGGCCTCGTTTTGATAGCGGTTGCGGTATTTATCGGTGGCGGTAATTTGTTCAAAGGCAGTTTTAATTTAAACTTTAGACCGGCGTTGACGCACAGCGTTTCCCCCTCATATTTAATTCCGGCGCGATCAAGCGTGGTCATTCGATATACCGCCAATCGAGCGTTAAATTACGGTCTTTACTTATATATCGAAGATTCTTTGAAAAAGAATGTAAAGGAACTCTTAAGCGTTCGCAATCCTCTGCCTAAAGGAACTTCAAACTCAATTGCGTGGGACGGAAGGGATAATGCCGGCAACTTTGTACCTCCCGGCTCTTATAATTATATTTTTCTTGGCACGACCACTTTGGGCACAGGCAAAATTAATGTAAAACAGTTCAGCATTAAATAGGAATTGTCTGTTTTTTTGACATCTTACTTCCGCGCAATTTTTCGGGTAAAGTGATTTTGGCTTTTTAAGAACACCTTGGGCCAAGATTATGGGACCTTTTATATTTCTGGATACCGAAACCACGGGCGTGGATGCGTCGCGCGACCATATTATTGAAATTGCCGGCATTAAGTGGCAGGACGGTAAGATTTTGGACAAATTTGAGACTTTGGTGAACCCGCATGTGCCGATTCCGCAAGAGATTATTTTGTTGACCGGGATTGATGATCAAGCTGTGGCGGACGCGCCGATTTTTGCCGATATTAAACTGAAATTGGCTGATTTTATCGGGAACGCGCCGATTGCCGGACACAACATTGCTTTCGATATCGGTTTTTTTAAGTCGCATCACGCGCATTTCGAGAACCCCGAGATTGATACTGTGCAGCTTGCTCGCATTCTGCTGCCGAAAGAGGCTTCTTATGCGCTGGCGGTTTTAATGAAGAAATGTGGGCTTTGCGATCGCGAATCGCATCGCGCGATGGCGGATACCGAGACGGCGATTGAGTTTTTTGAGTTTTTGCTGGAAAAAATTAAGGAGATTTCGCCGGACAAATGGAATGTGTTAGATAAATTATTCAAAAAGTCGTCGTGGGCAGGAAAGATGGCTTTTGAGAAAGCTGGCTGCGTGGCATTTCCTTCAAACATTTTTTTAAGGAAGCAGAGCGAGCCGCATGCGGTGTGGATTGCCTCGGCAATCCACCTCCGTAGGCCACCGCAGCCGAAGCGTAGCGAAGGCGAGGAGGCCGAAGGAGGGTTGCGCTCCTTGTTTGAAGGAAATGTCCGCAGCCAGCTTTCCAAAGTGACATGGCAACAGTCCGCAATTGATGCTTTTCTGGCCGGTAAAAAAATACTTCTTGAATCGGCGTATGAAATCCCCCTCGCATCACTAAAAGGTGAAAAACTGATTTTGGCTTATTCCAGGCAAAAAACGCGCGCCGATATCCTTCAAGGCGCTGAAAACGCCAACATTTCCATAAGCGAACTGAAAGACCCGCGTTTTTATATTTCGCCAAAAAAATTGTCAGAGAAAATCGCCTCCGGCGAAATTTCGGCCGAAGAAACTCCCCTACTCGCAAAGCTGGTTTTGTGGAGCAGTCAGACAGAAACCGGCGATCGCGGAGAAATCACATTGGAGCGCACCGAATACGCGCAATTTGACCTTTTGGCCGATACGGAAAAGTCCGATGGATTCTTCAAAAAAGCGCTGGTAACGGCGCAAAAAAGCGACATCATACTGACGCATCATTACGGGCTTGCGAACGGCCTATGCGACGATTTCTCATCGCGCTCACTTATTATTCTCGACGGCTCGGAATTGGAAGATAATTTCACCGGCGCGCTAAAAAAGCGTTATACGGAAGCCGATTTGCGCCCGATTTTCGGTGAAAAAGCCACTATTTTATTCGGATTTCTGGGTATTTTTCACGATCGTTTCTCTTCGATTGACTACGGCGGATTCCGCGGCAGCGCAATGTTGGACAAAAATTCCCGCCGATCAATGGAGTGGCAGCGCGCAATAAGCGTCCTTGAAAATCT
Source organism: Candidatus Peregrinibacteria bacterium (assembly GCA_016220145.1). Classification (GTDB taxonomy): domain Bacteria; phylum Patescibacteriota; class Gracilibacteria; order UBA1369; family UM-FILTER-53-11; genus JACRID01. The sequence goes on from JACRID010000054.1 coordinate 2,275, forward strand.
GCCCGATAATCCCAAGAAGGCAGAACTGCTAACGGCTTTTGCAAGCCAAGAGAACACGACTTCGTGGGTCGTATCATTTGCAAACGAAGTCAGTTTTACAAGCGCACCTATTTTGCTGGCGGAAACTTTCAAAACACGCACGGCTCAATTCAAAAAAATCCTGATTCACAGCGGAGCATTAAGCGGCGACGGCACTTTTGGCCTTGTGCGCGATCTTTTCGAGCTCGATTCGACTTGGCATCAAATAAAAGAAGATTTCGACAAAGCGTCCTCTAATTTGAATGTAAAAATCCCGGAGAAATTTCCCGAACCCAACTCCGAGGGCTATTTTGTGCGCTGCACGAAACTTTTCATCGAAATTATGGAAGAGAAAAAAGGCCGCATTTTATTTTTGGCAAACTCAAAAAAAACGGTCGAGGCCATGTATCAAGCCTTATTGCCCGAACTTCAAGATCGAAAAATCAATTTGTTGGCAGTTGGACTTTCCGGCGGTGTCGGCAAATCTTTAGCTTTATTTTTAGACGATCCGGAACATTCCGCACTTCTAACCACAAACCAAATCCTCCCCTACTTCCACGAAATCGAAGACAAACTCGATGTAATAATCTTTCAAAAAATCCCGTTCGATCCGCTAAGCGACCCGCTTATAAGCGCCCGCGGCAAGCTTTTCGAGAACTCATTTGAGCAATATTCCATTCCTCGCGCGGCCTCAAAATTCCGCGAACTTATGCTGGAACTCGGCAAAGGCACGCCAAAAACCTGCTACTTGTTAGACAGCCGCGTACTCAGCAGAGCATACGGGCAACTGTTTATCTGAAAAATTTGTCCTGATGAAGATCAGGATTCAGCATGACATTTTCTTCTTAATCTCATCTATTTCATCTCGAAGTTCGGCCGCCTTTTCAAATTCCAGGTTCTGAACCGCCATTTCCATCTGATCTTTCAACATTGTGACAAATCTGCTCATTTCCTCACGCGGGATCTTTTTAGTATCCAGATGCTTCTTGCCATCCTTCTTTTTGGGCAGCGCAAGCTCGCGAATCGCCTTAACAATCGTCTGTGGCGTGATTCCGTGCTTTTTGTTATAAGTAACCTGAATAGCACGACGACGATCGGTTTCGTCAAGTGCGCCTTGCATGCCACGCGTAATTTTATCCGCATACATAATCACATACCCATTCACGTTACGGGCGCAGCGACCGATGGTTTGAATAAGCGCCGGCGTTGAACGCAAAAATCCTTCTTTGTCGGCATCCAAAATCGCGATAAGTGAAACTTCCGGCAAATCCAAGCCCTCGCGAAGCAGATTTATACCAACCAAAACATCAAATTTCCCAAGGCGAAGATCGCGCAAAATTTCCACGCGCTCAAGCGTTTCGATGTCCGAATGCAGATATTTCACCTTCAAACCGGCGTCAATAAAATAATCCGTAAGATCTTCCGCAGAACGCTTCGTGAGAGTTGTAACCAGCGTGCGCTCTTTATTTGCAATGCGCTTTTGAATTTCGTTCATTAAATCCTGAATTTGGCCTTTAGAAGGGCGAACAACGACTTGAGGATCAACAAGTCCGGTCGGACGAACGATTTGCTCCACAATTGCGCCTTTGGATTTTTCCATTTCAAACACCGACGGCGTTGCGGAAATATAAACCGTCTGCTTCATGTGCCTCTCAAATTCATTAAATTTCAGCGGGCGATTATCGTGCGCCGACGGCAGACGGAAGCCATAATCGACCAGCGTCTGCTTTCGCGAAAAATTCCCATTAAACATTCCGCCGATTTGCGGAATCGTCATGTGCGATTCATCAACGACGAGCAAAAAGTCGTCAGGGAAGTAATCGATCAAAGTTTCCGGCTGCTCGCCCGGTTCTCGATTATTCAAATAGCGGGTGTAGTTCTCAATTCCGCTGCAGTAACCCGTTTCCAGCATTATTTCGATGTCATATTCCGTACGCGTTTTAATGCGTTCCGCTTCCAAATTTTTTCCCATTTTGCGCAGTTCATTGACTCTCAAATCCAAATCCTCGCGAATTTTATTCACCGCCGCTTTTATGCGCTCGGTCGTCGTCACGTCGTGCTTCGCCGGGAAAATCGTCACCTCGTCCAACTCCTTTAAAACCTCACCGGTAAAGGAATCCGCCTCAACGATCGAATCAATCTCATCCCCGAAAAATTCCAGACGAAAAATCGTATCCTGACCCGGCGGGAAAATCTCCAGCGTGTCACCGAGAACATGAAACATCCCCTGCTTAAATTCCATCTGAGAACGGGAATATTGAATGTCTGTCAGCCTGCGTAACAATTTATCGCGCTGAAAATTTTCGCCTTTTTTAAGAGTTACCGCCAGCGCCGCATATTCCTCAACCGAACCGAGACCATAAATACACGATACGGAAGCCACAATTATCACATCCTTGCGCGTCAAAAGGTGCATCGTCGCCGCATGCCGAAATTTGCTGATTTCCTCATTGATGGAGGCGTCTTTTTCAATATATGTGTCGGTGGAAGGCATGTAAGCCTCCGGCTGATAGTAATCATAATAAGAAACGAAATAAGACACAGCGTTCTCGGGGAAAAATTCCTTAAATTCGGAAAAAAGCTGGGCGGCAAGAGTTTTGTTATGCGAAATTATCAGTGTCGGTTTTTGCACGCGCTCAATCACCGAAGCAACACTGTAAGTTTTTCCGGATCCAGTTACGCCAAGCAAAACCTGGGCATTTTTGCCATCCTTCAGATTTTTCACCATCTGCTTGATGGCCTGCGGCTGATCGCCGGCGGGCTTGAACGGCGACACCAACTTGAATTTTTGCTGTTTTGAAAGCGACATTTTAATTTAACGCAAGATGTAAAAAGCGCATGGCAAATGCAAAATAACCTTTGCCATTTTACATGAACATTATCCATTTTACATCTCACATTTTACATTTTAAAATCCGCCAACGCCTTCATCGTCGCCCAATAGTTATTTGACGCATTCCACACGGAAAATTCGCCAATTCCAATGTCTTTAAGCGCCCTGATCTGTTCTTTTATGTAATTTGGGCCGAATGAAGATGTCCTCATGACAAAACCCTGAAGCCAAGGCCTTATTTTCACACTTGTGAGCTTTGTTTGTTCCAGAAATTTTTTGGTTGTTTCTTGAACGAAAAAATACGGCTCGTCGGCGGGATTTTTATGACCTCCCCAGCCCGGCCCAAAGTGCGACGGGTAAGGCATCGGATAAATAGCCTCAACATATTTGCCAAGCTCACCAATGTTTTGGCCGATAACTTTCCAGCTTACATTGTCCCAAACCACGATTCCAAAAATATCCACGCCGACGCTTGTGCCGAATAAATGCATTGCCGAGGCAAATTCCGAAACGAAATTGGTTATTGCCTGATCGCGCGTAAACATATCGTCGCCTGTGAAGTTATAGCCTATGTAGCCGCCCTTTCCTCCGGCTGGAAACCGCACATAATCCAGTTGAATTTCATCTGCGCCGGCAAGCGAAATTTCCCGTCCGATATCTATCAAATACTCCTTAAGCTCGGGATTTCCCGGATCCAGCCAAATCGCACCTTCTCGGCTTACAAAAAGGTTTTTTGAACCTTTTCTTTTAAGCACCCACTGCGGCTTTTGTTGCGCCAGAAACGGGTTGTTAAAAGTCACCAGGCGCGCCACGACATAAAACCCTTTGTCATGCAGTTTTTTAATCGTTGCCGACAAATTGGGAATTTGATCTTTGTTGTTTTTTATTTCAATCGAAATCGGAAGTTTTGATTGATATGCCAGGCGCCCGCTGGAATTCTGTACATCAAAAATAATCATGTTGCCGCCAACCTTGGAAAGATCTGAAACCAATTTTTCACCGGTTTTGTTTGCGACCGTCTGGCTCGTCAAATATATGCCATGAAGAGGCGGCGCAATGTCGACAACGGGGCTTGCGTGAGCCGCAAAAAAGGTAAATGGAAGCAATGCTAATAGGTGAAAAAAGCCCATGCGGAAGTTACTATACCAATTTCCGGCAATTCTGTACTACAATATGGCACGCTGATCGGGTTTGATAATACGACTATGCGCCCATAGTTCAATGGATAGAACGTAGCTTTGCGGAAGCTATAATGTAGGTTCGATTCCTACTGGGCGCACCATACGCATCCCGCTTTGCGGGATGCTCTACGTTCTTTCGTCCCCGCCAGGGCGATTTTGGAATGGAAGCAAAAGGCTTATCCATAGAGGCGCGTGAAGTTTTCCTTTAAAACAAAAGATCAATTAATTTTTGCCAATGAGTCGAGCGTTTCCCTCCTGAGAGCAATCTACCTCAAACTCTCAATCGCCTTCACCCTATCTTTCGCGCCAAAAATATAAGAACCGGCAACAATCACGTTCGCGCCGGCTTTAACCGCTAGTTTAACCGTTTTTTCGTTGATTCCGCCGTCAACTTCAAGATTCAAATTCGGCGCCCGTCTCCGCAATTCCTTGAACTTCGGCAAAACGGATTCGATAAATTCCTGCCCGCCAAAACCCGGATTCACAGTCATGCACAAAACCATGTCCAAATCGGCCAAAACCGGCTCAAGCGCATAAATTGGCGTTGCCGGATTTATCGCCACCGCCGCCTTGCATCCCGTATTTTTAATTTGCTGAATCGTGCGATGAAGATGCGGGCACGTTTCCTGATGAACAGTTATATAACAATCATCCTTCTTGCCGTGCGCTTTGCTGATCGCGCTCGCAAAATCTTCAATATATTTCTCCGGATTTTCAATCATCAAATGCACATCCATCGGCCTTCCGCATTTCATTTTTGCGACGACCGGAGCGCCAAAAGTCAGATTCGGCACAAAATGCCCATCCATAACATCAATATGAACGAGATCGCAATGCGGTTCTATGGCCTTAATCTCCTCATTAATCCTCCCGAAGTCGGAAGAAAGAATCGAAGGCGCAATTAGAATTCTGTCATGGTGAGCTTGTCGAACCATCATAATTATTTGGGTTTTTCTATTTTTTGAACGCGGCGAACGTGCCTTTCTTCAGTCTCAAACTTGGTGTCCAAGAAGGTGTCCACCATTTCGAGCGCCGTTTTTGTGTCCAGAACGCGACCTCCAAGGCAAAGCACATTTGAGTCATTGTGCTTGCGCGACATTTCCACGGTTCCTTTGCTCTCGCAATTTGCACCGCGAACTCCGGCGTGTTTATTTGCCGCCATGCACATTCCAATGCCGGTTCCACAAACCAAAATCCCCTTCGAGCCCTGATTTTCAACCACTTTTTCAGCGACTTCGTGCGCGATTTCAGGATAATCCGTTGGCGGTTCTATTTTAAAAGCGCCCAAATCGACTTCCTTTTCGCCTTTTTCCTGTAGGTGTTTTTGTATTAACTTTTTAAGTTCCAATCCTGCGTGGTCAGATCCTAAGTAAATCATGGGTTTATAAGTGGGGTTAGTGGTAATCCAGTGTGTACATTGTGAATCACGTCGGCGAGCAGATGCGCAACCGAAATTATTTTCATATTTGGCAGCATTTTTTCCTTCGCAACCGGAACTGTGTCTGTAAAAACAATTTCTTTGAAATTTGCGCTGCGCAATTTTTCGCATGCATCAGCCGAAAGCACCGCATGGGTGGCCGCAAGATAAATATCTTTATTCGCGCCTTTTTTGCGGAGTGCGTTTGCAGCATTTGCAACCGATCCGCCGGTGTCCACCAAATCGTCGTACAAAATGCAGGTTTTGCCCTCCACATTGCCAACAAGATGAGTAACTTCCGAAACGTTGTGTTTTGGCCTTACCTTATTGATAATCGCCAACTCGGCATCGAGAATTTTGGCCAGTCTCTGCGCTTCTTTTGCACTTCCGACATCCGGCGCAACAACCACCAATTCTTTAATATTTTTCTTCTTAAAAAAGTCCGCAAAAAGCGAACGGGCATTCAAATTATCAACAGGGAAATCAAAAAATCCCTGTTCCTGATCGCTGTGCAGCGTGAAAGTTATGACATGATCCGCGCCAGCTTTTGAAAGTAAATCCGCCATCAATTTTGCACTAATCGGCTCACGCGGAGTCGCAACGCGATCCTGACGAGCATAGGGGAAATACGGCATGATGACGTGCACTTTTGCCGCAAACGATCGCTTAAAGCTATCGAGCAAGATAAAAAGTTCCATCATGTCGCGATTAACATCCTGAGTGCCGGTCTGAAGCACGTAAACATCCGCATTTCGCACACTATCAACCGGTTTCGCATAAATCTCGCCGCACGCGAATTTTCTTATATCCAAAGGAGAAATCGGCGTTTTTAAAAGCGCCGAAATTGCATCGGCAAGAGCAGGGTGTGAGGAGCCTGCAAAGAATTTTAAGCTTCGTTCTGACATATTTTATTTGCTTCATTATAGCACTTTCTCACGATTTCCACCACCCCTTTATCTGATCATAAACGCCTTCGGCATCGAATTTGTATTTTCGGTATAAATCCGCGGACTTGCCCGACTGGCCAAAACTGTCGTGCATCCCAATTGCATGGAAAATCGTCGGCTTTCTTTGGCACAAAACCTCCGCAACCGCACCGGCAAGCCCTCCGGCAACCTGATGGTCTTCCGCCGTCATCAGCATTTTTACCTTCTGCGAAGTTTCTTCTATCAACGCCACATCAATCGGCTTAATTGAACTCATATTTATAACGCGCACCGAAATCCCATCTTTTTTGAATCTTTCCGCGGCGGCCAAACAACTCCCAACAAGGCTTCCCGTAGCGATAATTCCAATATCGTCGCCGTCCATCAAAATGTCTCCTTTTCCAATTTTAAAAATATATTTATCGTCATGCACAACCGGCACCGGCTGGCGTCCAAGCCTAACATAAGTCGGCCCGTAATCCTCCAAAATCACCGGTAGCATTTTTTTCATTTCTATCGCATCGGCGGGACAAAAAACCTTCATGTTTGGAATAACGCGCATGATAGCAATATCTTCCAGCGCCTGATGCGTCGCACCGTCTTCACCGACTTGAATTCCAACATGCGAACCGAAAAGCTTAATATTCAAATTCGGATAGCAAATCCCATTCCTGATTTGCTGCCAAGCCAACCCGCTTAAAAACATGGCAAAACCGCACGCTAAGGGAAGTTTTCCCGCCATTGCAAGCCCTGCGGCCGTATCAACCAAATCTTGTTCCGAAATACCTATATTAATGTGCCTGTCGGGAAATTTGCTTTCAAATAAATGCGCCATCACAGACGTCGTAACGTCCGCATCCAGAACAACCAGATTCTTATATTTCTCTCCCGCCAAAACTAGGGCTTCTCCAAAAGCCTTTCTGGTGGCGATCATATCGTTTTTTGAAATTGATGGAGCCGGCATTGCTGGTAATAGGATACAGCAAATCGCCAACTTTTGCATAAATTTGCCGAGAAGCACTATCCTGTTAGTCGGCGACTTTTTGCCCTACCTTTATCTCGTTCGCCTTCACGAAACCCGCCGGCACTTCAAGCGCGTACATTGCGGGCTTGTAGGACTGGTAAGTTCTGCAATCGCCGTTTGTTTTCGGTGTGATGCACGGCTCCATATTTTCCACAAAGCTCACGATTTCCTTATTTTTATTGAAAAATATCACGTCCAGCGGGAATTTCGTGTTTTTCATCCAAAAAGATCGCAACCCTTCGCTTTCAAATACGAACCACATTCCCTTTCCGTCGGCCAGTTTTTCGCGATCCATAAGGCCTTTTGCGCGTTCCGCACTTTCGTCGGCAACTTCCGCCTTCACCTTCACTTGCTTTTTCGCGGTTTCAATTGTAATGGTTTTTGTTGGCAAACCGCTGCCGCTTATCACAGAAGTAAAAGCATCGGTTAATGCGCAACCTGAGAACAGAAAAACCGGGATTAACGTGAGTAATAAAAGCTTTTTCATAAATTATTGGTTACGGGCTGGCTATTATATGCCATTTGGCCGCTTTGTACAGCGCCAAATGCGTACTGTCATGCTGAATTCATTTCAGCATCTCTTTAGCGCTTCTTCTCTTTCCACGCACGCCCCGCACTTTTCGCACGGCTTTTTTAACCCGTTATAACAGGTCCAAGTGTCTTCAACTGGGACTCCTAATTTTGTGCCGACCTTGGCGATTTTTGCCTTGGAAATGTTCAAAAAAGGCGCATATACATCTATTTTTTCATAGTTGGCGACGAGCGAAACCGCGCGCATTTTTTTTATAAATTCCGGCCTGCAATCGGGATAAATCGCGTGATCGCCGCTGTGCACCGCAATCGCAACGCGGTTGAATTTGCGCGAAACGGCCGCCGCAATCGCAAGCGACAAAAAGACCATATTTCGATTTGGCACCACCGTCGATTTCATATTTTTGTCTTCATAATGACCTTTTGGCACGGCTACTTTTGACGTCAAAGAAGATCCGCCCATTAAGCCTTTAATGGCTTTTATATCCACAATTTCGTGCGTTACCTTTTCGCCCGCATCCTTCAATTTTTTGCAAATCTTCCGCGCGGCCAAGAGTTCTTTTTTATGCCGCTGGCCATAATCAAAAGACAAACACAAAACCGTGTCCCCTTCCGCAAGCAATTTATAAAGAAGGGTTGTGGAATCCATGCCGCCGGAATATACAAGAACCGTTTTCATTTAAAATTCACATTGAAAAACCTGTGATAAAGCCCAAAACCATCGTAAACATAAATCAAAGGGTGCATTTTCACAAAATCGGCAAATTTGGGCTTTTTCCCTTTTTCGAAAACCGCTTTCTTATAAAGTTTTTTTAACTCTGCGGATTTCAATGGATTTTTAGGTTCGTAAACCATCAAGTTAAAACCTCCGCGTCCGCCGACCTGTCCTTTATAATCCACTTTTTTATCGGTTGATTTTTCGGGTTTAACATCGGCGCATTTGCGCACCAGCACAGCTGAATCATACACAAAGGTTATATCGTCGGTTGGGGTTCCCTGTTCCCAACCGATTGACGGCATAAAATCATAATAAGAATCAGGCTCATCCGAAGCGGAAACGTCGCTAAGATGGGGGCTATCCTTAAGGTCCTGGTGATAAATGTGATCTTTATCTCCTTTTTTGTAAAAGCAGCCCGTTTTTTTATCCATTTTTATTTGCGCGCCAGCCGTATCTTTGCCAATTATAGAATCATTGCCTGCCATTATTTTGTCAAAATCCTTGCCGGAAAACGATGCTGCTCCATTATTTTCGGATACAGGCCGCGTCGCGTGAAGATAAAAAGTCGCGTTATGGGGATCTTCGATGACAATTCTGTCTGTAGCTACATTGGATTCCGCGGTCACAATTCCGACGGATAACAGGATCATCAAGCCCGTCAGCAAAATTGAGAAAATCATTTTCCTCATAATTTGGGGTTAAGAATAAATTAATTGAATTGTACACCGATTTAGGCGCGCCCTCTATTATTTTAGGCCGAGCAGAATATGTAACCTTGTCGAAAAAGTGTAACCTTTAATTTTGCAGTAATCGACGATGAAGTTCTGATTTTTCAAGATAGCGGCGCGCGTCACTCCCCGCGGCATTAGAAAAATCTTATTTGCTGGTAATTTGTATTTCTTAATAACGACCGCTATTTCGGGCAAATCAGCCTTACCGCCAACCACAAACTTATAAACACATTTTTCGTTTCGGGTTTTCAATTCATACGGCGCGTTGCCGGAATTGCTGGTTTTATAAGAAACCGTGAACAAATCCACCGCGTCAAAACAGCACACCGGCTGACTGCCGTTCGTTTCCACTTCAATATAATACTTAGGAAAAGCCTTCCTTAAAGCCAGAATCGCCTTCTGCTGGAGCATCGGCTCACCGCCGGTAATCACCAAGTGTTTGCACTGTTTGTATTTGCGAATTTCTTTTATAACATTGCCTAGGGCGACCTCTTTATTGCCGCGCCAAGTATATTTTGTATCGCACCAGCGGCACTTCAAATTGCAGTTTCCGAAGCGCACAAAAACCGCCGGTTTGCCGATATTCAAGCCCTCGCCCTGAATGGAATAAAAAATCTCGTTGAGAATCATTTTGATTAATGTCATCCTGAACTTGCTGCGCCCCGCCCTGCGGTGGTTTCAGGATCTCATGGCCAGATGCTGAAATGAATTCAGCATGACGGATCAAGTCCGGAATGACAGGATATTCACTTTGTAATACTTCCGACAAACCGTTTTCACGTTTCCCCTAACATTCATATCCACCTCAATGCGCGCTTTCTCCGGTTTAATCGCCCCCAAAAAATCCGCAAAAATCACTTCCGTAACCGCCTCGTGAAAAATCTTCACATCGCGAAAAGCGTTTATATAAAGCTTAAACGACTTCAACTCAAGGCAAACTTTATTCGGAACATACTCAATTTTCACGCTTCCAAAATCAGGGTAATCGGTAAACGGGCAAATGCACGTCAACTCCGGCGTCGAAATCGAAACCCAGTGATCGCCGGATGCCAACTGCTCAAAATCAAACGCAACGAGCGGCGCCGTTTTCTTCAACCACGCACGCAGCTTTTTCGTGCCTGCCTGGGCATAATCCTTGCCTTCGCGATAAAGTTTAAAAGTACTCACAACCATACTATACTATTTTAATTGAATTTAAGAATTCGTGAAATTTGCGACCCCAAGTGCGATCATCCTTGTACATTAGGTCGCGACTGCGAGCTTCGAGCGCCTTACTTTGAGAATTAAGGCCTTCTTGTGTGATTAATCTCCCTGACTCTTCCTGTTCAACATTCCAATAACGTCCAAGCACGGCACATGTTCTGTGCGGCCGTATTCCATATAATCGATGTACCGCAAACCCATGCAACAAGCCATTATCACATATGATTCCATTCTGCCATTTCATCTCCAAAAATCTGGTGTCAATTATTCTAAAAACTACCTTCCTAACCCTCACAACAACCGTCGAGATGTCATGATCGGGAGTCCATTCCGCCGGCGACTGCGCCATCGGATCCCTACATATAACTGCGACGTCCACGTTATTGTACGGTCTCATGAGCCCGTGCTCCATTGCATTGCAATTGCAAAATTGTTCTCAAGATTGGGACAAAACGGGTGATCGCGGGTCGTCACGATGTATTGATTGTCGGGTAAGCGAAAATCTTCAGCGTATTGCATATGGAGTAGTCTAACACATTCCGCCGCTTCGGCAAGGCCCAGTGCACCACCAGGTTACTCCTTCTCCAAAATCGGCACCGCAACCGCCATTTCTTCCTTGGAAAGCGGCACGCCATGATAAATCGCCTTATTTTCCACAAACGGCACGCCTTTGCCCTTCACCGTATCGCAAACAATTATTGTCGGGCGAAGTTTGACCTTCCATGCGCGGCGAATCGCATCCCGAAGCTCGTCAAAATCGTGTCCATGTGCAACATTAATGACATTCCATCCAAACGCCGTGAATTTTGGGCCGATCGGCGAAACCGGCTTGATCGCTCGCATAAAATTCGTCTGTTGAAGGTGATTGTTGTCCACAAAAGCGATTAGATTATCTAATTTGTGCTGCGCGGCGGTCATCGCAGATTCCCAAATCTGACCTTCTTGCAGTTCTCCGTCGCCCAAAACCACATAAACGCGGGTCGGTTTTTTGTCCATTTTAAGCGCCATTGCGATGCCGTTTCCAAAAGAAATACCCTGGCCGAGCGGCCCGGTTGTGGCTTCGACTCCGGGGATTTTGATAACCGGATGCCCTTCCAAAAGCGAATTTATCTGCCTCAAATGATTCAGCTCCTCCTTCGGGAAAAATCCGATATGAGCCAGAACCGCATAAAGCGCCGGCGCGCCATGACCTTTGCTCAAAATAAAATAATCGCGACCGTCCCACTGCGGTTTGTGCGGATCAAAATGCATGATCGGCTCGCCCTCAATCGCACCGAAATAAATCATCGTCAAAATGTCGATGCACGAAAGCGCGGTAGAAGCATGCCCCGAACCGGCCTTGTGCGTCATATTCAAAATGTCGATGCGAAACTGATTTGAAAGCTTTTTTAGTGCGGCTGTGTCCATAAATTAGGAGAGGTTGCGCCCTTCAGGCGCAGTAATTATTAGCCTCGCTGCGGCTCGGCCTGGCTCATTAACTATAGATTTATCCTTGCAGTTCTTCAACAATTCCGCGATGTTTTTGCGCAAAATCGGATGTTTTAATTGAGGCGCAATCTGGAAAAGCGGCCGCAAAACGAAAAGGCGGTTTTGGATGGCCGGATGCGGCAATTTAAGATTTCCCGTAGTTACGACGACGTCATCATAGAAAAGGATATCGAGGTCGATCGTTCGCGGCGTAAGTTTGCCTTTGTCCGTTCTGCCAAGCTTTTTTTCTATTTTTTGACAGATTTTAAGTAATTCCTTCGGCGGCAATTGAGTTTCCAATTCAAATGCGCAATTCAAAAACCAGGGCTGCTCGCCAACACCAACCGGCTGAGTTTCATATATTTTTGAAATTTTTAAAACTTCGCCAGCCTCTTTTTTAAGATAGGAAACCGCTTCTTCAATAGTTTTCTGCCTGTCGCCTAAATTAGACCCCAAGGATAAATAAACTTTTGCCATATATGTCACCCTGAGCTCCGCTTGCCGTGAGCTTGCCGAACGGTCGAATGATACCAAACAAGCCCGTTGAGGGAAATTTCCGGATATTTCCGCTTCAAAAGCTGGCCGATCGATTCCGGCGTTTTCTCAAATTTTTCAAGTTTCAACAGGCGTACTGCCTCCATTACCTTCTTCGCGTTTTTGGCTTCTATCTCAAAGAAAGACGGAATGCGGGGATGCTCATCAAATTCAAATTTCCAATCTTTATATTTAAAAAGCGTGCGTTTTTTTTCGTAGTAAACCGTTTCAACAAATCCAAGCTGGCCGAAAAACGCGCAGATATTTTTAAAGGATTCATCCCCTTCCGCGACGAACTCAAATTCATCAAAAAACTTGCAGCCGCCCTTTACGCATTTGTAAGCCTTATAAACCACCTCGGTTTTTTGTTTTCTACCGGGCAAAAATGTGAACTCGCGGACTCTCAAAAGATCGCGTTTTCCATGGATTCTTCGATCTTCAAAATCAAAATATTTAACTTTAACAAGGACCGAATATTCTTTTTTTGCGCCGATTTCGCGCATTTTCTTCAAAAACACGCTCTTGGAGACTTCCAGTACCTTAATTTCAACTTCTTGTTTTTTACGCACAAGCTTCTTCGCGCGGGAACCCACGAGACCCGCGCTCATCGCGCTTGTGCGCTCGCGCTGTGCGCTCGCAATATTGAAGAATTTATTTTTATGCGCCTTCATAAATAACTGAGGTGTTATCTCCTTCCCAAAGCTGGATTGATGAAAGTTTTACGTCCGTGCCGGTATCTTTGCCAATGTGTTTTAGCTCATTCCAAAGCCAAACTGCAAGATTTTCCGCGGACGGATTTTTAAAGGAATCGTTCAGGTCCCTGTGATCCACTTTTGCCAAAACCTTCTTCTCAACAACCTTTTTCATCTCGGCAAAATCAAGCACTAAGCCGTTTTTCGCGATTTGACCTTCCACCGTCACCGCAAAGCGATAAGTGTGACCGTGCGGGCGTTCGCAATCACCGTGATAATCGGTAAGATGATGCGCCGCTGAGAACGAAAAAACTCTGGTGACCTTCATATATTGACAGAATTACGTACTAGCGCCGATTCTATTTTAGCATTAAAAACATATTTTATGTCTAATCTTGATGGTTATGGTACTGAACGTGAAGAGTTTGCTTGTGCGAGCATTAAAATAATCATTACCGGGCGCGAGATAACGGTGAGCGAAAGAAATCACGGCGATTTCGACAGAAATCCCGACGGATCTGTTGCAGAAAGCACCATCCATGCACTGAGAGCACAGTTCGAGTCATGGCAAAACGGCCGCTAAAGCTAATTTAGAAGCGTTTTGTGACTTGCTACATCGTGCACACGCAGGATTGTCGCACCGTTTTTTGCCGCGAGCGCGCTTGCTTTCAAGGTTTGCTGCAATCTGTCGTCCACTTCACCGCCCAAAAAAGATTTTCGCGAAGTCCCGACCAATATTGGCAAACCAAGCTTATTGAATTGCGCGAGGCGCTGCAAAACTTCAAAGCTGTATTTTGGCTCACCGCTCACAAAAGCGCCCATGCCCGGATCTATAATCATTTGATTCCGCCTGATGCCGTAATTTTGCGCATACGCAATTCTCTCTTCAAAAAAATACATTATCGTTTTTATGACGTCGTCGTACTGTTTCAATTCACGAGTTGTGCGCGGAATTTTATCCTTTGAATACATTAAAACAACTTTCACGCCGAATTGCGAAACCACAGCGGCCATTTCGGGATCGCCGCGCATGGCCGTTACATCGTTTACAATTGTCGCGCCGGCCAAAATCGCCTCTCTCGCCACCTGCACCTTGTAAGTATCAATTGAAATTTCGGCCTTTAAATTCAATTCTTTTAATTTCTTGATAACCGGGATTACGCGCCGCAGCTCCTCTGCAAGAGGAACGTCAACGCTTCCAGGCCCTGTTGATTCTCCACCCACATCAATAATGTCCGCGCCTTCGCGCACCATTTTTTGCGCTTGTTTAACAGCTTTTTCTGTGTCAAAAAACTGACCGCCATCGGAAAAAGAATCGGGCGTCACATTCAATATCCCCATTATTTTTACTTTTTTATGCATATAGTGCAGAAGCTGACTATTGGCATTTCCTTCAAACGGTGGAGCGCAGCCCCGTCACCACATGTGGTGACGGGACGCTCGCCGCATGCGGCTCGCTCTGCTTCCTAAAAAACTGTTTTCAGGAAATGCCCACAGCCAGTTTCTTTAAGTTCATGGCTTCGCCACTTTCTTATCAAATTCTTTCTGTAAATGACGCGTGACCGGACCGCGCCTGCCGGTACCGATTTTTTCTCCGTCAATTTTCACGACAGGAACAATCCCCTTTGGTGCATTTGTCAAAAAACATTCATCGGCGTTCATGAGTTCGCGTCGCGTAATATCTTTAAATTTAATTCTTAAAAGCGGTTTAGCAAGCTTCAAAACCGTGCTGCGCGTGGTGCCAAGCAACACGCCGAGCCGCGGCGTAATCAGCTTCTTTTTTCTGATTATAAAAACATTCGTCCACGTCCCCTCCGTAATATAGCCTTTGTGGTTTATTAGAAGCGCTTCAAAGGCCCGGCGCTTGTAAACCTCATCGCGGGCAATGAGCAAGTGCTGAATGCTTGTCGTTTTCATTTGAGGGAAAACGCGTTCCAGCGGGAAAGTTATGGCCGAAACTCCGCAAGAATATGCGCTCGCCGGGATTTTATCCAAAGGTTGAACCCAAATAAAAAGCGTTGGCTGTTTAAGCCCCGGAGTAATCGTCACGCGAATTCTGGATTCCGGATAATTGTTTTTCTTAAGCGTTTTTTCTATCAACTCCGCCATCGTTTTTGGCTTCCAGACGAGCTTCCAGCCACGCATTCTGGCCGACTCATAAAGGCGCTCCAGATGTTCTTCCATCTGCCAAATTTGGCCGTTATAAGTGCGCAGCGTTTCAAAAATGCCATCGCCATATAAAAAACCAGGGTCAAAGGCTGGGATTTTGGCATCGCGCGCTTCCACGAATTTGCCGTTCAAATAAACCACCATATGCGCCCATTTTAGCGCGAATTTATCGCGTTGAGGAGGGCTGCGGCCTTGTGCATCGTTTCTTCGTACTCGGCCCTCGGGTCGGAATCCGCGACAATTCCACCTCCGGAATGAAAAAGCAACTTCACACCGTTTTTGCCTTTCCCAAGCCATAAAGTGCGAATCATTATATTAAAATCGCAATTGCCCGAAAGATCAATGTAGCCGGCCGAACCGCAATAAATGCCGCGTTTGCAATCCTCGAGTTCGTCGATTATTTCCATGGTGCGTTTTTTTGGACAACCGGTGATCGAACCGCCAGGAAAAACGGCTTGCAATGCATCATACCAGTCGCGGCCACATTCAAGCTCTCCGCGAACATTGGAAATCGTATGAATCACGTGAGAATATTTTTCAATTGCGCGATTTTCCGTAACTTTAACGGTTCCCGGCACGCAAATTTTGCCGATGTCGTTGCGCTCAAGATCGGTAATCATGGCGAGTTCGGCCTTTTCTTTTTCACTGGCGAGAAGTTTTTTGATATTTTTTGCATCCTCAGCCGCCGTCTTGCCGCGCTTAACGGTGCCCTTTATCGGCCTGGTCTCTATAAATTTCCGCCTTCCGCCCTCCACCCTCATAAGCCTCTCCGGCGAATTTGAGATCACCGCAAACTCCAAGGCCTCCATAAAAAACTGGAATGGCGATGGATTTATTGCCGTCGCCCTTTTATACAATTCAAACGCATCGCCTCTGAATGGGATTTGAAACCGCTGCGAAAAATTCACCTGATAAGTATCGCCGGCATACAAATAATCCTTAATTTTGCGGATTTTATCGGCATATTCTGAATAAGTTAAATTAGATTTAGGCGCGGGAACTTTGTGCATATCCTGAGCAGGACTCCCGCAGGCCTTGCCAGCATGGTGTCGCGGCTCATTAAACGCAAAAACCTCATCCACATATACAAACCTCGCTTCCGGACACCCAACATCGTCTTTCACCCGTTGCCGAATCCCCTGCCATTTTGCCCCTAAGTCGTAACTCAAAAAACCGACAAAACCACCTGTAAACGGCGGTTCGCCGGCCTTTTTCTTCCTAAAATTCTTCCTCACGAATTCGCGCATAAAAATAAGTCCGCGTTCGCCATCCGGCACTTTTACTTTTTCATTCACAACCCCAACAAACGTCCATCTTGAATTCGCGCCCAATTCGCCGCTTCCCAAAACAACGGCATTCTCCCCCGCCGCGCGAAGCTCTTCAAAAACCGCATGAGGATCACGAAATCGATTATCGCCCGCCGGCCACTTCGTCGTCCAAGTAGACGTGCATGTATTCGCTCTTGTCATATTCAAACACTTCATCCGGCTTAAAGAAACGCTTAACTTCCTTAACCGCATTGTCATATGAATCGGAAGCGTGAATCACGTTGCATGCGACGCTCATCGCCAAATCGCCGCGAATCGTTCCGGGCGCAGCCGAGCGCGCTTTCGTAATGCCGGCAACCAAACGCACCGTTTCAACCGCTTCAACCCCTTCCCAGCACATCGCCACAACAGGCGTGCTCCTCATAAATTTCTCAACGCCAGGATAAAACGGTTTGCTGGCGATGTGCGCATAGTGCTCGCGCAAAATAGCTTCATCCAGCGACATCATTTTGATGCCTATCAGCTTCAGACCCTTTCTTTCGAAGCGCTTTACCACCTCCCCAACGAGTCCGCGCTGAATTCCGTCCGGTTTTACAAGTACTAGCGTGCGTTCCATAAGTATTTATTGGTTAAATCAGGCAAATTCTAAGCTATTAAGCCAAAAATGCCAATATAAAAAGCCCCCTGCGCTTACTTCCGCAAAATCTCCTCAAACTCCTCCTTATCATCATAAGGCCCTATTGCCGCAAGGCGCAGATTTTCAGACCGCAGCAAGTCTTTGCTCACGCGCGCAACATCGGCCGCGGTAACTTTATCCACTTCTTCCATAATTTCTTCCGGACTTTCCATTTTGCCGTGCAAAAGTTCACTTTTACCGATCAAATGAGCGTATTCCTCGGAATCTTCCAATCTCAAAACCAACTTCCCCTTTAAATATTCCTTGGCCTTTTCGAGTTCTGCTTTCGCAACCATCTCGCCGCAAATTTTCTCGTATTCCTCTTTTATCGCGGCAACCGCCAATTTGGCGCGCTTAACATCAACGCCCGCGCGAGTTGAAAAAATACCCGTATCCAAATAATCATCCGTCGAAGTGCTGATGTAATAAGCCAAACCCTTGGATTCGCGCACCGCCAAAAACATGCGTGAACTCATATTCCCGCCCAAAATAACGGATAAAACTTTTTCGGCATAATGATCTTTGTGGGCTTCGTGATAAGCGGGATAACCGACCACCACGTGCGCCTGTTCCGTCTTTTTGTGTTTTAAAAACACGCGTTCGAGACTCGGATTAGGCATTAAAGACGCGTAGCCGTAAGCCTTTTTCGCATCTTCAAATTTAAAATATTTTTTCACTTCCGCCACAGCCTCGTCGTGATCGATATTGCCCGCGACGCTGACAATCAAATTTTCCGGCGTGTACAAAGCCTTTTTATAAGCCACAAAATCCTCGCGCATCACGCTTTGAATCACATCCTTTGTGCCAACTTGGTCCCAGCCCATCGGCTGATCGCCGTACATCAAACGCTCAAAATCCCAGCCGACTTGATACATGGGCGTGTCCTGATACATATTATATTCCTCCAAAATCACGCCGCGTTCTTTATCAATTTCATGCTGGTCAAAACGGGAATGTACCAGCATATCGCTCAAAACATCCATCGCCACTTTTTGATGGCGGCTGGCCACTTTCACATAGTATCCGACGTATTCTTTGCCGGTAAACGCGTTAAAATCACCGCCGACGCCGTCGATTGCGCCCGAAACCTCCTTGGCGCTTTTATATTTTTTCGCGCCTTTGAAAAACATGTGCTCCAAAAAGTGAGAAATGCCGTTGTTTTTATGCGTTTCATAGCGAGAACCGGCACCGGCCAGTATCAAAACCGTCACCGATTGCGTATTTGCCAGCTTTTTTGTTACGACCCGCAGTCCGTTTTCTAAAACTTCTTTTTTCATATGCCAACAGTATCGTTGCGAGACGGGAAATTAGCAAGAATTTAGGATATAATTACACGGCTTGATGTTTGCACGCCGTCAAAAAATAAACCGAATTTACGTTTTGCTTGGAATAAGCGTATTTTCCGCGTTTGTCATTTTAATTCAGCTTTTCCGGCTGCAAGTTATAAATAAGAGTTATTATTTGGCGAAGGCCGAGGAGGGCCATCTTGGATATAGCGAAGTCAGTGCGCGCCGCGGAGAAATTTTGATCAAGGATTACCATTCCGGCGAAGAAATTCATTTGGCTACAAACACGTCGTTCCCGGTGCTCTTTGCTGACCCGACCTTAATTAAAGATCCGGCTTATTTAAGCGACAAATTAGCTCCCATTTTGTTTGACAAACAGTTGGCTGCTGAAACCGAGGCGCAGCGCATTCGCGAGCAAAAACGCCTGCTGCCCGATAACCCAACGAAGGAAGAACTTGCGCGTATTGCGCCGAAATCGGAAGACGACATGAAAAAGGATTTTCGCAATGAACTTTTTGAGAAATTAAGCCAAAAAACGCGCCAATCCATAATTTTATACAAATCACCGACGGATGAAATGCTGAAGTTTTTTGAGACAAAAAATATACCCGGCATAGAGGTGACGCCTGTGGCGATTACGGCTTATCCTGCGCAAATCGGAGATCGTGATCATGCGGCCGGCATACTTGCTCCGATTGTGGATATTCCGATTGACAGGTTGAGCGAACTTCTTGTCGGGCGCAACCGTTACGTTATTTTGCGTCAAAAAACGCCTTCGGAAACGGAAAAGCTAGTTCGCGATTTGATTGCCGCGGACAAAAAAGAAAAGAAAGACTTATTTGCAGGCATTAATTTCCAAGAAAAAGATTACCGCTATTATCCCGAGGGGAAATTGGCGGCGCAGGTGCTGGGATTCGTTGGAAGCAACAGCAGCGGCCTTTATGGCATCGAAAAGAGCTTCGATGAAAAATTGCGCGGCAAGAAGGGCATATTTAAAACAAAACTGGACGCAACCGGCCAGCAAGTAATTGTCGGCGACGATTTGATAATTCAACCGGCGATTGACGGCAACGACATCACTTTGACCATCGACAGGTCGGTGCAAATGGAAACCGAAAAATACCTTGAAAAAGCGGTGAAGGATTCAAAAGCCGATTCGGGGCTCGCCATTGTGATGGATCCCAAAACGGGTCGCATAGTTACGATGGCGCACTATCCCACCTTTGATCCCAATAATTTCAGCAAAGCGCTCGAAACCGAAGATATAACCCTTACCGATGCCGAAAAAGGAAACATTGTGACGGCCGGCGATCCGGGCGAAGAAATAAATTGGCTGTATTTGGACGCGGATTCCCATTACCGCATACAAGTTTTTAAAACCGTAATGGAAACCGGAAAAATCATTATTTCAAAATTCAAAAACATATTGGGGGCGGGCGTTTATCGCAACCGTGCGGTTGCGGATTTATATGAACCGGGATCGGTTTTTAAAACTATCGCCATGTCGATCGCCTTGGATGACGGCGACGTGACTCCTCAAACGACTTTTAACGATACAGGGCCCATTAAAGTTGATGAATTTGAAATCCACAATTCCACAAACACATATGGCGGGATTACGAATATGCGCACGGTTCTCGAAAAATCGCTTAACACGGGAATGGCTTTTGTTTCACGGAAAATGGGCCGTGAACTTTTCTATCGATATTTGAAAAAGTTTGGTTTTGGGGAGCGGACTTATGTTGAATTTGAGGATGAAGAAAACGGAAAAATAAAGGAAGGTTCCAAATGGGCGGAAAGCGAATTGATTACATACGCTTTTGGACAGGGTATTGCCGTGACGCCCATACAATTCATAACGGCCGTGGCGGCACTGGCTAATAACGGCATTTTGATGAAGCCGCACATTTTGCTCGGAATCACCGATAAAAACGGAAAGATGACGGAAGTTGAACCGGAACAGGTGCGCCGCGTGATTTCGGAAAAAGCTTCCGCAACGATTACGGCCATGATGGTCAGCGTTGTTGAAAATGGAGGCGCAAAAAGAGCGGTGATCCCCGGTTATCACATCGCAGGTAAAACCGGCACCGCTCAAACTTATAAGCGCGGCAAACCTCTGACGGGCCCCGGCACCACAATTGCTTCTTTCATCGGGTTTGGACCCGTGAAGAATCCGCGTTTTATAATTCTTACTCAAATTGACCGCCCGCGCAGTTCCATTTGGGCGGATTCGACGGCCGCTCCGCTTTTCGCCGACATAGCAAAGTTTCTGATCAAGTATTACAATATCCCTCCGGACGCGTAGGGTTTAAATCTGGACTATTTTGAGTTATGTGATAGGCTTTCTACCAGAAATGAAATCACTTTTTCTCAAAAATAAAGCAGTAAAAATGAGGAAGAAAGGTTTTTCTATTCCTCAAATTTCCAAACAACTTGATATAGCAAAAAGTACGACTTCGCTCTGGGTCAGCAAAATCCCATTGCCTCAAAATATTTTAGATCAAATAAAAGAGCGGGAACTTACAGGACGCGAAAAAGGCATTGAAGTGATGCGAGCGAGAAGATATTTGGCCCTTCTTCAATTTCAAACAGAAGCAGCCAAATTTATCCGTAAAATGAAATTGTTAAAAAATAAAAAATTACTGAAACTTATTACCGCCATAATTTTTTGGTGCGAGGGCAGTAAAAGAAGACTGTCCCAAGTTCAATTTACAAATTCAGATCCCAAATTAGTTCAGGTTTTTCTTTTTGCCTTAAGAAACGCTTTTTTTATTGAAGAATCCAAATTTCGAGCTCTCATTCATCTTCATGAATACCATAACAAGAAGAAACAACATCATTTTTGGTCTACTATGACCGGCATTCCTTTAAATCAATTTATAAAGCCTTATATAAAACCGCATACCGGTATTCGGAAAAGAGATGATTATCAAGGATGCATTTCCATACGCTACTCCAATGCAAAGATTGCGAAAGAACTCGATGCATTGTACCATTCTCTAGCTGAACAGGTGTTCGAAGGGGCGTAGTTAAGTGGTATAACGCTTCTCTCCAAAAGAAGAGTTGTGGGTTCGATTCCTACCGCCCCTGCCAGTCAGAGATACTGTCCCAAAATGGGCGGATGGTTAGACGAATAGATGCGGTAAAACGGCTGTTTTGCGCATTGTCTTAGAAATCGAGGTTTTGCCGTTCAGATAGCCAAATTTCCTGCAACAAGAGCGAAATTTCCTAAATCGTCGTCGCAGTATGTATGCATTGAGCCACTTTTGGGCTGACTGAAAGGATTTAAAGCCCTTTATAGACTTCAATCTTGCCTCAAGGTGAGAGTTGTATAATTCCATCAAATTTGTTGTCCGCGGAGTATGTTTCACAAGCGAAGCGTTGGTTAATTCTTGTGTATATTTTTGAATGCGAAGAAGATACGAAACAGCGATTAAATCATGCTCGTATTTCTTGAATAATTTGAATGCTTTTTTCTCAAAATCCTGCTTATTTATTTTGTTGGAAAACAGTTCGTTTTTTAAGTCATCAACGAAGGGTTTATATTTCTCCACTGTCCTAACTTGCAGATCCCGCCGTATGTTTTCCAAAAAATGGTTTTGGCACGTTTGGATGATTACATTTGGAAAAATATACCGTGCCGCCAGTTTAATATTTTCGTTATCGTCACAAACCACAATCTGCATCGGATATCGAATGCTTTTCAAATACTCGAAATATTTAAGCCAGCTTTCGTAGCTTTCCGAAGCCGTTAATATGAATATGGGAATATCATGAGTGAGATAATCGATTCCCCAAAGAAGCGGAATTTTTTTCTCAAATCCGCGTACCTTTACAAACTTTCCATCAACGATCAAAATGCCGCAAAAACGATCGCAATGTCGTTTTGTTATTTCATTATTGTGCGGAAGTTTTTTTAAACTGTTCGTAGTATTTTCTTTCAATCGTTGACTTCGATTGTTTGTTTTTATCGGCTATTTTTCGTATCGGTTTCCCGTCAATATGATCTTCTATTACCGATTCAATTTTCTTGCTCCTGAAATCTATTGAAAAACACTCCTTACAGTCCTTGCATTGGTATCTTTTCAAACCGCGCCTTGACCCTTGTTTGACCGTTCTAAAACTACCGCATTTCTTGCAAATTGGATTTTTTTGGGCATAATAATTGAGGTTAAGGTACTATAAATGCACTTTATCCTTTTCTCTTAGCCAAAACTACCTCGTTTCATCCGCCCATTTTGGGACAGTATCAGTGCAAAATTTGTTCAAATTGGTTGTGGCACGCCAGCCTCTTTTGGCGCGCCACTGCACTGCCCGACCTTTTAAAATAAAGTTCGAGCCGATTTTTTTGATAAAATTTTTCATTTCCTCTTTATCTTCGGATAGGGCGATTTTCTTGGCTTCCCTACTGTCTAAAATGAATTGCCGGCAAGGTTCGAGCCAATCATTTCCCTTTCGTTCAAAATCGGTGATTTTCTGCCCGAGATCGATTTTGAGGTTTATCAGTTTTTCAGCACTGTTAACCAAATTGGTGGGAAGAGTGATGGTTTTTTGTTTTAATGGAAACATATTCTTAACATTTCATATATGACAGTCAAAAAAAGTGCGTTTTTTGCGGTAGCTCAAATATCCATAAACATGGTGGGAGGAGA
>JACRID010000004.1 GCA_016220145.1 Candidatus Peregrinibacteria bacterium
TGAATTAAAACGCGAAGTTCTGGCATGGGAAAAAAGAAGCAACAAAGCCAAACGTACGATCACATGGAAATTCACCACCGAAAAAGCCCAAAAAATATTTCCATGCCTTTACGAGACTGAATTTAAAGGATGAGGTACTAGTAAATTCGCCGTGTCCAAATTCCTGCATCGCTGAAATCTCTTGTGGTGGCGCAAAAAGCATATCCTGGATGCCTTAACTTGCGCATAAAGTCAGATTTTGTCAACTCAAGAATCTGGGTCGTCTTTACTAAGGTTCCTTAATCATTATCGTTTATCGTATATGTGTGCGTCGTAACCGATCCAAGCGAGGCGTTTGTTGGACCGGAAAGTGTAATTATGACGGTTTCATTCGGATCCGCAATGGCATCATCGACAATGGCCAAGGAGATATTTGCCGTGGTTTGGCCTGCGGCAAAGGTCGTGGTCCCATTGGCTAAAGTGTAATCGACGCCTCCACCAGTTGCAGTGCCGCTGACGGTATAGGCGACTTGCACTTCGGCCGCAGGTGCTGCAGAAAGAGTCAAGCCAACGCTGACCGGAGTAACGCTTTCCGGCCCGCTGGACGATGCGGTTGGAAATTGAACAGTCGGATTATCATTGTCCTGGATTGTATATGTATAAACCGCGGTCGCGCCAAGAGTTGCGTCCATCGGACCGGATAATGTCAAAATCACCGTTTCATCAAGTTCGTCTATTGTGTCGTTCACCACGGCCAAAGAAATGTTCGCGGCGGTTTGGCCCGCCGGAATGGTGACGGTGCCGTTTGCCAGAGTGTAGTCGGTGCCGCCGCCGGTTGCAGTACCGGTTAACACATAATTTACGCTCACCGCACTCACGGAAGCGGCGGAAAGCGTAACCGGAATTGTAACCGTTGCGGTGCTCTCGGCGCCCGCCGAACTTGCCGAACCGAAACCGATTGTAGGCTGGTCGTTATCCGTAATCGTGTAGATATGTACGGTTTTTGAAGAAAGTGTCGCGTTGGTCGGATTGCTCAAGGTGACGACGATTGTTTCGGCAGCTTCAATGGCGCTATCATCAACAACCGTAGCCGTTATATTCGTGCTGGTTTGTCCGGCTGCGATTACGGCTGTGCCGTTTGCAAGTGTAAAATCGGTGCCGCCGCCGGTTGCCGTTCCGCTAACCGTGTAATCCACGCGTACTTCCTTGGTGGAAGCTGTGCTGAGAGTTACCGGTATATTCACCGAAGTCACATTTTCCGCACCGCTTGAAGCCGATGTCGAAAATCCGACTCCGGATTGATCATCGTCTTGAATTGTGTAGGTGTGAACTTTTTGCGCGCCAAGAGTTGCATTTGTGGCGGCCGTCAGGGTTACGACGACCGTTTCATCCGTTTCTTGTGCGGAATCGTTGGCAATAGTGAGAGGTATAATCCCGGTTGTTTGACCGGCTGCGATAATAAGATCGCCGTTTGTTAAAGTGAAATCCGTGCTGCTGCCGGTTGCCGTTCCCGAAACGGTATAAGAAATTCTCACGTCGCTACCGAACGCTTTTGAAAGTGAAACCGCAAGCGAAGGCCCGGCATTTTCCAGACCCTGCGAAGAGCTTGCGGCAAATTGGGCGACAGGAGGCTGCGAGGCAAGCGCTTTGGCTCCAAGAAACTGCGTGATTATCAGCCCTTGATATTCTTTCTTTGCCCCCAGTTTTTTCTTTGCCCATATGTGCGCGGTTTGACCTTTTATCAAATCGGTAAGAGTGGCTGCCTGTGGACCGCTGCCCGTGACTTTTATAATAATTGCTCCGGACGTAAGTACTTTTTTATTTGCGCCTTTTCCCTGTCGGATAAGTAGAAAATTCTCCGCGGAATTGATGTCAAATATGTCGGCAGTCAGTTGTTGAACGCTGTTAAACCCGAATTCCTCCACTTTTACCACTTTTTCTTTTTTAACTTTTCCCTTTGGTTTCGCCTTCGCCTCCGCAATCGGAGCGAACGCCAACGCATTAAGGAGAACCAAAATGAGCGAGATGTATATGGTGACTTTCTTCATAAAAATAAAGTTAAAGGATTTACCAATATAGTAGCATGTTTTTATGCCGCACTGTTACCGGCCAACGCACCGGTTGCCCACGATGCCTGCAGATTAAATCCTCCGGTAAACCCGTCGACGTCCATAATCTCGCCTGCAAAATAAAGCCCGGGGCAGATTTTGGATTCCATGGTATTTGTATTTATTTGTGAAAGATACACGCCGCCGGCTGTCACAAATTCTTCTCCGCCGCTTCGGCCGGTAACCGTCATTGGAAATTCTTTGAGCAGGTGAGCGAGAACATTGCGATTTTCTTTTGTGAGGGATCCGGCCTTTATCGAGCCGTCAATTTTTGCAAGAGACGGCACAACTGAGCACAGTGATTTTGGTAAAATAATGTCCAGAAAGTTCGCCAGATTCTTTTGCTGATTTTTTTGAATGAGGTCCAAGAATCGACGCTGAAAGGCTTCAAATTTTTCGTCAGGGAAAAAATCGATTGTAAGACGCAGCGGAGTCTTTTCGGAAATGGTTTCATGCGCCGCGTAGCTGGAAAGTGCAAACGCCGAAGGGCCGCTAACTCCGCGATGCGTAAAGACAAACGCTCCGAGACGTTCGTAATCGCCAAGTCTCAATTTCGCCTTTTCAAAAGAAACTCCGGCCAATGTTTCAACCCATTTTTCCGCTACAACCAAAGAATTTAGCGACGGTCCAAGCGGAGTGATTGTGTGCCCGAGAGCTTGCGCAAAATCATATCCTGCATTCCCGCCGGTCGTGAGAATAACCGCATCAGCAGTAAAAGTGCGCCCATCTTTTGTTGTAACCTTAAATTTTTCACTGTCCTTCGCGATCTTTGTAACCGCCATGTTGAATAAAATCTCAACCTTCTTGCGCCTCAAATCTTTTTCAAGCGCGCTTACAATCTCTTTTCCATCGTCGGAAACCGGAAAAACCCGCAAGTCTTTTTCGGTTTTCAACCGCACGCCGTGTTCTTCAAACCATGCCATGACTTTTTCGGGCGGGAAGCGGAACATCGCCGTCATCAAAAACTTGGCTCCGCGCGGATAGTTTTTCAGCGCCTCTTTAACATTGCATCTTCCACCGCCGCTTATTATCACTTTTGCGCCAAGATGATCGTTTTTTTCAAAAAGAGTGACTTCGCATGCAGGATTTCGGTCCGCTGCCGCCGCCGCCATCATTCCGGCCGCACCTCCGCCAATGATAATAATTTTCTGGATACCAGAATGCCTGCGCCTAAAATAAGATATAACAAAGACTGGCTGATATCATTGACCTTTGCATTACCGCGCGCTTCGGTTACTCCGCTGACGCATAATTGTTGTTGTGCCGTATCTCTTTTTATTTCCTCTTCGGTGCCCGGTCTGATGGTTATGCCGTCCTGTTTGTAATAAGTTATGGGATACAAACAATCCTGTTCTCTTTGTTGGTACATCGGTTGCTGGCAGCTGCTGCCAAATAGGCTGAAAGAATAGATGCCCGTAGCGGGATATTTATCAAACATTGTCATGTTTACGATTGTTCTGCATTCTAAAGTTAATAAAATATAATTTGCGGGCATTATACAGGTAACGCAAACAACATAACAGTGGTGGGCGACACAAGATTCGAACTTGTGACCTCCGTCGTGTGAGGACGGCGCTCTAACCGGCTGAGCTAGTCGCCCGCAAATATGCCGAACAGGCCCAATTTATCTAACATTCGGCAAAACGGCAAATGGGGGCTAATTCCCCAAGAGGGGCCCGAGTAAAGAAGCGCCTCCCGTGCGTACGGATACCGCCACGTCCGGCTTGCGCGCCACAATAATTTCGTTGTTGCAAAACATCAGTTCATCCTGGTGTTGACCATCTTTGCATACCAATGGGAAGACGGAGGTTAATAATCTTCTTTGGTTTGTTAGCGTTATTTCTTCAACAATGGTTTTGGGACCAACGGGGAAAGTTCCCAACTTAATCGGTCTTACTGGCCCCCTTTGTTTTGCATAAAATTCGAATATGGTTTTACGTACATCGGTTTTTACGTCTTTATGTGTACGCGCGCATCTCTTATGAGTTTCTTTGTCGCATTCAATCGCCAATTTTGGCAAGAAGTCTTTTTTTACAACGTATCCGCAATGGATGTGCTCCAGAATTTCCATGCCATCATCTTCTTCCAGGTAACGTCTGAAATCTGCCATTTTTCTTCCATTCGGATGTTTATGTATTTCGTTGTTCTGTATAAAAAACATGGCGATGCCTGCGACTATAACTATTCCTCCGGGTTTTAATCTCTCAAACAGGAAATCAAGAGGTTCACCCAAAGGTATATATGGCAGTATTCCCGAAAGTATAATCACGTCCGCTTGCGCTTGGTTCGGGCTTTCGCATTGCAAAAAAGCGGCCAATTTATGAAGTTTATCAGCGCAGGCCGGATCGGTTGTTTCGGTTGGATTAAGAATCGTATCCGGAGCAAGGAGGCCTATGTTTTGACGAATATATAAGAATCTGCGCTTAATGTCTTCCGGTAATGCCGGTGTGGCTTTTCCCATTTCGTCCGGATGAATAATATCAAGTCCTATCACCCGCGCATCAGGTGCTTTTGTGTATTTCAAAGCAAATCCGCCAATGGGATGAGGGCCGCAGCCCACATCAACAACCAGCGCATCATCTTTAATATATTTAGCTATGTTTGTCGCTACGGGAACCACATGAGGGGCCATTATTTGGAGTATCTGCCTAAGTCCCGCAGGTGCATCATGTCCCGTGGTATCGTAAACGTCTCCTGTTGGAATATCCGGATCGTGGCGATGGTGATTCATAAAAATAGGTTAAGGGGGCATCGTAGCACGAATTGAGGATTTGTCAAATAGGCATTCTTGGAACTCAAAAACAGAGGACGGCAGAATTACCTTTAACGGAGACGAATCTGCCCTTGTTCGGGCGAATTTGTGGTTGCGCTGTGCGGATAGGGTTCAGATCAAGATGGGCGAGTTTGAGGCGATGACGTTTGACCGGCTTTTTGATCAGGTGAATGCGTTGGAATGGGAGAAATGACGCGTTTCCGATTAAGGCGACGAGCGTGAAGTCCATGTTGCATTCCGAGTATTGTGAAAAAGGCGGTTGTGAGGCGGCTTTCGCAAACGCACAAGATTGACGTTTTTCCGGAAAATTCCGGGGTTGTTTATCAGATCGTCGTGAAGGCGAATAAAGATCAGTTTGTGGTCAGTATTGATTCTTCGGGCGAAAGTTTGCACAAGCGCGGGTATCGCACACAGGCGACTTTGGCTGCGATGGTGAAGCTTTCGGATTGGAAGCCGGAGAGGCGACTTGTTGATCCGTTTTGCGGGAGTGGAACCATTTTGATTGAAGCGGCGATGATTGCGCGGAACATTGCGCAGGGGTTGAAGAGGGAATTTGCGTTTCAAAAATGGGCTTGGATGGATTCCAAAAAGATTGCGGAAGCCAGGCCGAGCCGAAGCTCGGCCAATACATTAATGCGCCAGAATGGCGCATCCTTTTTCGGTTACGATATCGACCCGAACGCGATAAAGATCGCGCAAGAAAATGCGGCGCGCGCCGGTTTTGAAGATCTTAAATTTGAATGCCGCGATTTTAACGATCTGAATTTTGCCGAGTTTGAAAATTGCACGTTTATCACCAATCCTCCTTATGGCGAACGCCTTGAGGAAAAACCTCAGGTTCAAGAAATGTACCGCAATTTTGGCAAGAAATTTGCGCAAAGCAAGAATTGTTCTCTTGAAAGTTTTCCCGGGCTCTTCGGCAAAAAAGCCGACAAAAATAGAAAACTCTTCAACGGCCAAATCCGCTGTTACCTACCTAAAACAACCCGCTCTCTTCCATTTTTAGGATTTGCTTGTTGTCTGCTAGCGCATCCCGCTCTGCGGGATGCGTCCTGGTGGGCGGTACAAGATTCGAACTTGTGGCCTCAGCAATGTCAATGCTGCGCTCTAACCAACTGAGCTAACCGCCCCAAAAGCATGCGCATTATAACTAAGGTCAATGCTATGAGCAATCGCATGGTGCTCCTTGCAAAGCGGCGCCAAGAATCTCGGGTCGTGATTTTGGCTTAGGCCAAACCTTTGAGTATGGTGGATGATTTGGGCCGGTTTTTTACAGGTCTGGATTGAACACTTTGTGCCATATTCTTCGTGTAGAATTTTTTTGATTGCCACCGGAATATAGCGCGATGCAATTGCCTTCGCCCCGGTTCGCGTTGGCCCGATATCACCGCCCGTCTTCTTGGATGCCGGTTCGTTTTTTCGAACTTCTTCCTCAATCTCCTCTCGCCGTTTTCTCAACATTTTGCGTAAAAGTGCATTCACGTCAATGCCCCTGGAGTGGAGTTCGCCAAGTTCCGCCGTGACATCATCGGCGAGTTCGAAGTCGTGTACGTACAGACCCTCGGTTACCGAAAGTGGCTTCGGCAAGCCATTTTTGTCTTTAAGACCCACTCCGGAAATTTGACCGCTTGCATTTTTATTCTGTGCGTATTTCTCGTCCCTCACCAAAGTATTCAGAGCCGCTATCGGCAAAACCTTAATTCTCGCCGCCAATTCCTCCTCATTTTCCGGCGTGGCAATGGAAACCACCCGAGCCAATTTGTTGATGCTCGCCTCGCCATTTTCCAGCATGCTTTTTAAGGTCGGCTTATCTTCAAATCTTTTTTCTAAATTTAGCGCCAAGCAAACCTGTTCCCTGGAAAGCCCGCAAAGTTTGGCGGCAAATTCAAAAACCGAAAAAAATCCTTTTTTTTCATACAAACACCTGCGATTTACCTCCGGCAAAAGCCCAATAAACTTCTGTCGCCAAAGTTTGGTCTGAAAGCCATATCTCTTGCAAAGGTCATACAATTTCTCATCTGTAATTTGCATAATATTGCTAGCGGTTATATGTATAAGTGTACGCTCACATATTCCACCTTTTCCCTCTTAAAATCAAGTTTTTTAGCTTGAAAAATACTGCCAATAATTATGAAATCACCACGCCCATGAACTGGCCATTAATTTCCTCTTTTCAACCCAAAAAATATATTGTAAGATGGCCCTTGATATGGACGATCAATCTTCACAACAAGGCGCTTCCGCGGGCGCTTCGGGTTTCCAACCGGTTCCGCCGCAACAAGGACAGCAGGGTGGTCAAGGTGTATTTGACCCGAATGCGGCTGGCACGCCGCCGCTTCCTCCAAAGCCAAGCAAACCGGCCAATTTTCAGCTTGGTTCAAAACTTGGCCAGCAGCTTAAGATGAAAATTCCGCCGCACAGTTTGAGCTTCGACGAGCAGTATTTTTTGCATCTGCTTGCAGGTTCAATTTCCCTTACGAAAGACGAAAAATTGCGGATTGTGGAGTCTATCCAAAAGTTGAAGCAATCTCAAGTTGATGAACTCATCAAAATTTTTGAAGAGGAACGAAAGAAGTTTGCCGAACTTGGAGAGGAACACGTTCCGCAGCTTGAAAAGCTTGCACAGCAGCATTTCGAAGACTGGGTTGACATAGAAATGAAACAGGAGCAGGGCTCCAAAGCGCAGGAGGATGCGCAAAAAGCGGAAGAAATCCGCAAACAGCTTGGTCTTTAATCGCTTAGGTATCTTAGATCTATGAAGAAAAGAAATAAAAAGATCGTGCTTTGCATAGTTGTTGTATTGTTGATTCTTGGATATGCCGTTTTTGTTTTTTATAAGGGGAATAAGGGAAGTGTCGCCACGGAAAAACAGTTACCCGTGCAACCGGGCATTGATGAGGTATTGAACGAACTTAATCAAAATAGTTTGACTAACGGGACTGCAACCTCGCAGCCAGGTGTTGATAAGATATTGAACGATCTTCAGAAAAACAGCTTGAAAAACAAAACCCCTGCTATGAAAGGGAATCCTGTGCAGCCGAGCGTTGACGCAATCTTGAGCACAGGAACGACGTCAATTACAGATTGGTAAGAGTTCCGACGTAACCGGTCGGATTGGTGCTCACATTATAGGCGATCGGAGTGCTCCCATTCGGGTTAAAGCAGATGGCTTGGACGCCTATGCTTGAGGAATAGCCTGAAGGTGTTCTCCCAAATGCTGTGCACACTCCATCACGGATATTTGTTCCAATAAATGACGTATTATCATTTGTGGCTTTTCCGTTACAGCTGGTTAAAATGTCTCCTGATTCGCATTGTGCATTTACCAAGGTATTCCCTGCTGTAGAATCTTTTTGGTTATCAAGCCTGTAATACGCGCCAATTTTGTTTGCGGTGATATTCCCATTTGTTGATGTGATATTAGAACCAGCGGTAATAGTCCCGATGGTGCCAATAGCGCCAGTAGCTACGATGTTTCCAGTAACATTTACATTACTCTTCAACGTACTTGCTCCATTAACCGTTAAAGCGCCCCCAATTAAATTTCCTAAAGTACCTAACCCTTTCATACCAACGATGTTGTTGTCCGCCACAATGCTTCCGCTTGCCAATATATTTTCTCTGGTGGATATGGTCCCTGGTCCTCCCAAAGTTCCAAACAGAGAAGGAGCCGGATTACCCGTGCCGCCAATTGCAGTTAAACTTCCGTCGGGTTTTATATATATGCCTGAATTGGCAACAATGTTTCCACTATCATTGGCTGTAGAGGTAGAAGAAGATTCCAATCCATTGGGCGTGATTATTGTTCTGGTATCGGTGGTGCTTGGAGTGTTAACGGTGAAACGATAAAACCCATCCGCAGGGCATCCGTTGTAACCCGGGTCGCACCTGCCGCCTATGCCTACCACGGGTGTAATAGTTGCAGTCTCGATACCTGCAGTAATCTGGACATCACTGAAAATGTTGTGTGCGGTTAAAATGCCCGTTTTGTCGGATAATGCGTTGATGGTTGCATTAATGTATGGATTAAGAGAATCCGGACCCACATTCAGCTTCTGCGTAACCGACTCATTGCCGTTCACCTGAACCTTAAGTGCGCCACTCAATGGGTTGATATTCAAAGTTCTTATGCCGTTCCCGTCCGGCGCCGTTGATGTGGTAAGGTTTCCTCCCAGTGTGATATTCCCCGTCGCACCAACACTTCCTTGCACGTCAAGATTTACCGAGTATCCACCCGCATTCGGAATTACTGCCAAATTTCGTACACCATTTGCATTCGGGGTCGCGTTCGACACAAGTCTGCCATCAAAACGAGCATCCCCTTGTATCGATACGCTATCAAAGATTTTGACAGGTTGTCCGGATTTGGTATTTATAATTGCTCCCTTTATGTCCGTAAGTCCGTAAAGTACGGCATCGTCGGGTATCTGCACAGGACCAGCATCATTTACCACCCAAGGTGTATTAATGCCGGAAAATTTTGGGACCGGTTGGGTCGCCGAATTGCCCGGATTTCCGTTGGGTGCATTTTGTCCAAGGTTAACTCCGCCGCTAAGATCAACCGCATTGGTGATTGTTGTGCGTGGAGGTGAGGCAGGGTCGCTTGGAGCCATCAACACTGCAAAAACCCCGCCGGTCGAAAGCGTGATTCCCAAACCAAGCCCGAGCGCAAAGATGCCGGTTGATACTCCGTGCCAAACCTTAAAGTATGATTTTCCCGCCATAAAGTTATGTGTTAATTTTCTATATACAATTATACCGTATTTTCAGTCTAAAGTAAAACAGCATTAAAGTTCTGTACATACAGAACTTGACATAAAGTGTTCGGACAATTGTCGCCAAGCAAAATGATTTACAGGTTAATATTTTTATCTCCAGCAGATTCGTGAGAATTTACGGCGTATTTGGCTCTTTTCAGCACTCTAAAAATCTTATAAGATGAACCTTGGTATAAAATAATCTAACCTAAAATTATGAAAAAAATACTTTTGATAGGCGCGGTTGCGCTGATTACGGTTTCAATGACAGGTTGTTTCGGTTCTCGGGACAGAAGTGCAGCTTCACAGCAGGAGGAGAGCGCCGCGGTTTCGCCAGTTGAAATAAAGGCGGAAACCGAAGTTTTGCCGGTTAAGCAGGAGGCGCAGAATTCACAGAGTTCAGGGGTGGTTGCCCCGCCGAGTTTTCAGGATGGCGACCTTTATCTGCAGGCGCTTGCGAAAAAGGATCTAAAGCTTTGCGCGAAACTTCAGAGCCAAAAACTGAAGGATCGCTGCGTTACCGAGATTAAAAAAACAGCGCGGAAGTAGCGAGTGCGCTGTTTTTTGGTTTGGTTGTCAATTGAGAATTTCTACCACTGTTCTATGGTTGCAGTGACTTGTGCGGAAGTATATCCACTCCCCGCAGTACCCGAAGTGGGTGTCGGTACATTTGCGGGAGCGGAACCTTCAGGATCAAAACAAATTGCCTGAACTGTGATATATGAATTTGGGCTGGCCGCTATAACACTGCAACGCTTTTGAGAAGAACTTTTTTCAACGACCGTTCCCATATAGCTGTTGCCCGGGTCGGCAGTGCCATTACAACTAACGAGTGAATCATTAGATGAGCAGTATGCGCTAAGGCTGGTAAGGTTTGGGGTGTTACTAAGAGCCTTTACCATATAGAATCCCCCGATTGCATTGGAAGTTATTTTTCCGGAAGTGGTGAAATTCCCATTGTATAGCGACGTAAATATACTTTTGTTAATTGTAGCGCCTGCAACATGAGCTGCGGCTGAAGTGCCACTGCTTCCTCTGCTAACATATAGAGTGTTACTGCCGGACTTGCTCAGAACAAGCATTTTTTCAGAGTCAATAATGATTGTTTTCCCCGGCAGAATGTAGTTGTTGCCAGCTACGGTGATGGTTGAAACTGCGTTGTTAATAGCCGCGCTGAGTGTTGTCACATAATCGTCAACGCCGGTCATCTTGAAGCCCGGCATTTCTCCATTGCCGCTACCGTCGCTGGTGGTAATTAAGAATGATCCATTTGAGCCTGTTGCACTAATGTCCCCGTTTGCTCCAATGGTGACCCCTGTCGTATTACCTGCATTTGAAGTGGCAAGGTTGGCCTTTGTAGTGATGCCTGCGTCCGCGGAAAGTGTTCCGGTAGTGGTAATGTTGTTTGTATTAAGCTGCACGCCGGCTATTGTTGATGCGCCGTTTACGGTTGCGCCGTTTGCAACGGTCAAAGCGGCCATACTTGTATTTCCCAAAACCTGTAAATTGTTCCAAACTTGTAAATTTTCGCCGATCGCCATAGAGCCATCGGCATTCAGAAAGCCGGCGATATTTGTGTCGTCGTTGATTAACAAAGCGCCGTTGACATTTTGAAGGTATCCCTCGACGTACAGATTGCCGGGTTCGTTTGCCGCTGCGCCACCGCCCTGAATGTAAAGATTGTCCAGCACGGTAACCGGATTATATGGCGGTCGGCTGAGCGCTGCTGCTTGTGCGTATGCGGTCGGAATAAATTCCGCGCGTGCGGTTTGTATAAACGGTTCAAAGAAGCCCGCTGTTTCGGTTGGCGCCGGTTCGGGGGCGTTAAAATTAATAAGAAGCGGGATAGTCGGTGGTTTTATTGGAAAAAGTCCTGACGATGGGCATGTTCGGAAGCTACGATACTGTTTTGTAAACGGAAGCCCGCTTATTGTGGCAGGGGGATCGGTATAATGAATGTCGTCGAATTGATCCAGTATAAAAGCAAACGGGCTGACTGTTCCGCAAGCTATGTCGCCGTAAAGTTGGTAGCTGGCGATAGTACCTGTCGAGTATGATTGGGCTGGCGAAAAGGAAAATTTAAGTGTCCATCGCGGGGCTGCTGCAGAGCCCATATTCTTCCACCCTTCAAACTTGCCTATAGCTGTTGTTACATTGCCCTTTCTTAATGAGAAATTGGCAAATCTATTTCGATCAGTCTCATTACCTTCATATTTTATTAGAATATAGTCAACATGTGGTTTGTCATTTGTGTTTGAATTTGCCGTGGCATTAAGTAATAGCTGATTAGTTGACCAGCCGGTTGAATCCGGGGCGCTAAAAGACTGGACTGAGCTTGATTGTAAGTTGGTGAAAGTCAGCCTCGGCGGTGCTGTAACCGTTACAACCTTGTCAGTAACTATACGTGTGTTTGCCGTATTGATGCATGATAGCGTGTATGTCGTCTTTGTTGTTGGACTTAAGGTTACTGAGCCGGACACAGCATTTGAGATGTAGCCTGCCGACGATGATGTAATGGAACATCCGGCATCGGCGTTTTGAACATTCCAGTTGAGCATGGTTTGAGCTCCGGATGGAATGCTGGCGGGTGTTGCCGTAAAGTTAACAATCGTGGGGGCAGCTATCGCTTCTACCGTCACAGAAGAAGTGGCAGTTGCTCCGGCAGCATTTCGACATGTTATCGAATATGTCGTGCGTCCCAATGGTGGTGTTGCAATTGATAAATTGCTGGTTATGCTCGTAATTGCATCGCTTGTTGTCGATGTTGCACTTCCCGGACATGACTCTATATTTGCCCATGTCCACGTGAGATTGACTGTATCTCCGACTGTGATTTTATTAGATGATGCCGTCATGGTAACCGTCGGTGCAGGCGTGACCGTTACCGTTGCGGAACCGGTAGTGCTGCCTCCGGGTCCGATGCAACGTATTGTATAGTCCGTGGTTGCCACCGGTGTTGTTATGGTTGCCGAAACTCCCGATGTGCCGGTTAATGCCGTCCAATTTGCCGGTGATGCCGCTGCGCATGAATCGGCGTCCGTTGCGCTCCATGTTAAAGTAATTTGAGTTCCGGCTTTTTGATTGCCCACGGGTGCGGTTAAAGTTATTGCCGGCGCCGGAGGCAGTCCGTTCGCGTTTACAAAAGTCGTATTCATCTGGTACGGCATGCCGTAAATCGGTATTGACGCGCTTGCCGCCACGGTTGACGCGGCGATGGAGTTTACGGTCATTGTGAAATCGGTTCCGTTTCCGGCGTTGGCCGTTGCAAAGAAATCAAAATGAACGTCACCCGCATTTGCAGGTATAATCGGAGCGGGGCTGAATGTGAAAGCGGTTTGATTCGCTATCGATGTGGAGCTTGCGGCGCCCAAAACTTGACCATTGTTGGTTACCACGACGGATACTCTGGTGATATTTGCGTTTGGAGTGGTACCGCTTTTTGCAAGTACGAGTTGAGTTATTTTTACGTTTTTGTTGTAAACACTGGAGAATGAAAAGCCGCCAATTGAACCGAGCGGCGCGCCCGCCGATGATAAATATTTCTTCGCCGTATTGCCGGCAGGATATGCATTAACGGTTAATGTTTCTCCGGCTGCCGCGGCTGCCGCTCCGGCATTCGGCCCGTTATTAACCAGTCCGTTTCTAACGTCCGTAATGCCGTAAACAATCATGTCATCGCCAACTTGAACCGGTCCGGTTGAATTGATCCAAACCGGTGCGTTTATGCCCGAAAATTTAGGCAGCGGCTGGGTGGCGGACGATCCCGGCGCTCCGCTCGGTATGTTTGGTCCGATGTCTACGCCAAAATCCACGTTTACATCGCGGGTTATTGATCTAACGGTCCCATCGGTGTTTGTTGAGGAATCCGGAAGCGAAACCCGCGTACCGGTGGTGCTTGAGGTTGTAGCGGCATATACGGAAGATAATGCGCCAAATCCCGTAACCAAAACCAATGCAACGAATAGAACGCCGCGCGCCGTGTGGAAAAGACGTCTTGCTTTTGTCATATATATTTTTGTTATTTGTTATTATTTTTTACTTTGTGCAATTATATCATATTTTAGCCTCTAAGCAAAGGCTAAATTTTGGAGCTTCACCATATTTTTCTTGGGTTAAAAATTTGAAGTTGATTTTTTGTTGAGCGGCAGAGGTTTTTCCGGAATCGGCCCGAATAGAACCTGTAAGAATAGAAGGGATCGGGGTTGGCAAAATATGCCCTGAGAA
>JACRID010000052.1 GCA_016220145.1 Candidatus Peregrinibacteria bacterium
CAGGTTTTCACCAAATTGCAGGAATTGTACGGCGACATTTACAAAAAGAACGGTTTTATTGCTATTAATCAGGGGACAAATGAGATAACTCTTATCGCGGACGCGTCCGCGGTGACGACGATTAAAGAGGTCATTAAAAATACGCCAAAATATGTGCGGGCAAATCTGGTCGCGCTGGAAATGCAGTTTGATGAAAAATACACCGACATTCCCGGGCTGATTTACCATGTGATACAATGCATCACCTTGCAGGCCATTAATATCTCGGAGATTTCGTCAACATATACGAGTTTAATAATTTTTATAGATCAAAAGGATACAAAGATCGCGTTTGACACGCTGTATAAAAGTTTTATTGAAAAGATTAAGTAAATTATTTTTCGCTTTTCAACCAAGCTTTTAATAAAAAGATAGTATCGGTTCGCAACTTTGCTCGAACCCAATCCTTTTGCGATTCGGCAAGCATTTCCCCCAGTCCGTCGAGAATGTGGCGATTATTCATTTTATCTAAAAGATGCACGCATTTATTCACAACTTTATCAAAAGGCATCTTGGCACGATCTTCGACCAATTTTCTATTTATCGGCCAATTGTTCTTTGCAAAAAAGCACACGTCATAGATGTCGCGGCTGGTCTTGCCAATTCTTTCATACATTGCCATCAGCTTATTGGCGAACATGTCTTCTTTTGTCATCACCAACATCGAAATGCCGAGCAGTGTTTTTAATTCATATTTGGACCCAAAATCGCGACGATTCACCTCAATCTTAATATTTTGCGATTTTAAATCGTACGCAATGATTGATATAAGACTAAATCTTTTTACTCTTGAGTCCACAATGCGACCATAACTTTTTGCGATTTTTTGGATTTTATCAAATACTTCCCGCTCCTTGCTCTTGTCCAGAAGGTCAAGATCAATATCGACCGAATTACGATTTAATCCGTAGAACATCAGCGCGGCCGTGCCTCCCTTAAAACCCAAGTATGGAGATAAGGAAGTATCGGAAAAAATATCCTTCAGGATTTGCAGTAAGATGTTTTTATGTTTTGGGTAATCGAGTGTCATGTGATTTCCTTAAAATATTCTTTGACCTTTTTAGTCATTCTCTTGTTTCGGTATATCGGCAAAATTTCAAAAACCTTGTCTCGGTCCAAGGCATCCAAGTTGTCAAAATGGTAATCTTTAGTAACGTATATCCGATCCAAAAATGCGCGTTCTTTTGTTGCAATAGCCACATCGTTCACATGCTCAATTCCGACGGTATTACTTAAAACGTAATCTTTCATTCTGACAAAAGATATTTTTTGACCATCGGCCTCAATTTCACGGGTAACGTAAGACGCAACAAATATATTTCCATAATACTGGAAATTTATTCCGGCACGCGTCAAGACCGTCTCGAAGCTGATATAAGAAGGCGTGTAGATTCGGGTCGCAAATTCAAAACGGTCATAGTTTTTATCTTTTGCATAAATGCCATGACGGATCCGTATTAACTTTCCGTTTTTTACATAGCTGCTCAGTCTCAGCCGAACGTTAGCCTCCACCTTTTCGCCCCATAACAAAGCAATATCTTTGGTGGAAAAGACGGTTTTTGAAGATCGTAATAAGACCTCGACGTATTGGCCTTTAGATGGATTGTTGTCTATATACATACTGATAGTAAGCTTAAAGCTTACATCTAGTACGATTATAGCTGTTTGGCGAAATAAAGTCAAGATCGGCGTTTCGTGCCGAACTTAGTTTTGGGTCGGAAGCTTATGAATTCTCTTATTCCCCCGAAGCGTTCAAGATAGGCATCGGCTCCGACGGTTTTTCCTCTGAAAATAACATCGAAGGCGTGGCGTAATTTTGTTTAGTCCATGCCTTAGCGATCGATTTCGGCGAGGTGGTCGGGTCCATTTGGAAGGATTATTTCTACGGACACGGGTTGGGTATTAGAGAGGGGGGTAAATATATAGGCGGAAGAATGGGGGGTCAAATAAGGGAAATCGGTCATGCGTTCCTAGCTCACTGCAGAGACATTCTATTTTTTATAAGCGTCTCCTCTTTTTATGACGTTGTGAAATTCAAAATTGTTGCCTTCAACTCTAACGAATATCCGGTACTCGCTCATTTTCAGCCTATGTGTAGCCCTTCCGATGGGAAGAGCCAGAGGTTTTATATGTTTAAAAACACTCAGATCTTTGATTGCCAAAATTGTCTTTATCTTTTTAAGGACATGTTGTCCGTGTTTCTTGGGTAATTTCTGCAAACTCAAACCAAATTCTGGAAGGTAGGTAGCGCTAAACTCCATATTTTTTATAAAGCTCCTCAATAGGACGTGCTTTTTTCTGATTACTCTCTGCGGCTGCGCGCTTAAAAGATCCGGCGACTGCAGGCTCTTTTAGCAAATTTCTATCCTTCGCGAAATCCTCGGCTTCTTCTCGAGAAGGAAAACTGAGGATCATAGATATGGTCCAGCTCGTTGTTTTTTGTGGTTTCGAAACAGACAGCGAACCGCAATTCACACTATCTGCGACAGGACCTTTTCCACTGCCCTTGGAGGATTCTTTAAACACTGTAGGCACGATTAGATAATATAATACCGATACAATAAAACAATTGACGTAATATGACATTATACGTCTATTAAGCCGTTTTTGCAATGGTGGAGATGGGGGGAATCGCCCGCACCGTCCTCGCCTTCATCGGCTCGGCGTGCGGGCTTGCCTCAGCGGCGGCCCAAAGGGCACCCCGCCGCCTCCGGCATTCGATTCCCGCTATTTGCGCCCGCAAAAAATCCCGTATCACCGAGAGTTTTGCGTAACCACTAAACTCTGGTGGAGATGGGGGGAATCGAACCCCCGTCCAAGGATAAAGATAAGTTCCGTCTACAATCATGTTTCATTTTAAGTTGTCGGCCCGGCGAATAAAAAATGAACAAAAAACGCGCAAGGCTTAGCTCTAAAATCTCGAATCGTCCGCCGAGCGGGCGGAGTCATCCAGCTTCATGAATGACGTCGCGCGCTTCTATGAAGCCTCAAAGCGTACGGCGTGTCCCGATAAAATCAGGACAAGGAGCGTTAGGCAAAAACCGGAACTCTGCGAAGAGCTCTGACAGTTGCCATTTCGCCTGCATTATCTGCATTTAATTTTGCGCTGGACGGATATGGAACAGGGATTCGCTCGCCTCACTCGTGAAAATCAAAGATTTTCACGGTTCGGCGTCCTTCGCTTCATTCCGACTGACGTCGGAATTTCGCTGCGGAACACGAATCTCGCAGTTTCCGGGCAGACAGCGCGACGCCCTGATTGCAAAAACCTACCTTTCAAAGATCCCTGTCGAAACCTGTACATCCCCACGATTCGAACGGGTATATTATACCATCAAGAGAGGAAGATGCCAACCATATAAGATCCGCCGGCCGCCAATGAACCAACGGCCAGTGATTCCAGCGCGCTCAAAAAGATGTTTCTTCGTGTGAACCTGGTTTTCAGTGCGCCCGCCAAAAGCAGGCCGACAAGAGAAATTCCAAGCGATACGATAAAAATTGCCGGAAGTCCCCAAATCAAACGGGCCGTCGGCTGAATGCACGGTTCGGCGATGCACATGATCCGCGTTTTAGGCAAAAGATACGGCAGCGTCGGAATAAAAGAGCCGATCACGAACGCGGTCGACATCACGATTCCGTCCTTCCATGGCGTCGGCGGATTTTCGACAAACCCAAGCTCTTCCTTCATCATCACATCCAGCCAGACTTTTTCGTCGCTCGTAATAACGTCCACGACTTTTTCCAAAAGTTCGCCTTTAAATCCGCGCTCTTCATAAATGTCGCGAATTTCTTGGCGCTCGCGCTCCGGTATGTTTTTCATTTCATCCATTTCTCGCCGGCGTTCGCTTTCATAAAGATCCTTTTCGGATTTTGAACCGAGAAAAGTACCAAGTCCCATCGAAAAAGCGCCCGCGGTGAGCGTCGCCAGCGCGCCAAGCAAAATCGTTTTTTCGCTCGTCAAACCGCCCGTCAAACCGGCAATGACGGCAAAAGTGGAAACCACGCCGTCGTTAAATCCAAAAACAGCCTCTTTTAAAGAGCCTCCGATTTTGGAATGAAGTTCGATGTGCAGATTGTGTGCGTCCGGTGTTGTGTTCATACTCCCTCAATTTTAAACCTACCGTCGGTTTCAAGCAACCGGCCGGGCACCGTGAACCCGGCGGCCTTTTTATGACCTCCTCCGCCAAAAAGCCCGGCAAGATTTGAAAGATCAATATCGTCCGCGCGAGTGCGCAGAGAGCCTTTCAGCAAGCCCTTTCTGTCTTCATAAAGAAAGCAGCAAAAATTTCCGTCCACGATGGAATTAAGATAATCGATCGCGCCCGTGGTTTCATCCGGCCCGGCATTCATGCTTTCAAGATCGGCTTTTCTAAGCGCCGAAATTGTCATTTTTTTGGAATTCACGCGGGCGTTTTCCAGAATTTTTCCATAAACTTTAAGCTGCTTTACCGGCATCGTGTGGAACTGACGTTTGGCGATCGTTTTAAAATCCGCGCCCTTCCAAAGCAGATTTGACGCGACCTCCAAAATCGCCGGCGATGTGTTGGAATGCATAAAAGAACCGGTGTCGAAATAAAGACCGTTCAGCAGGCAAGTCGCGATCTGACGGGTGATTTCTAGCCCGCAGAAAGCCAGAAAATAATAGATAAGTTCCGATGCGGCAGCTGCGTCTTCGTCCACAATATTCACCTGGCCAAAATGGTCATTACTGGCATGGTGATCAATATTTATTACGGGCGGCTTGCCGGAAAAAAGCTCGGGTTTGGTCTCGTGAAATTTGCTCATGTAACGGGCGCCACAGTCCACGAAAATCAAAAGATCAACGGCGGCTTGGTCGAAATCGCGTACAAATTCGCCGACTTCCGGCAAAAAATCGCAATTGGCGGGAGGGGGATCAACGCAGGCGGAAGCAACCTGTTTGTTGAGCTGGTGGCGCAGGGCCAGCCGCAGTCCCAAATTCGCGCCGACGGCATCGCCATCCGGTCCGCGATGCGAAATTATCACTATTTTTTGCGCGGTTTCAATGAGTTCACGCGTTTTTTTGAATTCTTTTTCAAAGTTTTTCATAGGTTTTAGTTTTTCTTGTTATCCCCGCGGCCCCTGTCATTCTGAACTTGCTGCGCCCCGCTCTGCGGTGGTTTCAGTATCTTGGGCGGGGATCTTTTAATGTAAAATTATATCAAAAAATTCTCAACCCCGCACTCGTTTGGGGTTGCGGAAATCCGAATAAAATAGCGCGGCAAGATTATGTTACAATAAATGCGTGGAAAACTTCCTCTCTCAGATTCAGGCGCTTTGCAAAGAGCTTCCGCCTGTGGGATATCAAAAAATTTGCCGAAGCGATCGGGGCGAAACTGTAAGACCGTGGCCGGTTTAATCGAAAAAATTCCCCGCAGCTTGCTGCGCGGGTAGAATGCTCGCGTGAGCGAGCATATAGTCAAGAGCCATAACAAGAACTTGTTGCTGTATCATTTAGTATGTCCTGCGAAATACCGGAGGAAAGTTTTCAGTA
>JACRID010000055.1 GCA_016220145.1 Candidatus Peregrinibacteria bacterium
CAAATCCTCATCGGTTTGCCCGTCGCAGTCGTTGTCGATGTTGTCACAGGTTTCCGACGACGGTGTGCTGCAGGAAGAAGGCGGCCCCGGCGGACCTGGCAAATTCGGTGGCGGGGACGGCGCGCAAGCCGTCGCGTTGCATGTATTCCACGTTCCCGCCAAACACCTTTGCGTTCCGGTGTTTCCGCAATCATTGATGCAACTGCGGGTCAGGTTTTCGTCGATTAGTCCGTCGCAATCGTCATCTATCCCATTGCAGGTTTCGGGTTGAGGTTCGCGCCCCTCATAGTTAGCCCGGTGACCATTGACGCAATATTCGTAACCGCCACCGCAGCTGGTAATACGCCATTCCCGCACATCTTCGTCCGTCACGCCGTCGCAGTCGTTGTCGATCCCATCGCAGATTTCCGGCTCAACGCGGCGTGGAACACAGCTGCTCCATTGTCCGCGTTCGCATGTTTCCGTTCCGGGCGTCCCGCAAATACTGGTGCACGTCTGCGTCAAGTTTTCGTCAATGCGGCCGTTGCAATCATCGTCCTTATTATTGCAGATTTCTTCGAGCTGTTCGTGTTCGTAGTGGTATTTCCATTCCCCGTTCAGGCAGAGTCTGTATCCGCTGCCGCAGTTGTTGCGAACGGTTTCCTCAAGCCCTTCGTCCGTTTCGCCGTCGCAGTTATTGTCGATTCCATCGCAGATTTCCGGCGACGTATGATTTGGAACGCAGGTTCCCCACTGGCCGTGATCGCACGTTTCTTTGCCGAGGGTCCCGCAAATCGTCGTGCATGACCGCTTCAAATTTTCATCGATTCTGCCGTCGCAGTTGTCGTCCCAGTTATTGCAGATTTCAGCGGCGGTGCGCATATTCCTGCATTGACCCCACTGGCCCCATGCTCCGTATGTTTCTCTGCAGACTTGCATCCCGTCGTACCCGCACGAAGCTCTGCATTCCCGCGATAAGTTGTCGTCTATTTCTCCGTTGCAATCGTCATCTTTGCCGTTGCATACCTCGGCGACTATGTCGATTGGCACGCATGCAGTCAGCCACTGCCCGTGGAAGCACCCCTGAAAGCCGTCGGTGTTGCATGCGGTTCTGCACAGGCGCATCACGTCTTCGTCGATTTCGCCGTCGCAGTCGTCGTCCACTTCGTTGCACGTTTCCGGTTGCGGATCGCGGCGACCCACGTTTTGCCACCTGCCGTCTACGCAGCGCCGATACCACGTTCCGCAGTCGTTTTCGCGCGTTTCTTCGGGAATATCATCCGTTACACCGTTGCAGTCGTCATCCCTGCCGTTGCAAACTTCAGGGTCC
The DNA here is from genome assembly GCA_016220145.1 of Candidatus Peregrinibacteria bacterium. GTDB lineage: Bacteria > Patescibacteriota > Gracilibacteria > UBA1369 > UM-FILTER-53-11 > JACRID01. The sequence continues at coordinate 1,310 of JACRID010000055.1, forward strand.
GGAATGCAGAAAACCGGCGGCGGCGGACATTCCGGCGCGTCACAGTCACCCCAGTCGCCGTTTTCGCACTGCTGGATGCCGTTATTTCCGCACCCGTTCGTGCATTCCAGAGTCAAGTTTTCGTCGACCCATCCGTCGCAGTCGTCGTCTTTGCCATTGCATTCTTCCGCCGAAACGTTAATCGGCACGCACGCGGTCGTCCACTGTCCGCCGAAGCACTTCCGGAGGCCGTCCGTTCCGCAGACGGTTCTGCAGAGCTGAAGCACATCTTCGTCGATCTCGCCGTCGCAGTCGTCGTCGAGGTTGTTGCAGATTTCCGGTTGAGGCTTCTTTTCGCCGTATTCGACCCACTTGCCGTAGTTGCAGTACTTGTACCATTCGCCACAGATGTTGAAGTGTCTTTCCGGCGGCATATCGTCGATCAGTCCGTTTCCGTTGTTGTCGATTCCGTCGCAGATCTCCTCTTTGTTTGGAGTTTTCGGCGGGTCTGCGGCACCGGGCGGTTCCGCAATGTTAGGCACTTCTTCGCTGCCGTCGTCGCAGTAATCCGAGGTACAGACTTCCACCCTGTCTCCCGAGCATCCGATCTGAATGCCCGCCATCACGACCCACGCAAGGCAGGCCGCGATGAAGCTGAAAAACTTTTCCGTACGCATTTTGTTTCTCCCTGGCCGAGCCTCGGTGAAGCCCAAGCCGTTAATGCGCCCTTCAAGCGCATCCCTACCGCAGCCCCATGCCGCGGTTTAAAACTGTTTAATTGCCTACCTGTCAATGACCTCCTCCGTTTCGGCGCACAGCCGGTTTTTTTGTGGCATGCGCAAAAAATCTTCGGTACTTGCCTTTGTATCAAAGTTGCATGAAATTTCCGTTAAATCTTTATGAAAAAATTATGAACGGCAAAACCCCCACCTCGTTTGTGCTCATGCGTAAAAAGACCCCAATTTTTCCAGTGATCTGTTAATTATTCTGTCATCCTGAATTTATTTCAGGATCTCTACGGTAAGCTAACCTGATTAGATGCTGAAACAAGTTCAGCATGACAAAAACAGGGGTCTTTTCAGCCCATGCGTGTTGCATTTTTAAAATTTCATTGCGGATTCGAATGCCCGGGCAGACTTTTGGGCGGGAAAGTGGCTTAAATAAGCCTTTTTGCTTTTCCTCAACTAAAAATCCATTGTTTTTTGCCATCCCCGCAATTGGTGATAAAATTCGCCCCGAAACCATATGGAAATCACCAGAATAATTCCTAAAAAAGATGCCTTCGCAATAATACCGAGCGAAGAACTTTTAAGGATCACCTGGTTAAAATGGGCGTTCCCGTTGAGAAAATATATGTTTACGGGTCGTACGCGCGCGGCAATCCGAGATATGGCAGCGACCGGTTTCAGGATCGTTTTGAGTCCCAACTGTTTCTGGGCAGGGAAGCCATAAAAATCGATTCCAGAATTGAGCCGGTTGCTTAGGACATGCTGAAAAACATTTTAAGAGCTGCGATTTTTGTATTTTGGCCGCATCCGCTTGGCCGGGTGATACCCACCCGGCACCCGCCTGAGCTTGATGACGGCATTCGCCTAAGCTCGCTGCAAACGTCTCATCGCCGTATCTGACCTGATACGTCTCTTTCGCGCTTCGACGTTTTCGCACAAAATACAAAAATCTCGCTTCAATAATCTGTTTTTCAGCATGTCCCTTATTCTCCGGAAAAGTTTGAAAACTGGATTCCGCTCGTCTGGGAGATTCAGCGCAACGGAATAGAGGTCAATTGAAAAATCACCCCCCAATCACTTCCGGAAATCGCCTTCTTTTAGTGCGGATTGCAGCAGAATGGCTTGAAAAGTTCCGTGAGGTATCTCTTTCTTTGTCATCTTAACGATTACCGTGAGGGTGGGGTTTCCCGGTTTGCGGAATTTTCCATGGGAACCTTTTTGCGAAACAAAAAAGAAACCCTCCTTTCTGAGGGTTTTGAGGACGAGTTTTAACGGGATCGGTCTAGGCATGTTTGAAAACAAGAGGAATAATATCCAGCCGCTCCACCTTGTTTACCTTGGAAAGAGGAATGTCTTCAAGATAAAGCCCCAGCGCTTCCCGAAGAGATTCGAGAGCTTCTTTTTTTGTATCCCCAAAACTGGAAATGCCGGTATTTATATTCCAAGAAACATAATATCTGCCCTCTTTCCAAACCGCATTCTTCAGACCGATTTTGCTCATAGACTAAGGATTTTAAGCATCCTTAATGATATCAAAACATGGGGAATAAGTCAATTTGCTTTTGCGCCGGATTGTTCAGTCGTGCTACCATATTGCAGGTATAAAAAATTTTTATTTCATAACTCACGAAAATATGATCGGTAAACTAAAGAAGGGGTTCACGCTCATAGAACTCCTAATCGTAATCGCGATCATCGGCATTTTGACGGTCGCATTTTTACCAACACTGCGCGGCGGGCAGGCTTCCGCAAGGGATGCGGCGAGAAAGGCGGCACTTGGCAGCATTGCTACAGTTATATCTTCATTAACCAATGGTAATGCGGCTGGAGTTGCAGGAGTAATGACTCTTCCTACTAACGCTGCTGTAGACAAGGGGGCTTGTCTTGATTTCACCGGTGCAGGTACGCTTGCGGTTATTATTACTCCGGCTGTTGCCGGTGTTGATAAATTAGAGGTTGCCATTAGAACAGCTTTGAGTAGAAATCCAGACGTGCCTACGAGTACTCCAATTTGTGATAAAGGCTACTACTACAGGGCGTACCCAACAACGTTTCCTACCAATTTTGTATTAGCCACGGGTCTTGAACAAAAGGCAAACGGCAATCTCTATAGTGCTACTGACGTTAAAGACCTTGCTACTTTTGATACAGCATTGGGTGCAACATGGTCTGCTGTATTAACAGCAATAAGCGACAAGACAGCTGCAAATCAACGAGCTGTTTACATTATGACTCAATGATTACTGGTTAATTTTGATTTTTCAAAAACCCCGGGCATCTCTCGGGGTTTTTTCGTTGTGGGTTGTTATGCCGCGTCATTCTGTCCCGCTCAGCGGGATCAGAATCCGGATGCTGAAACAAGCTTGCTCTGATGCAGATCAGGATCAAATTCATGGTACAATAGGGATACTGATGAAAAAAATGATCATACAAATAGATAAGAATTCAATCAATAAAGCTGTTGAAAACTCATCCAAAATAGAAGGAATGAGCTTGTTGCGCGCAAAAAAAAAATATATTTGCCATTAAACTCCTAAAACTGCATGGCAGAGCCTTCTCGATATAATGTTTCCGGCAATGAAGGGGAAATATTAAAAAATAAGCTTGGCATTACCGACCAGAAAGCGCTTGAAGATACCGAGACTCTTTTGTTGAAAGATACTTACGTTCATTTTTTCTCTTTGCTTCAAGGGGGAAAATTAAGATTCAAAACTTTGACCAAATTTTAAAGTATAATATGCCATTGCCTGAAGGTGACAAGAAAATCGTCAGTGAAAAACTTGCAGTCATTCATTGTGAATTTAATGCCATACATCCATTTAGAGAAGGCAACGGCAGGATAATTCGACTATTTATTGATCTGCTTGCGGTAAATGGTGGATATGGCTTGATTGATTACAGTAAAACTCTCAAAGCGCATTACATTAAAGCGTGCGTAGCCGGCATGCAAAAAGATTATGTCCCGATGCAGAGAATTTTTTTTAAGGGACTTTTTGCTAATGGCAAGATGGCTTTGTGAAGCCAAGAAGTCGACCTGAAGTCTGCAAGGGCGGACCCTCTCGGTCAAGGAATTGCTTAAACAAGCTGTTTTTGCCTTTGCATGTTTAAGCTTTTGGGTAGTGAGCTAGATTGCTTTGCTGCGTTCGCAATGACATCATTCGTACGCCTCTCTCCTGTGTCCGACCTTCAGAATCAGCAAAATTACGATGGTGTTTTTGTCTTTTGGAGTGACGATAACGCGATAATCTCCAATGCGGAAACGATATAAATTTGCCGCGCCATGAAGTTTTTTCGCAAAAGTCAGCGGGTGGCCGCTACTAATGAAAAACTCCATTTTTGTTTTTATTCTCCCTTGTAAATTTCCGGGCAAACTGAAAAATTCCGTTTCGCCTTGCGCCGTAAATTCCAACTCATATTGCTTCATACTATTTTTGAAGTCCGGCTTTTTTCATTACTTCTTCCCATGAAACGCCGCCGTTCTTCTCCCAATCCTTTTCGGCCGCCTCAAGCTCTTCAAAAAACTCTTCTCTGGTTTTAAGAGGTTTTAGGACAATAGTGCCGTTTTCAAATTCGCACGTTAAAAATTTTGCCTTAAATTGGCGACGCATTTTTTTTGGAATGGTTATCTGTCCGCGTTCCGAAATTGGAAGGATTTGGTGTGACATAAGGTGATAGTTAAATCAGTATTACTGAAAATATGATAAACGGAAATACGGAAAAAGGCAAGACTCCGCGACCCGTTTGAAATTGGCCGGAATATATCGAGCAAAAGTAGGCTCATGCGATTTTTGGTTTGAAAAAGATTGAATGAATGAAACGGATAGGGTGGAAGCGGATGTATTTTTTAGACCATTCTTGGCCTGCTGGGGCGCGGGATCATGTTTCGCAAAGCGAAATGCCGAGACTGCCGTCGAG
>JACRID010000058.1 GCA_016220145.1 Candidatus Peregrinibacteria bacterium
CATGGGGCTTATCGGTTGCAGTATCACGTTGTATGGGTATGCAAATACCGTCGTCGGATCCTGAATCCTGGGGTCCGTGGGTTTGGACGAAAAAACGATTAAGCGATATGTTGAATTTCAGGGTACCCAGGATTCAGGACAACAGCTTAAGCTGCTGTAGGCGATGGTACCACGGGTTTACCCGTGGGGATCCATGCGCTTCGTAATTTTAGCTGCAAACCGTTCACAGCTCCTTGACGTATCAAACCTGATACGCCTTCGTCGCTGTTCACGGTTTTCGCATAAAATTACTTCAGTTCGCTACGAAAAATTATTGCGCAGCGAGTCTAATAATTTTGCCTACCCTTAATTGCGCGACCAAGAGTAACTTCGTCGGCATATTCAATGTCGGCGCCGATTGGTATTCCGGTGGCAATTCGCGTTATTTTGACCCCGAACGGTTGCAGTAGTTTTTGCAGATAAAAGGCCGTAGTCTCGCCTTCGCTGCTCGGATTGGTCGCCAGAATAATCTCAAGTTTTTCGCCGCGCGCATTGTGTTTTTTAATCCTTTCCACGAGTTCTTTGATTTTAAGGTCATCCGGCGTCACATCGTCCAAAGGTGCGATTCTTCCATGCAAAACGTGATAAACGCCGGCATATTCTCCCGAACGCTCGATTGCTTCCGCATCAAAAACGTGTTCCACGACGCAAATGGTTTGATGATCACGTCGCCCATTATTACAAATGCCGCAAACTATAGGCTCTTCTTCGCTGGCTTTGTTTGCCATGTCGGCCAAGGAATTGCATTCGCTGCATAGAGTCACCTCGTCCTTAATGTGCAGCAGGGTGTCTCCAATGTCATTTGCCAGTGACCTATGCGACTGCAGCAGAAAATATGCCAGCCTCTGTGCCGTTTTTGGCCCGATGCCAGGCAATTTTGACAGCGAATTTATTAATTTTTTGAGCGATTTTGGAAGCATAATGCATCAGTCATTCTGTCCCGCTCAGCGGGATCAGAATCTAGATCCTGAAACCACCGCAGAGCGGGGCGCAGCAAGTTCAGGATGACATTCTTATATTTGGCGTCCAATTAATTTTAAAAATTCAGAGCGCGTATTCAATTCTTTTTTAAATAAACCCAGCATGGCCGAAGTCACCACCTCGCTCCCCTGTTTTTCAATTCCGCGCGCCATCATGCAAAGATGTTTGGCTTCTAAAACGACGCCGACCCCCAATGGATTTATCAGATCCCTAAGCGCTTCCGCAATCTCGCACGTCAGCCTTTCTTGATTTTGCATGCGTCTGGAAAATATCTCCACCAGCCGCGGCAATTTTGAAAGCCCGATGATTTTGCCGTTAGGAATATATCCGATATGCGCCTTTCCGAAGAACGGGAGAAGGTGATGTTCACAATTTGAGTAAAATTCAACATTTTTCACGACAATCATCTCGTCATAATGCCGATCTTCAAAAACCGTCAGCACCTGCTTCGGTGATTGTTTATATCCGGCAAAAAGCTTTTCATAAGATTTGGCAACTCGTCGCGGCGTTTCTTTTAAACCATCGCGCGATAAATTCTCGCCCAAAGACAAAATAATATTTTTAACGGACTCTTCGATCAGGCCGAGCCGTGGCGAGGTCAGGCCAAGGCTCGATGCCGTCCCCATGCAGGGGCGGCCTAAGCCATTAATGCGCCCTTTTGGCGCATCCTTCTGGTTCTTTTTTTGAGGCATTTTCACCGGTGATTTTTATGAAGTAAGAAAGTACCGAAAGGTCATTTGTGAGTTCCGGATGGAAAGTCGTCGCCAGAAACACTCCTTGCCTTACCATTACCGGCTTGCCGCCATATTGTGCCAGGACTTTTGCTTTAGGAGAAGCCCTTTTTATTTGTGGAGCGCGTATAAAAACCGCCGGAATAGGCTTCGGCGACACTTCCGGCGCAGAAATCTCAGTTTCAAAACTATCCAATTGCCTACCATAAGAATTTCTTTCCATCTCAATATCCACGAGCGGAAGATTTTGAGGCGGCCGATTAGTCACCTTTTTTGCAATTAAAATCGCCCCTGCGCACGTTCCCCAGATCGCCAAAGGCTTTGAATCGGACGTTTTTACGGACTGACTTGCGCGTTTAAAAATTTCTTCATCCAAACCGTATAAATCCAAAAGTTTGCCTATAGTCGTCGATTCTCCGCCTGGAATTATGAGCCCGTCCACCTCGTCCAAGTCGCTTTTTGTCTTTACTGCGATAGGCGAAAGCCCCAACTTTTTTAAAGCCGCAATGTGTTCCTCAACAGAACCTTGGATATCCAAAACGCCAATCACACACGAGCGAAGCCCCGCAATATGCGGGGCGAGCGAGTGTGCTTCGTTCTTTCGTCCCCGCCAGGGCGTATCATTAGAAATTACCGTAGACAATTTTGACACAATTGCAATTTTACCTTGAAAATCAGATTCAACAAGGCCTAAGATAAGCCTGTCCATGTTATTTTTCAGCACAATATTGGATGCGCCGGTGCGCGACAGCGTGGAAGAAGTTGGAGGAAAGGTTATTGATGTGCTGATCCGGATTAATCATGACAGAGAGTTCCCTCCCGTTGTGGGTTTTGTCATTAAGCATTTTAAAAGCAAGAAGGCAAGATTTATTCCGGCTTCCGCGGTGGAAAACTGGGGTATCGGCGAAATTGAATTATCAAAAAAACTGAATGATGTTTTGTCCCACATGCCGGTCAGTGAAGACATCGTATCTTTGAAAAATACGGTTTTGGATAAACAGATTGTGGATTTGACGGGAATGCGCGTGGTGCGCGTGAACGATTTGGAGTTTGGCAGCGTGCAAAAGGTGATGTGTTTGATTGCGATTGACGTGAGTACGCGCGGACTTTTGCGCCGTATGGGATTGCGCGGGCAAACGATTAATAATTTTTTTCACCCCCATCTGTTGGAGTGGAAAAACGTGAGATTGGTGGACAATAAACTTCACCTTTCAATCGGTGCGGAGGAGCTTGTTAAACTGCATCCCGCCGATATCGCAAACATAGTTGAAAAGATGAATGTGAGCCAAGGCAGCGTGTTTTTGCAGTCTTTGGACAAATCGGTTGCCGCGCGAGTTATTGAGGAATTGCAGCCGGATATTAAGAAGATTTTAGTGCGAAGCCTCGGGACCGAGAGGGCTGCCGCATTGATGGAAAAAATGTCCGTGGACGAGTTGGTGGATTTAATCCAACTCCTGCCGGGCCGCGACTCCCACGAATTGATGAGCAAATTGCCGCTGGACAGCAAGACTCAAAAAGTAAAAAAGATTTTGGAATATGATGAAGATACGGCCGGCGGCCTCATGACGACGGAATATGTTGCAGTGAGGCAAGACATGACGATCGAACAGGCGATCGAAGAAATAAAAAAAGTTTCGCATCAACATCATTCGATTCAGTTTGTATATGTAACCGATGAAAGTGCGAAATTCCTGGGAGTGATTTCTTTGCGCAATCTGATCTTGGCTAATCGCGCGCAAAAAGTTAAGGACGCGATGCGCAAACCCAATCGCAGATTGCCGACCGGAAAAGCGGATCAATCACTCGGTTCACTCGCCGCCATGATGACGAAGTACAATCTTCTGTCGCTGGCGGTTTTAGATAAGGACAAGAAGCTCATAGGAGTCGTTACGGTCGACGATATAATGAGAAGGCTTGTGCCGAAAGCGTAATTTAATATGGATCCCACAAAACAAGCTGGTTTTAAGCAACGTTTCTGGCCGAAAATTCTGTTTTTTCTCAGCGTAATAGGCCCCGGAATAATAGCCGCCAATGCCGATAATGATGCCGGCGGCATCAGCACGTATTCCGCGGTTGGCGCCCACTATGGTTTAAAGATGTTATGGGTGCTTCTTTTGGTAACAATTTCGTTGGCGATAACGCAAGAAATGGGTGTGCGCATAGGGCTCATTACAAGACAAGGGCTCGGCGGAGTGATCCGCGAGAATTTCGGAGTTAAATGGACGGCATTTGCCATGATTACCATGTTGATTGCAAATATGGGAACGATTACAGCCGAATTCGCCGGCGTTGCGTCTTCATTCGGTATTTTCGGCATCAGCAAGTACATAGTTGTGCCGCTTGCCGGAGCCGCAGTGTGGTTTATTTTATACAAAGGATCGTTTAAAACCACACAGAAGATTTTTCTGATTTTTTCCGCGTTTTACATCGTATATATAATCAACGGATTTATAATTAAACCGGATTTCGGAGAAGCGGCTAAGGCTTTGTTTACGCCAACGATGGAATGGACGACGCCGTTTCTGCTCACAATGATAGCGCTAATAGGTACGACGATTACGCCTTGGGGGCAATTTTTCATACAGTCGTATGTTGTGGATAAAGGGCTGGATGTTAAGCACTATAAGGCTGAAAAGGCGGAAGTGTTTTTCGGCGCATTTTTAACGGACGTAGTGAGTTTTTTTATTATCATCAGTACGGCGGCGACTCTGTATAAATATGGCATAGACATTCATGATGCGAAGGATGCGGCTTTGGCGCTTGAGCCGCTCGCCGGAAAGTTTGCACAGGGACTTTTTGCATTCGGCCTCTTCAGCGCCTCAATGTTGGGCGCTTTTATTTTGCCGGTGGCGACATCCTATGCGCTTTGCGAAGCCTTTGGTTGGGAATATGGATTTAATACCACGTGGAAGAACGGGAAGGCGTTTTATAGCATAATTTTGTTTACAATCATTGCTCCGTCCCTATTGGTATTATTGCCAAATGTGCCGTTGGTTAAGATTATGATCTTGTCTCAGGACGTGAATGGAATTTTGTTGCCGGTGATTTTAATATTTGTGATGTTGATAATAAATAACAAAAAAATAATGGGCGAATATACAAATAAACCCGTTGGAAACGTGATTGCATGGCTGACTATTGTTGGAATTATAGGTGCGACGGCGGTGTTGGTGGTGTCGTCGTTGCTTGGGTACAATTAAATTTTGTGTCGAGTATTTTTTGCAACCATAAGCCTGTTCGTTGCGCTCGCTAACATGTACGCTCGCGCAACGGCCTCGGGATTGCCTCGACGGCAGTCTCGGCATTTTGCTTCGCAAAACATGATCCCTCGGCCTAACAGGCCAGACATGGTTACAAAAAATACATCGTCACAAAATTTATATCCCCCTTTTTGAGTAGAGTTGCTCCAGTTTGTCGATTTCCTGGCTTTCCATGGCTTGGCCAAGCCCTTCGGAAGCTTGTGCAACTTCGTCAGGATTGTCGAAATGCAAGGTTGCGCGAACTATTGCTTTTGCGCGTTTGCGCGGATTTTCCGATTTGAAAATTCCGGAGCCGACGAACACGCCCTGCGCGCCCAATTGCATCATCAATGCCGCATCCGCCGGTGTTGCGATTCCGCCGGCCGCAAAGTTCACGACTGGCAGTTTGCCGTTTTTGGCCACCAATTTAACTAAATCCACCGGCACGCGCATCTCTTTTGCTGCTTGAGCAAATCGCAGGGTAGATTGCTTCGTCACTCCGCTCCTCGCAATGACAACCAAATTTTGTATCTCACTCATCAGTTTTCTCATATGTCTTACCGCTTCGACGACGTTCCCTGTACCAGCTTCACCCTTGGTTCTTATCATCGCAGCGCCTTCCGAAATCCTGCGCAGCGCCTCCCCAAGATCGCGGCATCCGCACACAAAAGGCACTTTGAAATCATGTTTATTTATGTGAAATTCTTCGTCCGCCGGAGTCAGAACCTCCGATTCATCGATATAATCCACGCCGAACGCTTCCAAAATTTGAGCTTCGACAAAATGCCCGATGCGAACTTTCGCCATTACCGGAATGGAAACGGCCTTCATTATTTCCTTAATCAATTTCGGGTCGGACATGCGCGCCACGCCGCCGGACTTGCGGATATCGGCGGGAACGCGCTCCAGAGCCATTACTGCAACCGCACCGGCATCTTCCGCAATCTTGGCATGTTCCGCTGTAACAACGTCCATTATCACTCCCCCTTTCAACATTTGCGCGAGCCCACGTTTAAGTTTATCGGTGTTCTTTGAAATAGCTTGTTTCATAGTTGAGGCCTTTGCAAAATATGCTTTTTACTGCAAATTGCAATAAAAGACATTTTACATTTTAACTTTTCCGTTTCACATCCCCTAAGGGCACATACGCGCTCCATGGCTTTATGCAGAGATTTTCCATCTTATATTTGCCGATGGCGTCGACGACTGCGCGGGCAATTTGCAGGTTTGTAATCAAAGGAATATTGGAATCGATTGCACGGCGCCTAATTAGATAGCCATCGGTAATCTCATCGCGGGCGTAAGTTTTTGGGATATCAATTACTAAATCCAGCTTTTTTTCAATTAGGTAAGTGATTATATTCGGCGTTTTGCCGGAACGGGCTTTGTGGAGGGTTTTTACCGGCACATGATTTTCCTGCAGGAATTTTGAAGTGCCTTCGGTTGCGTAAAGTTCGTAGCCCAAAGTTACAAGCTTGCGGGCCGATTCCAAAAACGCGGCTTTATCTTCGATTTTGCCGATAGTTAAGCAAATATTTTTCTTCGGCAGAACAAATCCGACCGAAATCATTGCCTTTAAAAGGGCTTCGGCAAGGTCGTCGCCAAAGCACGCGACTTCGCCGGTAGAAGCCATTTCCACGCCCAAAACCGGATCCGCGCCCTTTAATCTTGAGAAGGAAAATTGCGGAGCCTTCACCCCAACGTGTTCCAAATCCAGCGTGTGGAATTTTTGTTTTTTATACTCGTGGATTTTAGGCAAATCCAACATCGCATAAGTGGCAATTTCGATAAAATTATGGCCGGTAACTTTTGACGCAAATGGGAAACTGCGGCTTGCCCGCAGGTTGCACTCAATCACCTTAACTTGGTTATTTTTAGCCAAAAATTGAATGTTGAACGGGCCCGAGATATCGAGCGTTTTGGCAATTTCCGCAGCGATATGCTTCACGCGCTTAACCGTTTCAAAATAAAGTTTTTGTGGAGGCAGAACCATCGTCGCATCGCCGGAATGTACGCCGGCATTTTCAATATGTTCCGCGATCGCGTAGATTACGATTTGGCCTTTGTGAGACACGGCGTCGATTTCAATTTCCTTTGCGCCTTGCTCAAATTTGCTCACGACCACCGGCGCTTCCGGCGAAACGTCAGTCGCTTTTCCAAGGTAAATTTCCAAGTCATCCGCATTGTGCGCCACGCTCATAGCGGCGCCGGAAAGCACATAACTCGGGCGAACCAAAAGTGGGTAGCCAACTTCTTTTGCAAAAGATTCGATCTTGGAAAGTGAAGTCAGTTCGCGCCAAACCGGCTGATCGATTTTTAGTTTGTCCAAAAGCGCGGAGAACTTGTGGCGATCTTCCGCCTGATCGATATTGTGAGGATGCGTGCCCAAAATCTTAACGCCAGCAGCATGCAACTTTAGTGCAAGATTATTCGGCACCTGCCCGCCGGTGGAAATAATCACTCCGATTGGCTGTTCCATCTCATAAATATCCAAAACTCTTTCGAGCGAAAGCTCGTCAAAATAAAGTTTGTCGCAAATATCATAATCGGTGGAAACGGTTTCGGGATTATAGTTCACCATGATCGTTTCAAAACCCTCTTTCGCCAAGGTTTTAACCGCCGTAACTCCGCCCCAGTCAAACTCAACCGATGTGCCGATCGCATATGCTCCGCTACCGAGAACCATCACCTTTTTGGTGCGTTTATCAACCTTTACGTCATTCTTTTTGCCGTGATAAGTAAGATACAAATAATTGGTTTCGGCAGGATATTCCGCGCCCATAGTATCGATCTGCTTCATGCCCGGAACGATTCCAAGTTTTTTGCGAAGCGCACGAATTTCGAGCTCCGATTTGCCGGTAACATTACCGATTTGCTTGTCGGAAAAGCCATATTCCTTGGCCAGTCGCAAATCTTCGGTCGTACATCGATCGCCACCGAGTCGTTTTTCAAGATGAATAATATTCTTCATTTTGTCCAAGAACCAGCGGTCGATTCCGGAAAGTTTTTCGATTTTTGCGGTGGACCAGCCTTTGCGAAGAGCCTCGGCGATAGCCAGAATTCTTTTTGGAGTTGGCACCGCAATATCTTTTTCCAAATTTGTGGATTTGAATTTTACTTTGTCGTTTGCGGTGAGCCCCTGAAGGCCGATTTGTAGCATGCGCAAGCCCTTTTGGAGCACTTCTTCGAAGCTTCGGCCGATTGCCATAATCTCGCCAACCGACTTCATTTCCGTGGAAATTTCATGTGAAACTTTTTTAAATTTGTCCAAATCCCAGCGTGGAATTTTTAGCGCGACATAATCCAACGCCGGTTCAAAAAATGCCGTTGTCTTTTTTGTGATGGTATTTTTTAAGTCTGAAAGTCGATATCCAAGTCCCAGTTTTGCTGCTATGTAAGCCAACGGATAGCCCGTTGCCTTTGAGGCCAAAGCAGACGAACGGGATAAACGCGCGTTCACCTCGATCACGCGATACTCTTCCGATTTCGGATCCAGCGCATATTGAATGTTGCATTCCCCGATAATTCCAAAGTGCCGAATGGTTTTGATGGCGAGCTCGCGCAAAAAGTGATATTCGCGATTCGTTAAAGTCTGGGAAGGCGCAATCACAATGCTTTCGCCCGTGTGGATGCCAAGCGGATCCACGTTTTCCATGTTACAAATCGTGACGCAATTGTCGTACTGGTCGCGCACAACCTCATATTCAAGCTCTTTCCAGCCTTTTAAGTTTTCTTCAATCAAAACTTGCGGCGAAAAAGCGAACGCGGTGTCCAGCAAATCTTCCAGTTCTTTTTCGTTGTAGGCCGAGCCGGAACCCTTTCCTCCAAGCGCAAATCCCGCGCGCAAAATTATCGGATAGCCGATTTTTTTTGCGGCCTTGAATGCGTTCGGTTTGTTAGTACATGTAATGCTACGCGGCGTTTTTACATTTATTTTGGCCAATTCCCGCTTGAAAAGTTCGCGGTCTTCGGTGGCTTCAATTGCAGGAACTTGTGTGCCAAGAACCCTAACGCCATATTTTTTAAAAACGCCTTTTTTGTCCAATTCAAGCCCGCAATTAAGTGCCGTTTGTCCCCCGAATCCAAGCAAAATGGCGTCCGGCCTTTCCTTCTCAATCACTTTCTCAACGAAATACGGATTCACCGGCAAAAAATAAACCTCGCTGCCGAGACTCTGTGACGTTTGATTGGTTGCAATATTAGGGTTAACGAGAACAGTTTTGATCCCCTCTTCTCGAAGGGCCTTAATGGCTTGGGAACCTGAGTAATCGAATTCTCCGGCTTCTCCGATCTTCAGCGCTCCGGAGCCAAGTACGAGGACCTTTTTAGGCATCCGTAATTTTTCCATCTGTTCCGCAAGAGTATAGCGAAAGCCGAAGGAAGTTGCAAAGATGGCTTACTGTAGGTAAAACAAGCTTCTTAAACCTTATTCGGCGAAATAATTTTGAGTTCTTTAAATTGCCGAAAACCCTTGGGATTGTTGGTAATTAACGGGACATTTAAGTTGCAAGCCGTTGCCGCAATGATGGCATCATTAAAGTTTCTTTTATTGCCCATTTTTATGCGTTTTTGTATAAAATGCGCGGCTTTTACACCGATAGTTTCATCAAGCGGCAATCTTTTAAAAATTTCCATATCTTGAGCAAGTTCAGAAATGTTTTTGTTTTGACGAAAACTGCCGGATAATACTTCTATCCAGGTTATTATGCTTATTGAAAAGGAAACATTTCCAAGGTTTTCCAACATTGCAATGATAGTTGCGTCGCCTTTTAATATATAAATAACGATATTTGTGTCCAGTAATATTGGTCGCATATTGTGAAAATTATTTTTTATCCCACAGTCTTTCCATTAATTTTAAATTCTTCATGCTCCATTCCGGCCGTATGAATTTTAAGTCTTTATAAGGATTGTCCTTTTTGATTTTTTCCAAAAGCGGACGTATATCGCCCGGTACGTGTTTTTTTGCAGGCAAAACCGCCATATAGAGCTTTTTCCCGTTTACCGGAATGATTATTCGGTCAACTTCCCCGTATATCAATTTGTCGCGCAGCAGTTTGTATTGCCGCAGCAAAGTGCGATTATTCACAGTCAGTGTTTTTTTCTTTGCCATGGGTGGGTTGTTCATGTTTATCATATCATTTTGTCAGACAAATTGTCAAACAATTATTCGTTCGCATTTTCAAACCGCGGTCTGTACTGGAGCGCTTCGGCGATGTGTTGAGGCAGAATTTCCTTGGAATTTTCCATGTCGGCGATGGTGCGTGAAACCTTCAAAATGCTGTGATATGCGCGGCCCGAATAGTGGAATTTTAAGAACGCGTCTTTGAGCAGGCGCATGGCTTCGTCGCTGACACCGCAGCGTTTTCGGATTTCGGTGGATGCAATTTTCCCATTGGTTCGCGGACCGGATTTTTCGCCGTCGGAATATCTTTCGCGCTGAAGTTGGCGCGCCACCATAACTCTTTTTTGAAGTAATTCCGAAGGCTCGCTGCCGACAAGTTGATTGATCTTGTCGAAGGGCAAACGCGGCACATAACACATTAAATCAATTCGATCCAAAAGCGGTCCGGAAAGTTTTTTGCGGTATTGTTCGAGCCGAGTCGGCGTGCAAATGCAAGCCTTCACCGGATCGCCAAAATATCCGCAGGCGCACGGATTTGTGGCGGCTATAAGCGTAAATTGCGCCGGAAATTTGGATGTGCCGGCAATGCGGGTGACGCTGATGTGGCCGTCTTCCAGCGGTTGTCGCAGGCAATCCAAAGTTCCGCGCTGAAATTCCAAAAGTTCATCCAGAAAAAGAACGCCGTGGTGGGCCAGTGAAATTTCGCCCGGACGCGGAATGCTACCTCCTCCAACCAATGAAACTGCGGAAGCGGTGTGATGTATCGGCCTAAACGGAGGCGAACAAATCAAAGCTTCGTTGGTCGAAAGCCGCCCTGCGATGGAATATATTTTTGTAACTTCAATGGCTTCTTCAAAAGAAAGCGGCGGCAAAATGCTCCTAAAACTGCGGGCCAACAGTGTTTTTCCGGATCCTGGTGGACCAAAGAGTAAAATATTATGCTGTCCGGCCGCCGCAATGGTCAACGCGCGCTTTGAATTTTCATGTCCGCGGATATCTTCAAAATGCCAACAATCCGCGGGCGTAAACGTTTCTCCGTAGTTTTCGGTTTTTACAAAAGGAATTTTATGTTCGCCGCGCAGATGCGAAATCAAAGTTGCCAAATCCGGCGCCGGAATTACATTTATTCCGGATATAATTGACGCCTCGGCTGAATTTTCTTCTGGAATTATGATTGAAGAAAATCCGATCTGCTTGGCATAGGAAACGGCGGGAAGAACTCCTGGAATGCGCCGAAGTTCACCCGAAAGAGAAAGTTCACCCACCGCCATGGTGTTATCCATGCAATTTGAGGGCAATTGCGATGATTGCATAAGAAGGCCCAGAGCTATCGGCAAGTCAAACATCGGGCCGTGTTTTTTAAGATCAGCCGGTGCAAGGTTTATTGTTTTCTTGCGCCGCGGATATTCCGCGCCGCTATTTTTAATCGCAGACCGGATTCTTTCTTTGGATTCCTGAACGGACGCATCTCCCAGTCCAACAATCGTTATGGAAGCCAGTCCGTTTAAAATATCCACTTCAACTTCGACCCGCCGGCACTCAAAGCCGAAAATCGACACTGAAAAAATCTTGGATGGCATAATACCGATCTATAGCACATCGACATGAAATTTTTGTTAAATTTTTATGAAAAAATTATGAACTCCGGGCCGAAATCTTAGCCTGGACAAAACAGCCAAATAACTGCTAGATTGGGCTCCTTTTTCAAATTTATGGCCGAACTGCAAAAACATCCTCGCAATCCGCTCAGAAACTTCACTCCGCGGGAAGCGGAAGAAATTCTCGATAATCCGCACTTCCAACAGTCAAAAAATTTTACAAAAGAAGAATGGGAAAAAACAAAGCGAACGGTGAGAGATGCAATAAGGAAAATGCAATTCAACTTGCCGATAAGGGCCGGTGAGGCCGAAGCGGATATATGCATACCGATCGGAAGACTTGCGGTTAAAATTCCGGGAATGACGCTTTTATATCACCGTCCGGATGTGCGAAGTATCCGGCATAAAATAAAATCTTTTATTAATGTACGCCTGAAGATTGCAAGCGCATATAAATTTTTGGACCTTCTTGAAATAATAAAAAGAACGCAGGGAAGAGTGACCATTGAGGATTTGCGCAGAACCTCGCCCGGCGTTTTTCATGAAGTAGTACCGGTAATGAGGAAACTTGTGGAGTATTTCGGACGTTCGTCAACGGACAAGGAAACGGCGGTGGCGCTTATAAATGAATTCTTATCGGAACAAACGGGAGTGCCGGTTAAAATTGCCGACAGTTTGCTTTTGCGCAGAAAGAAACGCAATGTTCAACCCGAACAAGAGGAACTTGGTGCGGAATCGGATAATGATGGCGATGATTCGGAATATGTTCCCGAGAAGTTTTTCGGAGAATTGCCGCCGCTTGATCCGGAGCAACTGTTAAGACCGGAAGATAAAATTCAAACGCTTGAAGCTCTGAAGCGCGGAGCGGGCGGATTGGCATATCTTCCGATAACGGAGCGCGTTTTATCATTCTTGACAATCATTTTGGCCAAGACCTCAATGCCCCTCACGGAGGGATCCATTGTGGCGTTCAGGGTTTCGGTCAATCGAGAAGGCGCGGTGGAACTTAGGTGTCCGGACATGACTCGTCCGATAATCTTAAAAACCGACGGCAATGTGCGCTTTCTTCGTTTGGCTGCAAGAAATCCTTACGAACCCGTTCCCGAAGTCACGAAAAGTTAATTTACTTCTCCATCGCTATCTCAAACGAATTTCCAGCTTTCTCAAAATACAGTTTTTTGCCGTCCCGATCGGGAGTTAATTGAGTCAGCATCTCGCCGGGCTTTAGCGAAACTTCCGCAAGCGTTCTGTAAAAATTCGTCGTCGCATTAAATTCAGTTATAAAAACCTTTTCAACCGCTTTGGTCTCGGAACCGGCCGCTTCCAACTTTGCTTCTTCGATCGCTTGATCTATCGAAATCCCAAGTTTTAAACCGTCCGTGTCTTGCTTGGACGAAGCCGAAAAATAAAGCACGTCCGATTTAAAGGCCGTCACGTTTTCAAAATCCGCCGCAGGCAAAGTCGTTTTATTTAATGTCGCGGCATCCATCAGCACAACTTTCTTTCCATCGGAACCAAGTTGAAAAACCAGTGTGCCCAGCGCCCATTTTGCTTTTACTGGAGCCGTATCAAAATCCAATCTCTTGCGCGATTTTTGCGCCGTATCAACCAAATAATAAGTAAAATCTCCATCAACATTTTCTTGAATTAAAACTTTGTCGCCAGCCGGAGAACCAATTAAAATCGGATTTTTAAACGCCCGTTCGAAAGAAACGATCGGCGCGGAAGTTTCTCCATTCAGCCATTTTAAAGTTTGTTTGCCCCCTGCCGTTTCAAGAAAAACCAATTTCTCGCCGGCCCAGGAAGCCTTTGTTCCAAGCGGCAAATCAACCTTTGTAATTTCATGTTTTAAAACGCCGTAAATATAAAGTTCTTTTCCGAGCGTCAATAAAATATTTTCACCGGAAGCGGAAAAAGAAGCCGACTTTGCGTCTTTTGGAAACTTTTCAAACTTTGCTACTCCCAAAAACGGCGGACGCAGTGGCGCGCCGATAACCGGCGAAATAGCCTTACCTTTTTCTTTCACAGTAGGAATAAATTGGAAAACGGGCTTAATTTCAAAAACCTCGCCGCGCGCAATTTTCGCATCCTGCACAAAATCAAAAAAACCGTCTTTTTGAACCGAAACGCCATATGTTCGCGGCGTCAGCCTCATTCTGCACGGTGAACCGGTGCATTCCAGTGAATTCAGCCCGACTGCAAGCCTGAACGGCGCCTGTCCGGAAACCTGCAAAACGCCTTTATTAAAATAAAAAACCCATGCTAAAACGCCCGCCGCCAAAAATAAAGTGAAGATAAAAAACAGAACCGCTTGCCTGTGCGAAGGCTGATGTGGCTGGGCCAAAATTTCTTTCATATTTCAATGTCTTTAAGATGATTAATTTTCTTTAATTCATGAGATTGCGAGTCCAGTTCAATCTCAACAAGATCAACCCGATAATCAGAATCCGCCAAATTCGGTTTTTCCGCAATATATCGTTGGATTGTGTGGCGCAATTTCTGCTTTTTGCCAAAGTTGACGCTTTCGTCGCCGGTGCCAAAACTTGTTCCGGTGCGCGTTTTTGCCTCAACAAAAACCAAAACTCCGCCGTCTTGCGCCACCAAATCCACTTCCCCGCCCCGCACGGTAAAATTTTTCTCCAAAATCTTATAGCCTTTGTCCTGTAAATACCGAGCCGCCAAATCTTCCCCTTTGTATCCAAGAGATTTTGCCTTCACACGCGGGATTCTATCACAGCGCAAATTTTGGTTGCAAAATTTGCGTTTTTCAAAAAGGTCTTTAAGATTAAGCTATGGATTTTATTCATCTTCCAAAAACTTCGCTTGCCGCGGCCCTTTCCGCTGCGGGCAAAAAAATAGAACTTCCCAAAGGGATTTTTTATTGGAGTGCGCGCGCCAAGGCGGAGGCCGAAATCGACGGCACGATCGGCATTGCGCAGGATGACGATGGAACCGTTTCTCATTTGCCGATGGCGGAAGATTGGGCCGGTGCGAAGGTTATGCAAAAGGTGCCAAAGGCCAAGATTTTTGGTTATGCGCCGGTGCAAGGAGTTGAGTCGTTGCGTAAAAAATGGCTTGCAAAAGCGCTGGAACGCCATCCGGTTTTGAAAAATCACGCGACTGTGCCGGTCGTCACAAATGGGATTACCCACTCGCTTGCGCTTGCCGGCAAACTTTTGCTGAATCCCGGCGAAACGCTTGTTACTGCGGATAAATCTTGGGAAAACTACGAGCATATTTTCGGTACGCTCGGGGTTTCGCTGACGCATTTTAAGCTTTTCCGTGAGGATTTAACCTTTAACGTAGAAAACATTATTGAGGTTTGTGAACAGGTGGCCGCGGTGCAGAAAAAAATGGTTTTGTTGCTGAATTTTCCTCATAACCAAACGGGTTTTATGCCTTCAAAATCTGATTTTGAACGACTTGGTGGCGAACTGCACAAGTTATGCACAGGTATGCCCGGTGTTCCGTTCGTGATTTTGCTGGATGACGCATATGAAGGTTATGTTTATGATGAGGTTGGGTTGAAATTTTCGCCTGCATCAGCGCTTTTTGCGCTGTTGCCAAATTTAACTCTGGTTAAGATGGACGGAATTTCGAAAGTGATGTTGGCTTATGGTTATCGCGTCGGTTTTTTGACATTTTGTTTGAATTCTTTGGATGGAAAGGTCTTTGGCGAGGAATTTTTGAGGGATTTGAACGGCGAAATCGGCTCCAAGATCGGCGGATTTATTCGTGCCGAAATTTCACAGGTAAATCACCATGGGCAAGTTTTGGCGGATGCGTTGATGGATGACCCGACGACTTTGGCGACTCAGCGCGGGGCGGTTATAAAAATGCTGCAGGAAAGATTTGAGGCGATGATGGCGGCGGTTAAAACCGCATACGCGAAATACGGCGACAAAAAGTTGAAAATGCTTCCCTGCAACGGTGGATTTTTCTGTTACTTCAGCCTTGCGCCGGGCATCGATGCGAAAAATATCGGCGAACGATTGCTGAAAGAAAAAAAGATCGGAATTGTGCCTTCGGATGGTGGACTCCGCGTCGCCTTCACGGGCGTTCCAAAGTCAAAAATCGAAAGGATGGTGAACGGGATTTTTGAGGTGGTGTGCGGATGATTCTATTGATTTTGGGTCAAAATTTGGTATACTGATGGCATAAACCAGGTGTGCTGTTAACTACAGCTTTTCCGGGTGACGCAGGAGCTCTTCCGCAAGGGAGGGTCTTTTCTGCGTCACCAACATGGTAGGTTCATAATTTTTTAATAATTTTGTAACAGAAATTTCATCTTGTTTTGGTATATGTAAACACAGCCTGGTGAGGCTTGGGGCTGTAGTTTAATTGGTAGAACACATGGTTGTCACCCGGGAAATGCGGGTTCAAATTCCGTCGGCTCCGCCAGGCGTTTTCAAAATGCGACAAAATTTTATCGACATCCTCATTCGCCGCACTCTCCGCATTTTGTCATCGGAGGCGGCCACTGTTTTTGCCTAAAATGTTCGCGAACTTCGGCGATAACAGTAGCGTGATCTTGGCTGCGCCTCAAGGCTTCTTGAATTCTTGTGACCACCTGTCCTGCAATGCCGGAATATGCCGTTTCTAACGCGACAGCCCCATGTTCGTTCTCGGCCTCACTACTCGTTCGAGGGTATTTTTGCTGGCGATCAGCTTGGGGCACAAGAAAAGTCGGTACACGACGGGCAATGTCATATGCAAAATTTAATTCATCAAATGGCGACTGGCTAGGCAATCCGCCAGACATGTAGGTTTCCAGCACTACGGCATGAAGAGCTCCTTCTTGCACGCGTTCCCTTACAAATCTCATGAATTCTTGATCTGGAAATCCAGGCGAAACCGGAATGTATAACACCTGTGGTTTTTCTATGCCCGTCTCCATATTTAGACGGCAATTATACTAATATGGCAATAAAGGGTAAGTCTAAGGAACCTCTGAAAAACAGATTTTCGTAGCGAACTTTGCAAATTTTGTGCGAAAATTGCGAAGCGCGACGAAGGCGTATCAGGTTAGATACGTCGAGGAGCGATAAGCAATTTGCAGCCAAAATTTGCAAAGTGCA
>JACRID010000057.1 GCA_016220145.1 Candidatus Peregrinibacteria bacterium
ATTCTTGCGACGGCTCCTTTGCTCACTGGAAAAATAAACTGAAAATTCACCGTGGGCTTTCCCCAAATCGAAAAAGAAAAATGCTTCATTTCTTTCTCGAAAATACCTAATTTAGCCCCCAAAAACTTCCCTTATGCCGTTAAATGTTATAACTTGTCCCCTACTTTGCTGAAAAAAATGAATATACGCGAAAAAGGCGACACCTTGAAAGTCGGCATCACTCACATTTTGCCTGCCGAAATTATGGGTTCTGGAATAGGTTCGCTTTCCGCAACGCGCGGCGACTATGACATAACCACCCAAGACCTTGAATCAATTGGAAAATATGGCCTAGATAAGTTAAGGCTTGGCGACATAATCGCGATCACGGACGCAGACAATTCTTATGGTAGGTGTTTCAAAAAGGGCGCGGTTTCCATTTGCGTGGTAATTCATTGCAATTCATATGTTGCAGGGCACGGACCGGGCGCAATGACCCTAATGACATGCGTAAAGAAGGGCATGCTGAAGCCATTTATTGATAAAAAAGCGAACGTGGCGGAAATTCTCAGGATAGGGCGGTTTTCAAGGTAACGTATCCGTTGATAACTTCACCAACTCCCGCCGGCCCCGCCGCCGCCTGAACCGCCGCCACCGAAGCCGCCAAACCCACCTCCATCACCACCAAAGCCTCCGCGGCCTCCACCAAGCCAAAATCCACCGCCCGAATGCCAAAAATCCGTCGGCTTGCCGGCCGCCTTTCTTTGCTGGTAATTTTTCGAAACCATGTAATCAAAAAACAAACCGGCACCGGCGCCGAAAATTGTAACAAATAAAATAATTAAACCTGTAAAATTAATCAAACCAATAATCAAGCTTATGACTCCACCTATAACACCGCCGAGCCACCAGGATTTGGTGCGCCCCAAGAAGGCTCCCAACCAAGATACAAAGAATATGCCAAACCAAAAGAAACCGGCCCACAAGTCTGAAGCGGTATTAACATTTTTTGATGAAGACGCGTCAGCTTTATATTCACCTTTGGTCGCTTGAATTATCGCCATAACTCCCTTGCTGATTCCAGCGGCATAATCCCCCGCCTTAAAATTCGGAAAAACTTCGTTGCGCAAAATCGTCCCTGCCAAACTGTCCGGAAGCGCTCCTTCAAGCCCTTTTCCAACATTTATAAAAGCCTCGCGCGCAGTTGGATTTATCAAAAACAAAATTCCATTATTTTTGCCGGCCTTGCCTATTTTCCAAGATGTAAAAAGTTCCTGGGAATAAGTAAATCGATCCAGACCTTCAAAAGAAGAAACTGTAACCACAACCACTTCGTTACTGGTCTGCTTTTCGTAATCAGTTAAAACCGTTTCAAGCGCTTGTTTATCCGACGCCTGCAAAATTCCGGCAAAATCATCAACAAACCCTGCCGCTTTCGGCAAGGTAACCGCTAAAACCGCCTGCGCAGACAAAATTGCACATAAGATTGGCGCTACCAACCGATATTTTTTAGAAAAATTCATAAATACTTCGACAAGCTCAGTATGACAGCGCCTCCTCCGTTCTTCGCTCTATTTAAAATCAAACTCCACTTTTGGAGCTGTTTTTGCAGCCGGCTCCAGCACTTCAAACCTTGTCCTTTCGCCAAAACCAAATATGCGAGCAACAAAATTGCTTGGAAAATATTGAATTTTCTTATTTAATTGGTTCACCACCGCATTGTAATTCTGGCGGGCAACGGAAATTCTGTTTTCCGTACCTTCGATTGAATCTTGCAGCTTTAAGAAACTCTCCGAGCTTTTTAGCACCGGATAATTCTCCACAATAACCATTAACCTTGAAAGAGAGGTATCGAATTGCCCCATGGCCTTAATTCTATCGTCGCTGCCGGGTTGCGCACCCGCGTACTTTGAACGAGCTTCAGCAAGAGATGTAAAAACGGATTTCTCCAGATTTGCAATCCCTTCGGCGGTTTTAACCAGATTTGGAATTACGTCAAAGCGCCTTTGATATTGAACCTCAATATCCGCCTGCGCCGTTTTCGCATTTTCATTAAACGAAACAAAGGAATTGTAGGTTGCCATCAACCAAAGTGCGAATATGATTAAAAGACCTAAAACCACGAGTCCGATTATTTTTCCCACCGATAAAGGTTTCATATATAAAGAAAATTAAGAATTACCGTTTCCATTATAGCAAAAAATCGACATAGTCGATTCTTGCCTCCAATTTCAGGTTTTTTGGACCGTTAAAATCAGAACGCAACAGAGAAGTCCGCCCCCCCGCTTTACGGGGAGTCCCGACCTGTCCCGCTCCGCTTATTTAAAGCAGTGCGGGACTGGAAAAATCATAATTCACCAATTGCTTGGCGTGATCTTTCAAATGTCTCCTTAAAAGGAGGTATTCCATCCGCAGGTTCTCCTACGGATACCTTGTTACGACTTAGCTCCAGTCAGTAGTATCGCCTTGATTCTCCCATAGGGAAAGCTTTAGGCGCTCCTACCTCCCATAGCTTGACGGGCGATTATCTTTCAGAAACTGTGAAATTTATGTTCCCACGTAGCGAGCGGATTTCCCGCACTACGCGAGCTCTAATGCATTCGTTGCTTCAAGCTTAGCAACTGTCTTAATCCCTCATCATGTAAATGTTCACCATGTTGCATCCGCTCAAGTAATTCACAAAAGATTTCAAAATCCTTTCTTTTACTTGAAAGCTGTAATGGATGATCTTTAAAAAATGGAATTATTACATCAAGTAGATTTCTTCTGTTGAAAACTTCATATCTGTAGCAATTCTGATGATTTGGACGGGTATCTTTCTGAAAATAGATATTTCCACACCCGAAAAATCTCTTCAATTGATACAGTATATCCCTATCATATGCTATGAGCTTTAAATAGAATCTCGGTTCAAACCTGACACGTCTGTTTACAACCGATTTACTATCCAAATTTCTAACATATACCGTGAAACTTCCTTCACCATCTACTAACCCAACAATGTAATCTGGATTAAGATTCTGCATATGAGTGAACCCTTCCCCCTCTACTTTAAGGGGTACTATGATTCAGCTGACTTCTGACGCTGCGTCAGTTTCATTATATCTTTTTCTCATACAAAAAGGAAAAAGATAACAGCATCAGATCTCCACAGGTTATTTAATTTTCTATTCCAAGCATCCTAAATCACTTTTTTAAGATCTTCCCTATCCTCACCACCCACTAATAGGTCGATCCAGTGTTTTTATACTTAGGCTGCTTTCCACTCTAAGATCCTTTGCTTATTGCCTCGCGACAATAAACTATCTCTTCGTTATGCTCTCTACGGGTAGAGAGAAGTGGATTCTAACCACTTGGAAAATTAAACTGCTGTGCGCTTTTATTGTGAGTACAAGACCCAGGAACATATTCACCGCGCCATGGCTGATACGCGGTTACTAGCGATTCCAACTTCATGAGGTCGAGTTGCAGACCTCAATCCGAACTGAGACCGGCTTTGAAGGATTTGCTCCCCCTTGCGGGTTGGCATCCTGCTGTACCGGCCATTGTAGCACGTGTGTAGCCCCAGGTATAAGGGCCATGCTGATTTGACGTCGTCCTCACCTTCCTCCGACTTAGCGCCGGCAGTCTCCTGCGAAATATACAACACAGGACGAGGGTTGCGCTCGTTTATGGACTGAACCAAACACCTCAAGGCACGAGCTGACGACAACCATGCAGCACC
This sequence comes from Candidatus Peregrinibacteria bacterium, assembly GCA_016220145.1. GTDB lineage: Bacteria > Patescibacteriota > Gracilibacteria > UBA1369 > UM-FILTER-53-11 > JACRID01. The sequence continues at coordinate 3,704 of JACRID010000057.1, forward strand.
TGTCTTCGGGTTCCTTGCGGCACTCCCACCTTTCGGCGGGATTCCCGAGATGTCAAACCTGGGTAAGGTTCCTCGTTTACCGTCGAATTGAACCACATGCTCCACCGCTTGTGTGGGTCCCCGTCTATTCCTTTGAGTTTTAGTCTTGCGACCGTACTACCCAGGCGGAGAACTTAACGCGTTAGCTAAGGCACAGAAGGGGTCGATTCCTCCTACACCGAGTTCTCATAGTTTACGGCGTGGACTACCAGGGTCATTATTTTATAAGCTCAACCTTCGCTCAAGACTGGCAAAGCCAGATCTTTCGCTCGGTTTCGCGCTCGCACTGTGTGCTCGCAGCAAGGAAGAATTTTTTATAAATTTTCCTTACAATAATAAAATCGCTTGTTACTCCAACCTAAAATTGGAGCTCACAACTTTGTGAGTCTGTATGTCGCCATACAGTTCGGACTTTATCTTCGTCCCCGCTAAGGGGGAGCTCAACGTAAAGTCTCTGAGGTATCTAAATTATTGATGTACTGAGCAGTACAACATTTAACGTCAGCTGCTTTATAGCATTAAGCTTTTATCCTCGATATGCACATCCCGTATTTACGGATATTTGATGAATGATTAACGATCATTATTCGAAGAAAACTATCGAGAACTGCTCAGTTCAATTTTATTAGTAATTTCATAATGTAAAATTAAAAAATAAAATCAAACAATCTAGTTACCTGCTGATTGTCCGCAGGAGTCACATTTTCACCCCGCCTTGCGAGGTAGTGCTCCATACTCAGGGTTTCCAGCATATTGTTGAGTTTTCAATTGAATGTTACCATTCAAAGAGACACCTTCTGGCCGTTAGTTACCCCGCCGTGGCGGGATAGGAGGGCGACCAAGGATTTATCTAATCCTGTTTGCTCCCCACGCTTTCGTGTCTCAGCGTCAAGAGATGCCCGGCAAGCTGCTTTCGCTTTTGGCGTTCCTCCGTGTATCTACGGATTTTACCCCTACACACAGAATTCCACTTGCCTCTGCATTCTTCTAAGAATAGAAGTTTCGAAAACAAATTTCACGTTGAGCGTGAAGATTTAATCCTCGACTCTCCATTCCGCCTACACACGCTTTACGCCCAGTGATTCCGGATAACGCTCGCACCCTCTGTCTTACCGCGGCTGCTGGCACAGAGTTAGCCGGTGCTTATTCCTAAGGTACCGTCAGAATTCTTCCCTCAGAAAAGAAGTTTACATCCCGAAAGACTTCATCCTTCACGCGGTGTTGCTCCGTCAGGCTTTCGCCCATTGCGGAAGATTCCTCACTGCTGCCTCCCGTAGGAGTGGGGACCGTGTCTCAGTTCCCCTGTGGCTGATCGATCTCTCAATCCAGCTACCCGTCATAGCCTTGGTAAGCCGTTACCTTACCAACTAGCTGATAGGCCGCAGGCCCTTCCCGAAGCGCCGAAGCTTTACTCTTGCGAGACCATGGAACATTAACCCCGCTTTCGCGGGGGTATTTTTCCACTTCGGGGGAGGTTCCAACGTGTTACGCACCCGTTTGCCACTGATCCCCGCAATGCGGGGACCCGTTTGACTTGCATGTGTTATGCACACCGCCAGCGTTAATCCTGAGCCCGGATCAAACTCTTCATTGTAAAGCTCAGCTTCGTTCGCAACTGGCAAAGCCAGATTGCTCACTTGCTTCGCGGCGGCACCGTGTGCCGCCCGGCAAGGAAGAATTTATAAATAAATTCAACCTCAAAGCTTCTGAAGAGCCTTGAAAGGCTCTCACTAGAAAATAAATTGTTGTTTTTGGAATATATTGGGACTTCTCTATTACGTTCTAATTTAAACGTAGTTGATTGTCTTAATTTTATCGAAATTTCAAGGAGCGAGTTAACTGCAAAGTCGTAAGACCGCACCGTCAACTTGATGATTATGTTGACCTCGCTGCGGCTCGGTCCGGACTCTGAAGCAGGGAAATTCTATCAGGCCATACCTTAAAGTCAACTGGAAATAAGAAGTAATTAAAAATAAGGCTCATAACCTGTTGGATAAGCCACTCTTTGCACTTTATTTAAGCTCTTCTAACCTTATTTCCCGATTAATTTCTCAAGCTGTTCGATGCGTTTTTCAAGCGATTTGGAATAACTTCGAGGAGTGTAATCCACCACGCCGACTATTCGCACTGTAATTTCTCCTTGTTCCTTATTGTTCCAGCTTTCCAATGCGTATCCGACAATTTTACCGGATTTTGTGGCTTTCATGCCAACGCCATAGACTGAAGAAGAAGTAATTGCGTCACCAACCTCAATCGGCCCACCTTCCAAATTAACTCTCACCGGAACGCGGCCGGCCAAAGCAACCGGAATCTTGTTGTCATCGGAAGATTTTGGTCCACCCATCACAACGGAGCCGCCTTCAATAACAATTGCAGGATCCGAAGAAACCACGCCGAGCAATTGGTCGTCATATGCGCCTCTGGATTTTCGGGCTACGAAGGAACCGTCTTTTACATGTGTGCTAACGAGCGAGCCTTTTTCAATTACACTTCCTGAAGAAGTGTAAAGTTCAGCGAGATCGAGACAGTTTCCGTCAATGATTTTATTATCCGTCTGCTGAATAAGCATGCCTGTACCGCCAACTATAAAACCAGTCGTGGAGGTTGCAAATGCCACCCCAAAAAAATCGCCAGTCATGCCACTCGCCACGGTGGTCCATGTGATGCCACTATCTAATGTCTCCATAAGAACATTGCTTAAACCAACTGCAAAACCAGTAGTGGAATTTACAAAGGTTACCGCCTGAAGAGTACTGGCTGTAAACTTTACTAACGCATTCCACGTAGTGCCACCATCCGTCGTTAGCACCATTTCACCATAATAACCAACTGCGATACCAATATTGGAGTTCGCAAAGGCCACCCCTAACAAGGAGTTGCTTATATTGTTCGACACCGTTTCCCAAGTAGCACCACTATCAATAGTCTTCACTATAGTGCCATTGTCGCCAACTGCAAAACCGGTCTCAGAATTATTTACGAAAGCTACAGCGCTAAGACGATTGATTGTACTGCTAGTTTTTAAGCTCCAAGTAGCGCCTCCGTTTGCCGTCTGCAGAATAATGCCGCCACTGCCTACCGCAACGCCAGTTAAGGAGCTTGCAAAAGCCACTGCGCGAAGATCATTAGATGTACCGCTAGTTATTGAGGACCAAGTAGCGCCTCCGTCTGCCGTCCGCAGAATCGTGCCGCTATCGCCTACCGCAACGCCAGTTGAGGAGTTTGCAAAAGCCACTGCGCGAATATAACGAGATGCATTGCTCGCTACTTGGCTCCAAGTAGCGCCGCTATTCGTCGTGCGCAAAAATCCACTATTACCACTGGCAATGACACCCGTTGTGGAGTTTGCAAAGCCTATCGCTAAAAGAGAAGAAGTTGTACCGCTATTCACGGGCATCCATGAATTAGCCTTAAAACACCCGGTTGTTCTTATATTTCCTGTAACTTGCAATTTTTCCGAAGGCGTAGTTGTGCCAATTCCAACATTTCCGGAATTTGAATTATAAATGGCGTTGCTATCACCACTCGTCCAGCCACCACTCGCCGCCTGAAAAGTAGGTAAAGCGCTTGCTCCATTGCTGGTCAAAACTTGTCCGGCTGTTCCGGCAGTGCCGCTTTGAAGTGCGCCAGTAGGAGTGATTCCTCCAAAAACCGGCGCGTATGCGGTAAACCCACTGGTGATACTTAGAGATCCGGCTGTTACGGAACCGGATGTGGTAATATCGGTGCCAACCGTCGTGGATGCCGATGACACTCCCGTAAACATAAAAGCGCCGAACGCGATAAACACGGCTACAATACCAAACGTTTTTTCCTTTTTAGAGAGTATCCTTTTGTGTAACATATATTTTGTCTTTGTTAAATCTCATCTGTGTAAACTGTACACCTTTTACGCACAACAGTCAAGACTGACAGGTAATAAAATCTTCAAAAATAAGGTATAATTACAAAGGTCATTAATAACAAAATTTTCTATGAAAATACAAACCAGCGGTCAATCTATTCGAGATTCTCTTCTTATTCCTACGGTTATAGAGAAGTCCAGCAATGGCGAACGCGCCTATGACATTTATTCAAGATTGCTAAAAGATCGCATTGTTTTCTTGGGCAGCGCAATCAACGATCAGGTTGCAAATGCCGTAATTGCTCAGCTTTTGTTTTTGGAAAACGAGAACCCGAAGAAAGACATTATTATGTATATTCAAAGTCCGGGCGGACATGTGACGGCCGGAATGGCGATTTATGACACCATGCAATACATCAAACCGGACGTTGTAACGGTTTGCATCGGTATGGCGGCTTCCATGGGCGCGATTTTGCTGACCGGCGGAGCCAAGGGCAAACGTTTCGCTCTTCCAAATGCGGAAATCATGATTCATCAGCCGCTTGGCGGAGTTGAGGGCCAAGCCACCGACATCGCGATTCACGCCGAGCACATCGTTCAAATGAAAGGACGTTTGAATAAAATAATTGCAAAACACACGGGCAGACCGCTGAAACAAGTTGAAAAGGACACCGATCGCGACAACTTTTTGACTGCCGAAGAAGCGCTAAAATATGGCCTAATCGACAAGATTGTGGAAAAAAGACCGGAGGCTTTGGGATCATCAGCTGCTTAAGCTATACTGTCTCTCGTGAAAAAAATAGCCATCGCATTGCTTGTTATTCTGGGTCTGCTTGTCGGCTTGTGGATGCTACTTTTTTATAATATTTACAGTGCGTCGCGGCTTGATCTTGCGGAAAAAGCAGACGCAATCGCAATATTGGGCGCAGCCGAATATGCGGGGAAACCATCGCCGGTTTTTAAGGCGCGACTGGATCATGCGCTGGAACTTTATAAAAAAGGCCAGGCGTCGATTATCATCACAACCGGCGGAACATATCCCGGCGAAAAAACCTCCGAAGGCGAAGTCGGCGAGAAATATCTGGAGGCCATGGGCGTCCCATCTTCAAAAATAATCACGGACAAATACAGCCTCACAACAAAGCAAAACCTGGCAAGAATTGCCGACATCGCCCATGAGCAAAAACTTGAGAAAATCATTATTGTGAGCGATCCGTTTCACATGTACAGGGCTCTGCGCGTGGCAAAAGACCTTGGACTCAACGTTTTTCCGTCGCCGACAAAAACAAGCCCGATATCGGAAAACTTCCGGCTTGAATTTTGGTATATCGCCAGAGAATCTTTTCTGACCGTGCTTCACATCCTATTTGACGCGTAAATCTTTTAAAGCATGCTTCGCAAGGAAATCGCCTATGTGTTTGTGTATTTTGCAGCCGCTGACGTTTTCGTGTATCCGCAAACTGCAAGCGGTATTTATCTCATTCAAAATATAATCTCCATTCGCATCCTCAAAAAAATCAATAAAATTTATTTGCGCACCGAACGCTTTCGCGGTTTTTTCGGCTAACTTAAACAAAACGTCATTTTGGGGCGTGTATTTTTTAATTTCAGGATTCAGGCAGACACTGCATTTCCATCCTTCCGCCGGCACGTCATAAACAGTGGCCTCCCTAAGTGCTTTATATCCAATTACAATAACACGAATAAGCTTTTTGTAATCAATGTACTGCTGAATCTGAATTGGATTTCCGGGCATGGAATCCAAAATCTTTTTTAAAGCTTTTTCCGGCGTTTTGAGATCAACCTTATTGCAATAAATCCCCTGCCCTTGGCTGAAAATCGGCTTCAACACCACCTCGCCGTGCTTTTTTATCAGGGCGTTTATCTTACCAAGATTTCTTTTATCAACCTTATATGTCTCCGCAACCGGAATTCCACTTTTTTTGGCATGCTTTTGGGAAAGATATTTATTACTGGTCCAATTTAGCGTGCGCGATGAATTTATAATCTTAAATCCCTCTTTTTCCAGTCGCGCTATCTTTTTATTCACAAGCGGAGCCGCAGTTCTTGAATGAATCAGCGTATTTCGGGAATCAAGCCAATTCTGTTCCATCACGTTCGAGATCGAATCAATTTCTGCAACAAAACACCGAAGTCCTCGCGACCACAAATAATCCTGAATAATCTGGGAATATCTCAAACCCTTTTTAGTGCGCACCAATAGAATGTTCTTTTTATCCATAAAAACCTCTGATATCAAGCTGCCACCGTAACATCATCCTTTTGTATAAGCCAATGTCTCTGCTTAAGCAGCTTTTCCGCAAATTTCACAATATGGTAAGCCACATTAACGCCGGTTGCCTGCGTGATGCCTTCAAGTCCGGGATTTGAATTCACTTCAAGAATTTTCGGCCCTTCAGTCGTGCGTATAATATCTATTCCGGCCACTTGCAGCCCGATTGCCTTGGTGGACCGAAGAGCGAGATCTTGTTCCTCTTGGCTTAAATCGGCGAGTCCAACGCTGCCGCCCTGATGAAAATTTGCCCGAAATTCGCCGCGTTTTGCGCATCTTTCCATGGCCGCCACAATTTTGCCTCCAACAACGAAAACGCGAATATCTTTTCCTTTTGCTTCCTTAACGTACTCTTGAATAATTATAAGTTGATTCTTAAGGCCGGTCGCCAACAAATCCAGTATTGAACGAAGCGATCTGCGCGACTCCACAATAGAAACCCCAACGCCCAAACTCCCATGCGGAACTTTTAATATTATCGGGAAACTCCCAAGCCTGTCGATCGCTTCGTCGATATATTCAATATTGTGAACCACGGCCGTTTTGGGCATCGGTATGCCCTCATGCTGCAAAATCTGCATTGTTCTGACTTTGTTTTTTGCGCGAACGATTGGCAAATAGTGGTTTATCACAGGCACGCCCATCAGCTGCAATTGTTTTACCGTTGAAACCGCGGAGTCCACGTTTTCCAAAACACTCGCGCGAATTATCATCACATCCGGCGGAACAAATTTGGCATTTTTATAAAGCAAATTCGGCTGCCCGGGAGCAAATGAAAATTGAAAATTCGCATTTCTAAAAATACGCGCACTGTGCCCCATGGCCAAAGCGGCATTTTTTATCGCTAGCGCATCGACGTCTTTCTTTCCGTGAGTCTTAAAAGACAGAATGCCTATTTTTAATGGAAGCCCCATAGACGGGCTCATTTTATTTGCTTATTGATAAAACGCAAGCGGGAAACGCACTTTCTCAAGAAAAATTTCATCACCTCTAGCGAGACATCTATGCCGGTGGCTTCCATAAAGCCTCCGAAGCCGGGACTTCTATTGACTTCCAGGACATACATTTTGTCCGTATTCTTGTTTGTGATTAAGTCCACGCCGGCGAATTGATATTCCAGTACATCAGCAGCCTTTATGGCCATACTTTTCATTTCCGGCGTTACGGCAATTTGTTTTGCATGCCCGCCAAGGGAAATATTGTGACGAAATTCATGGGGATCGGCACTGCGGCGCTCTATTGCACCCAAAATTTCGCCATCAATTACAATTACGCGAACGTCAAAATCCGCCGGAATATATTCCTGAAATTGATAGGTATTGGCGCCGAGAGTTCTTTGCGAAAGCGTTATTCGGGCCAAAAAATTGCGCAACTCCGCCTTGTCCTTCAGCAAATAGACCTGATCCCCTTTTCTTGAGCGGTCTTCCTTGGATACAATCGGAAATTTCAATGCGCTGCAAATTGTTGCCTCATCGGCGGCACTTGGCAAATAAAGAGTTTTTGGCACCGGCAGACTGGCATTCTCAAAACACACCAGATCGTGCATTTTTGAAATCATTTGGCGCTTTAAAAGCGCTTGATCAAAAACCGCTATCTTATTTCTTTTGCAAAACTCAACCAGCAATGAAACTTCATTCTGATAATCCCAAAAACCGCGGCAAAAAATTCCGGAAAAATCTTTTAAAGATATTCCACGCGCGCGCACATCAACTTCACCATTTTTCGCAAAAAACCGTATATCCTTATAGTGAAACACATATGCCTCTAAGCCAACCTTTTTAGCTGCTTCCTCAAGTAAAAAAAGCGTCGACACCTCTTCACAGTGCAAGATAGCGAATTTCATAAAAGCGGAGCTTATCTTAGGCTAAAACAAAGAAATATGAAACTGGAAATATCTGGCCGGTTGCAGGGCATTTCCTTCGAACAGTGGAGCGCAGCCCCCCTCGCCTCATGAGGTGAGGGGGACGCTCGTCACATGTGACTCGCTCTGCTTTCTGTAATTAACTGTTCTTAGAAAATGCCCTGCAGCCAGCCATTACATCCATATGGTATAGTTTGATGTATGAAAATAAAGGAACCGCTGAAAAACTATGTTTCATAGCGAAAATTACAAATTTCGAGCGAAAACTTTGAAGACCGACGAGGCCATATCAGGTTTGATACGGCGAGGAGGTCTGAAAAGTTTGCAGCCGAAATTTGTAATTTGCAGCTG
>JACRID010000056.1 GCA_016220145.1 Candidatus Peregrinibacteria bacterium
CAGCTGCAAATTACAAATTTCGGCTGCAAACTTTTCAGACCTCCTCGCCGTATCAAACCTGATATGGCCTCGTCGGTCTTCAAAGTTTTCGCTCGAAATTTGTAATTTTCGCTATGAAACATAGTTTTTCAGCGGTTCCTTAGGTTCCTTAGGCGTTTTGTCCTTTATCTCCTGCGAAAACGTGAATACTGAGCCCCGCCTTGAGATGAACGTCTATGCGGATTTTGAGAAGAACCGTGAGATGGGCCGCGAGAAATTGACGGAGGAAGCCTGTCCGGTGGCAAAACCGGCAGTTTAGAAATTCGCAACGCGGTGCGAATCAGTCGTTCAATGTGCCTTATTTTGTGGCTTTGGTCCGGTGTGGCAAAAGTTATTGCGCGTCCGGTTTGTCCGGCCCTGGCCGTACGTCCGATTCTGTGAACATAATCTTCCGCAAATTCCGGAATGTCATAATTAAGCACCAATTCAATTTCTTTAACGTCAATTCCGCGTGCCGCGATGTCCGTGGCAACAAGCACTCGATATCTGCCCGACTTAAATCCGTCCAAAGCTTCGCGCCTTTGTTGCAAAGATCGATTGGAATGAATTTCGGCGGCCGTGAATCCCATGTGTCTTACAACCATGCAAATTCTTTTTGCGCCAAACTTGGTTCGTGAAAAAATAAGAACCGTCCCTTTATATTGGTTCAAAAGGGCTTCAAGCAAGCGATTTTTTTGATTTGCTTTAACAATAAAAACTTCCTGTTCAACGCGTTCCACCGTTGTTCCCGGTCGCGCAATTTCAACGCGAATCGGCAACTTCATGTATGTGGTTGCGATTTTTACGATGGTGTCCGGCATTGTTGCGGAAAAAAGCATGGTTTGGCGTTCATGCGGAACCGCGTGAAGAATTTGTTTGATTTGAGGCGCGAAACCCATGTCCAACATACGGTCCGCTTCGTCCAAAACGAGAAAGCGCACATCCTGTAATTGCACCGTCCTTCTTTTCAAATGGTCAATCATGCGTCCGGGCGTGCAAACAATAACGTGTGGATTTGAACGCAATTCGCGGATTTGCTGGCCCATGCCGCCGCCACCGATCAGCAAGGCAACTCTTAAATTGAAAAAGCGACTGAATTTTTGAAAAGTTTCTTGCACCTGAAGAGCAAGTTCGCGCGTCGGCAATATTATTAGTGCTTTGCCTCTTCCTGCAGAAAGTCTTTGCATTATAGGAATTGCAAAAGCCAGAGTCTTGCCGGTGCCCGTTTGGGCGATTCCTATGATGTCTTTGCCTTCGAGGCCGACAGGTATGGCTTTGTGTTGAATCGGAGTCGGAGTTTTTATGTTTAACTGATCAAGAATCGCGATAATTTTCGCGTTGACACCAAGGTTGGCAAAATCAGATGTGGTATTCACGATTGTGATTATACATGAATGTTGCAAAAACGCAAAAAATTGTCATAATAAACTATGTTTTATAGTGAGCATTTTGTGGTAAGCGGGCTTGACTTACTCTAACTATGTGGTGTAGGGTGTCGACATTAACTTATGTTTATTAATTATTTTTGAATATGGATACAGGTTCAACAAATGCACCGGAACAGGCTCGTTCGGTAGAGATATACGATGCCAATGAAAAGTCACTTATAGCTGCAGGTTTTCAATTAATCTCAAGTTATAACAATTGTTCGAGCGCTTTTATTTCCGATGGACAGAATAATCACGAGTTCAAAGATGCTTTGTTGAGGGCGCAAACCGATGGAAATGAAGTTCGATTTACTACTAGCGGTGGTGTGGTAAGGCTTTGGGTAAAACCAAAAGCGGTTGTTTCCGACGTGGCTGCGGGTGTTAGAGCTGCAGTTGAAAAAGTTGGTGGGTAGTTGATTTTTTAGGCATGCTGCTAATTACCCTAGTGTAGTGTCTCCATAATAGCTTTGCAACGGTTGACCTTTCGGATAATTTCATCCGCCGATTTTGTCCAGACAAATGGTTTAGGATTTTCGTTGTTGCATTCGATGTATGAATCAATAGCATTGATAAGTTCCGGTACATTGCGGAATACACCGCGACGAATGCGTTTTCTCGTAATTTCTCCAAACCATCGTTCCACCAAATTAAGCCACGATGAAGAAGTGGGAATAAAGTGGAAATGAAATCCGGGATGTTTTTTAAGCCACGTTTGCACTTTTGGATGTTTGTGAGTTCCATAGTTATCAACAATACAGTGGATCTCCAGTTCTTGAGATCGTACGCAATGATTGTTCTTTTTCTGATATGTTTTTGAGCGTGTTTCAGGGCTAATTCTTCAACTTTTTCAGCAATTTGAATGTTTCCAAGATGATATGAATATTTTTCAGCCTGCTTTTTTGCTGATTTTGTTGAGTCCCGGGCAATGTGCCGAAGTATAGGTTCTCCTGCGGTGAAAAGTCCTCGAACTATTTCACCCAAAGCTTTTTGTTGAGGATTCGTGAGTCCTTTTAAAATACTTCCGCTGTTGTTTTTAATTGAATTGTAAATATATTTATACATGCTGAAAGGAGGTTAAAATTTGATGTAGCGTCAAAATTTAAACACCCTTTTTGGCTTTATCTCAAATCACCCTTAAATACCCTTCACGAAAAACTGGGGCCTTTTTAGGGCTTTGACCGTTTTGTCCTCTTCCGCCGGCGAAATTAAAATGGAACTCAAGGCATTGGAGGAAAAACAAGTCCGTCTCCTCGATGCCTACCTTGAGCAAACAATAAGCAATGAGGAATATACTGAAACCAAGAAGAAAATTTTAAACCGCAAAATTGAAATTAAAGAGAATTTAAAGGAATCCGGCGGAAGAGGACTCCGTTGGCTCGAACTTCCATATCATCGGCCAAAAAATGGCTTGCACACTTGCAAATCCGTGGTCTGCCGCGGCAAAATTTTCGCGACTTTCCGAATGGAGCTGCCTCTACGAGGATGTTCGAACTCATTTTAAGACATCTGGAGGCTAGTACCTCATCCTTTAAATTCGGTCTCGTAAAGGCATGGAAATATTTTTTGGGCTTTTTCGGTGGTGAATTTCCATGTGATCGTACGTTTGGCTTTGTTGCTTCTTTTTTCCCATGCCAGAACTTCGCGTTTTAATTCA
>JACRID010000062.1 GCA_016220145.1 Candidatus Peregrinibacteria bacterium
AATTTTGGCAATCATTGCTTGGCGCTGGCCGGCATCAAGCAATGCCTCAATCCTGTCACGGTCGTTCTGGTTTAAATGTCTGAATTTTTTCATACAACTTTCTTATCACAGAAAGTTGCATTTCAAAGTAGAATTTTCGACCAGAAACAGGTTCAAGCAGCTTGCCGGAAACTCCGAAATTCAGGGGGTTTGTTGGAACACGTCTAAGAAAAATGGATACAAAAGGACGGGTTTCTCCGCCGAATTGGGAAGGTGAAATATCTCCCGGTAAGTTAGTGCCATTTACAAGAACCGATGCCTTGATTGGAACCGGACATATCATTTTTGTTCCGGAAAAAATGGCACATGCAACTCCGCCATTTTTTTTAAGACACGACGCGGTAAACATTGACACGGAGGGACGCATTATAATTATGGAAGATTTGCGCACGCTTACCGGTATGGAACCGGGACCCAAGACTTTTGTCGGCATGGGTCCTTATTGCGTCCTTGTAAATTCAAAAAGAGCGGACGGTGGAGTGATTGAGAAATTAAGACTTAATGAAGCGACCTTGGCAGCCTTAACGAATAGGGCAAACCCTAAAGCGGTTTCTCTATTGCAAACGCATTGTGCGCCGTCCTTACCGAATTGACCGTAAGCAAAGCGGCAACCGTAGAGTTTGAAATAAAAATTATGGACGGCGGTACGATAGCCGGTACCGCAACTTTAAAAATAGCTACGGCGTCTTCAACCCATAAATTTGCGGATCGATAGCGCGGTCAAAACATACTCGGCCTTCTTCATGCCCCCAATTGTCCTGAACATACACGGACATTGGCACCGGCGCATAATATGGATCGCTGAATTTTCCATTATTCGAAGTGTCCGGCAAATTGAAAACGGCGCAGAGTTTGAATGCCAAACTGCCGGTTGCGCTGTATTCATACTGCGCGGCGGTTTCCGGATCTCTTGGCGAGACAAAGCCCGAAATAGTATCTTTCAGCGCCCCCAAATCGGTGGGCAAAACTTTTTTATGGGACCAATAATTCACAATTTGGCTCTGGACATTTTGCAGATCGGAAACGCGCTGCTCATCGAATCTGCGCATGCGCTGGGTGGCAGGAGAACCTATTATAAAAAATCCGCCGATAATGCTGACCAAAATAACCGCGGCAACCGAACTCACCAACAATTTTGAAGGCTTCTCTCCATGTTCAACTCCCCTTTTCAATTCGCGGAAATAATAAGCAAAAACCACGCCCGCAACCACCAAAACCACCAAAACTTTCAGTCCGAATCTTGTCGTCAAATCTCCTCTTAAAAAATTAAAAACCAAAGTTACCAGGTCGCTGATTATTGTAATTGCAGCCAAAAACAGCGTCAGGTTGAGCAGCCATTTTCTTATGGAAATCTCGCGCTTTTCCGGATTCGCAATCAAATCCTTCTTTAAAAACCAAGTAACCGCAAGATAAGCCGGGGAAAGAATTATCAAGGTCGCCATCGAAAGCCGAATTTCCTCATATGAACCGAATAAATATGTATCAAGCGGATCTGGAAAAATATTATTTATGTATTCAAATAACAGATCGATAAAACGCCATACGCTGAAATAAAGCGTGCCTATTGCAAGCAAATATAAAAAAACATCCCGCGGTGTGCTTTTTGAATGTGTATGTTCCATGCCGACAAGTTTAGCACAAATCCAAGTTTATTAGGCCACGCCGGGTTTCATCGATTCCACCCATATCTCCAGTATTCATACGACCATATATATAAAACATTTTACATTTAGTCAACCTTTGCGCGTTCGCTTGTTGTGGACTAAACTTAAGCCTTATTTTGAGAATCGATCAAATATGGATTCTTTAGCGAAACTTCGTCGGCCGGACTTTATGCCTGCCAGAGTGGATTGCGATCCTGACGCTCTGAAGCATGCGAATCGCATAGCTGCTCAAATTGGAGACATACGTGGAGATACTGCCGAACAAGTACGAACCGTTTTGAGTACCGTTCTGGCTGATGATCTAATAAGGAGAAACGCAAAAGGTGCCGATATACGACGCATGGCAATGGCGGGAGACGTAACCGTTGCATTATTGCGCAAATTCGGCCTGGATGCAGGTGCCATCGTGCCTTTAACAATCGGCGATATTGATTTGCCGGAATCTTTGCCCGGGTCCAATTATTCACCGCTCCGCGCCATGCAAGAGATAATGCAGGAAGCGCATCGCTGCTACGATTATCTGGCAGCAAAATATGGGTTTGGATATGACACCGCGGCGAAAGGATATCCGGAAGCACGGCGCGCAATGATTGCATTTTTTGATGCCCACTATGGATTTTCGCAGGCCGGTATAGATATGGATGCTCTTGCCGAACAAACGTGCATTACTTCCGGCGGATTGGCCGCTTTAAAACATATTGCCACATCAAGAATAGACGACATCGCCGAAAGAAGGGTTAAAGAGCCGGGAAATGAAAAACTGCGCCACCGCGCAATACAACCGGACGCAAGTTTTGCCACGTGGCTCTCCATGATCAACAGGAGCAGTTTGTTTGGTGAAGGCGGAGAAGTTCATAAGATAAAGATGTTACAGGAAGATTTGCTGCAGCCGACTGCTAAACAGGTGAATTTGTTTTACAAAACGCATCCCGTGAAAACCGAAACCGCCGATTATGAAGATACTTGGTGCATTGCGCCTGTCGGAAATCCGTCCGGAACCGTTATAGAACCCCAGCAACTCACTGATGTGTGCGAGGCAATAATTAGCAATAATCCACATGCATTAATAATTCTGGATTGCGCTTATGTTAGAAGGTTAAAACCTGAAATGGCGAAAAAATTACTGTACGGCGTAATAAACATCCCCCAAATTTTGAACCGAGTTGTTTTTGTCGAAAGTTTTTCCAAAACACATGGCGTATGCGGCGTACGTGCAGGAGGATTTTTCTCAACAAATCCGGAGATTTTCGCTCAGGTTTGCAGAGAAAACATGCTGAATACGGCCGGAAACGGCTTAGATAAGAGCGCATTTGTATGGGCGGCATCGTGTGCCACTCCGGAACAAAACGCGGCACTTTCCGCACATCACGATTTTCATAGAGACGAAAGATTGGGCTTGTGGCATTACCTTAAAAAGCCTCAATTCGCAGATCTATTTGACGCCGATCAATCTCACATAAGTCCTGAACAATTGGCGCATCCGGGCGGACTTTATTTGACGCCGAAATTGGCATCCGGTTCAAGCCAAGAAAAAGTGGCCTTAAGAACAAGATGCCTTGGCGTGAAAGCGCAATTAGACACAGGCTCCTATATTCGCCTTTCTATCGGAGAAGTAAGGTCAACCTTCGCAAAATATATTCCGCGGTAGCAAGGACTTTTATTTCTGGCCCCTACTGCGTTCGTATTGCTTGAGCAACTCCGCGCACAATTTTGGAGCAAGCAGCATTTGATCTTCGCTGCTGACGGCGGCAACTCTCATTTGAGTTCTGCCGGATTCCGGATTTGAATAGAAACCTCCCATCGGAGCTAAAAACAAGGTTCCCGGCTTGCCGTTCACGGGCACAGAATCCACCTTGCCTTTCGCGGCGCAAAAATTAACGAAGGCTTTTGCGTCAAAATCCGGAAGAATTTTCCTAAAATCGATCACAAAATAAATTGACGCATCGGGGCTCGACACCACAAGTCCAGGTATTTCATCCCTGAATGCCTGTGCGGTTTTAGCAATAAGATTTTTGTAGTATGTGCGCAGCTTTTCAATCCATTTCACAATGCTCTCCTGAGATTCTTCATTCAAAGCTTCAATCATGTGCTGTCCGAGCACGGACGCGCAAAGCTCCGGCGTAGCCAATTTAACGGCTTGCTGATGCAGTTTCTGATTATCCGTTACCAAAGCGCCCATACGCACTCCGCAAGCATTGAAAACTTTTGACGCCGATTCAATGCCGACGCGGCGGCCTTTTATTCCAGGAACTTCTTTTTCCGTGATTCCCCAAATACTCGACGGTGGTTCTCCGGTATATACAAGCCCTCTGTAAGCTTCATCGCCAATCATCCAAACATTTGCTTCAATACATATGCGCGCAAGCTCATTTAAGAAATTTTGAGGCAGAAATTGTCCCGAAGGATTGTCGTACGGGATTACAACAAGCGCGTTTGCTCCGGTTGCGCGAATTTGAGCCCTAACTTGCTCCAAGTCCGGCAGAGAAAATTTGCCGTCTTCCTGCAAAGTGCGGCTCACGGACGTTGTCGGAACACCAACCTTATCAGCAAGTTCCTTATAGTTGGTGTAATACGGCTCAATAAGCATCAATGGTCTGCCTTTTTCGCAACAGGCTCTTATCATCAGCTCCATTGCGCCCGTTCCACCTGCGGTGATGTGAGAATACAAACCTTCCGTATCAAAACCCGGCGCCCCGATTACATTTAAAATCGCGGCTCTTGCGGCATCGGTGCCAACCGTTGCGGTGTAAGGAACCGAACCTTTTTTTAAAGGGCCTAGAGGATGATGATCCGCGTCCACATCTCTCGCTCTATTTAACATGCCTTGGTGAGCGGGAAGAGAAACATTGCCAATTGCCAAATTTAACGGATTAACATCTCTATTGTCGGATCTCCATCTGAAAGCTTCTTGCGCGCTTCGTATTGCAGAAGCTTCCGCGGATTCCGCGATTTCGGAAAGTCTTGGGGGTTGCATAGATTAAATTATTTGTTATGAGAGGCTATTCTATATTTTCATTGCCGATGAGGTCAACCTTTGTCCTTAAATTTCGTGATAACATATTTCCCGGATGAAAAAGGTATTAAATCAAGCATTTTTTGACCGCCCTGCGGAAATTGTCGCAAAAGAATTGCTGGGAAAATTTATAATTTCAAATGCCGGCAAAGACGAAGTTTCGCTGATGATCAACGAGGTTGAGGCCTATACCGGCCCGGACGATCTGGCTTGTCATGCTTCGAAGGGAAAAACAGGGCGCACGCAGGTTATGTTTGGTCCCGCGGGATTTTTTTACGTTTATTTTGTTTATGGAATCCACTGGATGCTTAATGTCGTGACGGGCAAAAAAGGCTTTCCGGCTGCGGTATTAATAAGAGGAGCCGGTGATATTCACGGCCCCGCGCGCCTGACGAACTTCCTTAAAATAGGCAAGGAATTCAACGGCAAAAGCGCCGAGCCGGCAAACGGACTTTGGTTTGAAAACCGTGGCGTCATAATAAAACCCGGCCAAATAAAAAAGACTCCGCGAATCGGGGTGGATTATGCGGGAAGGGTGTGGGCGCAAAAACCGCTGCGGTTTTTGTTGAGAAACATATAATCCGAAGAGTGACGCTAAAAAGGCACGAGTTTTTGCAGTTGGCGATTTGAGAAGAAGTTTTGTTGATTTGGAGGTTTTTCATTATGGAAAGCCAGTAGTCTGAGTGAGGCGTGCAAAAAAGTGATGAATGAATCGACACAAAATGAGAGAGTGTGCTTTTTGATGAAGAGTTGGATGCGATCGCCCATCAAAAAAGCGACACGGAATTCGGTTTGAAAATGAACGAGGAAAAAGCTAAAATGCTTAAGAAATCGGATTTATTATTACCGCAAAAAACACTCACCGCTTAATTCCATTTTCAGGGGACATTTTTGGATTGGAAAATACTGTTCGTGCTATAATTTGAAGCCCGATGATTGCTTACACAGTTTCAAAAAAAGATTTGGAAAAACGGGAAAGGCAGGCGCTTGCGCCTTATGCGGTTTTGAACGGGAAAAGTCTTGGGCGAGAATTTCCTGAAACTGAAGATTTTACGCGCACTTGTTTTCAGCGCGATCGCGACAGGATTATTCATTGCAAGCCGTTTAGGCGGCTTTCGGGCAAAACGCAGGTTTTTGTGGCCACTTACGGCGATCATTTTCGTGATCGGCTCAGTCACACTCTTGAGGTCGCGCAGATCGCGCGGGATTTGGCTCGCAATTTGCGGCTTAATGAAGACCTTTGTGAGACGATTGCGCTCGCGCATGATCTTGGACACACGCCTTTTGGGCACGCCGGCGAGCAGACTTTAAATGAGATTATGATGGGATTTGGCTCGCATTTTGAGCACAATGAACAAAGCCGCCGCATTGTCGAAGTTTTGGAAAAACAATTTCCGAATTTTGAAGGTTTAAATTTGAGTTTTGAGGTTCGCGCCGGGCTTTCCAAACACCAAACTTCATATGACCAAAAAGGCAGAAAAATCGCCGGAAAGACGCTGGAAGCGCAGATCGTGGACATCGCCGATGAGATTGCCTACCACAATCACGACGTGGATGATGGGCTTCGCTCTGAGCTTTTTTCGCTTAATGATTTGAAGAAAGTTGCGCCTTGGCGGGAAGTTTTGGATGGCGTTTATAAAAAATATGGAAGGAAGCTTGAGCCTGTTGTTTTGCGTCACCGCGCCGTCAGCCATTTAATTTCCATGATGATAGAAAATGTTTTAAAGACAACAGAATCCAATCTTAAGAAATATAAAATTCGCCTGCCTGAAGACGTTGTGAATCACAAAAAAGAATTGGTTGGATTTAGCTCCGGATTTAATAAGAAAGTGAAAGAATTGAGGCAATTTCTGTGGGATAAAATGTATAAATCGCCGCAAGTTATGAAACATTCCGAGAAAGGGCAGAAGGTGCTGGGTGATCTGTTCCGGCATTTGTATAAACAGCCGAAGTTGATGCCAAAAAGCTTTTGGGGGAGAATAGATGCGCCGGATCCTCTTCACATTGTGGTTAAAGATTATGTGGCTGGTTGTACTGATACATACGCATATGAAATGTCCAAAGTGTAAATATGACGACACCAAAGTTGTGGACTCGCGCGAAGCCACGGAAGGCAGCGAAATTCGCCGCCGTCGCGAGTGTGAAAAATGCAATTTTCGCTTCACGACTTTTGAAAGAATCGAAACTGCGAACTTTTTGGTGATAAAAAAAGACGGCTCGCGCGAGCCTTATAATCGCGAAAAAGTGCGTGGAGGCATTTGGAAGGCCTGCGAAAAACGCCAGGTTACGGAAGAGCAAATCGTCGCCTTGATCGACAAATTGGAGGCGGAATGGATCGGTTTTGGCAAGGAGGTTCCGACCAAAATGATAGGAGAAGGCGTTATGGATGCGCTGAAAGAGCTGGATGAAGTGGCATACATCCGTTTTGCCTCGGTGTATCGCCACTTTAAGGATTTGGAAAGTTTCAAGAAAGAATTGTCGAAGTTGCTGGATTGATATTTTTATTTTCCGGCCTTTTTCACCGCATCCGCCACCACCTTCGCTATATCCTTATCGAAAACACCTGGAATTATTTTTTCCGGCGTCGGGTTTTTTACTAATGCAGATAGGGCGTGCACCGCAGCAACTTTCATCGCGTCCGTCACATAGCGTGCGCGGGAATCCAAAAGCCCGCGAAAAACTCCGGGGAAGGCGAGTACGTTGTTAATTTGATTAGGGTAATCGCTCCTGCCCGTTGCGATTATTTTTGCGCCCCCGCGCAGCGCTTCTTCCGGCATTATTTCCGGTGTGGGATTGGCCATCGCGAAAACAATCGCATCTTTGTTCATTGTTTTCACCATGCTGTGATCGGCAATGTGCGCGTGTGAAACGCCGATTAGCACATCCGCGCCCTTCATTGCCTCCGCCAGATCGCCTTTTAGCATTTGCCTGTTTGTCAGTTTTGCAATGCGCTCTTTATATAAATTCAAATCGTCGCGGCCCTCATAAATAAGCCCTTTTCTGTCTGTCAGAATTATATTTGCAGCGCCTTCGTGCAGAAGCAAGCGCGCCGTTGCAATGCCTGCGGCTCCCGCGCCAGCGATCACAATGCGTGCCGTTCTTAAATCTTTGCCGACAACTTTTAGCGCATTCAAAAGTCCGGCCAAAATTACAATCGCAGTCCCGTGCTGGTCGTCGTGAAAAAGCGGAATCGAAATTTCTTCCTTTAATTTTTCCTCTATATAAAAGCATTTTGGCGCCGCGATATCCTCCAGATTTATTCCGCCAAAAGATGGCGCCAAATATTTTATTGTCTTCACAATTTCGTCCGGATCCTGAGTGTCCAAACAGATCGGAAACGCGTCAATGTCCGCAAATTTCTTAAAAAGCGCGCATTTGCCTTCCATCACCGGCAAACCGGCAAGTCCGCCGATGTTGCCAAGTCCAAGAACCGCGCTGCCGTCCGTCATAACCGCAACCGAATTGGCTTTTATTGTGTATTTGTAGGCAAGTTCCGGGTTCTTTGCAATTTCAACGCACGGCGCGGCAACGCCGGGAGTATATGCGACACTCAAGTCTTCATTATTATCCAGTGGAATTTTCAGACGCACCTCAAGCTTCCCTTTATGCTTGGCGCGCATCTCCAGGGATTTTTTCTCGTAGTTCATAATCTACTTTGGCTGTGGAGTAGTCGGTGTTGAAATTGAAGGCGGAGCCGATGGTCCTGTGCTGAACGGCGCATTCGAGTCCTTTTTTACAGCAGCTTCATCATTACTGCCGCCACAGGCCGCCAAGATTACCGTCAAAACCGCTAAAATTGCCAGTATTAAAAGTCCTTTCATATGGGCCGAGCCGCTAAAAAGCAGTTGTGCCGCCTTCGCGGATATTAAGTATTGTTCCCGAATTCCGTTCCAATTTTATCGTCTGATTTGCCTCTTTACTATAGTAATAATCCACCGGCCCCGTGCCGATGCCGATCGCGTCGGTGCTTATTAATTTCTTGTCGGGGAAAAGTTCTGCGGTTGCCTTCCATTTATCCGGCACCAAAATATTTTCGCGCAGTGTGCCCAAGCGATCTTCCAGCGGGATTACGGGTTTCGGCGGTTCCGGCGGCTTTTCGACGTATTGGTATGACATTAAAATCGCATCAACTTGTTTGGCCAAAAATTCGCCGATTGGAGCGTCGCCATATTCACCGTAGATCATCAAGAAATTGTTGTTCGACAGTTGGATAACCAAATCTTCCATGCGTCTTTCCTTGATTGTGATTTTTAAAGCCGGTCTGCTGGAAATGCTTATATCCGCAAAAATCGGTTTGGCATCTTTGTAATTTTCAGTATAATCGGCCTTTAATTTGCTGAAATACTGCGTCGCAGTCAGGTTTTCCGCATTATCAACGACCGAAATCGAAACGCGCGCCGTCGTCGGCAATACGCGGGTAAAAAACGCCTGCCCGTTCTTTTTCCAAAGCACGCTGTTTCGCAGCCCCTTGAAAAGTTCCCAATCGGCCGGATATTTTACTTTCCAAAAATTTTCCTTATATTCAATCTCGACCCAGTTTTTTGTTATATCAAAGGCCTTTCCGGTCTGTTGTACGCTGCGTGCCCTATAAATAATTTCAGCCAATTCTCCGCGGGTTAATTCAGCAAAAGGATCAACGTGACCCTTCGCGTCCGGTTCAATCAAATTTTTGTTTTTTGAATATTGAGCTTGCTTTGAATACCAGTCTTTTGTATTTAAGCCGTCATAAATGACGGCATCCACCGGCAGTTTTTTGATGTCTATTTGAAAGAAAGAAGTGGTCAACGCCAGGGCTTCCGGGAGCGTGACGGTTTTATTCGGGCGGAAAGTTTTGTCTTCATAGCCCTTAAGTTTGCCCAAGGCAACGCCTTTTTGGATCATCGGGTAAAACCAGTCGTTTTCGCCGACGTCTTTGAAAGGCATTTTTGAAGAAGTTTTTGCGGAAGTTATTCCGGCCGCCTTTAAAATCATGGCCAAAGCTTCAGCGCGCGTGACTTTTTGCTCCGGTTTAAAATTGCCGCTGGGATAGCCGCTAACCAGTCCCGCGTCCTTTAAGGTTTGAATTGCGGTAGAGTTCGCGTGCGTCGCAGGCACATCGGAAAAATTCGCTGCCAAAGCAGTCAAATGTTGCGTACTAAAAATAACTACAAAGACGAGAATAGAAGTAGCAATCTTTCTAGGTCGTAAAATCATACGCTGAATCCAACTATATCACCTATTTTTGCTGATCCATAATTTTATTGTGGTATTTTTCGGCGGCTTCCCATGCGAGCTCAAAAGTTTGTTTAAAGACCTTCACGATCTCCTCGCTTTCGATGATTATGCCGAGCTTTTCCTTCCAGTCGGCGATCATTATTTTATTGTCGAAAAAGTTAATTTCAGGCGTAAAATCCAGATTTTTCTTTGGCACAAGGCGGCTTTTTCGCAATTCTTCGCCGTCCAATGCGTGTATTGCGAATCCTGCTACACGGAAACAGTATATTAATATACTACTTCTCCGGGAGAATAAGTGTCCAAAGATTCTTCACCGATCAGCTTTTTCATTTCGTCCAAAACTTTGTCGTACGAAACTATTTTTTGGCTGCCGCGCTTCATGTCGCGAATTATTGCGGTGTTGTCGCGAACTTCGGTGATGCCCATTATTATTGTGTATGGGGCCTGAAAACGGTCGGCCAAGTGGAGTTGAGCTTTAATTGAAGCCTTTCCCAACGCGCCGACGGTTTTGATGCCGACATCGCGAAGTTTTTGAATCAGCTTAAGGCATTTTTTCTTCGCTTCGTAGCCAAGTTGAGCAACGAAAACATGCAGATTGTCTTTTCTCGGCACCTGAATGTGTTCGCGTTTCATGTTGTCGACAATGCGTTCGATGCCTGCGGCAAAGCCAACGGCCGGGGTCGGTTGTCCTCCCATAATCTCAACCAAACCGTCGTAGCGTCCGCCGCCGCCGATCGCATTTTGAGCGCCCGTTTCGCGATCCCAGAATTCAAAAACGGTCTTTGTGTAATAGTCCAAACCGCGCACCAATGAGGGATTTTCGACGTATTCAATGTCGAGCGCCTTCAATAAATCCAAAAGCTGTTCGTGATACTCTTTGCATTCCGGGCACAGGTAATCCTTCAGTGTTGGCGCCAATCCGGCCAAAATCACACAATCTTCTTCTTTGCAATCCAATAAACGCAGCGGATTTTTTTCCGTGCGCCCCTTGCAGTTCTCGCACAAACTTCGCTCCTTTCCAAAATAAAAATTCTTCAAATCCGTCATATATCGCGGTCGGCATTCCTTTTTCATGCAGCCGATGGAATTGATTTGAAGCTTGAAAAGTTCGGCGACGCCAAGATCTTCGTTTATCAAATGGGCAAGGTGAATGAGCTGGGCATCAAGCGCAGGATCGGACTCGCCGATCATTTCAAAACCGAACTGCCAGAATTGGCGGAAGCGGCCTTTTTGCGGCCTGTCGTAGCGGAAATGCGGTTCGATGTAATAAAGCTCAACCGGTTGAGGCAAAAGCTGCATATTGTGTTCGATGTATGAGCGAACAACGCCGGCGGTGCCTTCCGGTTTAAGCGTCAGCGAGCGGCCTTTTCGGTCCTGAAACGTATACATTTCCTTGCTTACAATGTCGGTGTCATTGCCGATCGATCTCTTAAAAACGTCGGTAAATTCAAAAATCGGAGTTGAAATTCTGCGGAAGCCGCTTTGTCGGCAGCGGTGGCGAACGACCTTTTTTACAAAAGTAAAATACTCGTGAGTATCGGGAAGAATGTCGTGCACTCCCTTCGGTTTTTGGAATTTATTTCCCTTTGAAACTTCATTTTCGATGCCGGAATCGGCGGTTTTGTCTTGTGTCATAGGGTGTATTTTACCAGATTGCTCCTGTTTAGCAACTGTAAATGTGATGATTTTTAATGGATTCGCGGAATGGTAATTTTTTCTGGACCTGCCCTGCGGTGCGACCGAAAGGGCGAAAATAGACTAAAAGCTTGCAGCGACGAGAGCAGCTGCCCGCTTTTTTAACGTCCATTTTCGCCTCTTTCGGTTCCCGCATCCTCGGGATGGTCTACAAAAAAATTACCATTCCGCGAAAAAAGAAATCAGCAAATTTGGGAGAACATTACCGAATGCAGATTTTACCAATTTTTCATCTCCAAATTAGGATTTGCCGCGATTGGTTCCCACTTTTTGTATTTTGCAGGCCTTTTTGAAAATTTATAAAAACCGGCGGTGGCGATCATGGCCGCATTGTCGGTGCACAGGCTGAAATTTTTGCAAAAGCGCAATTTTACATTCGGAGGAGTGAGTTTTTCGGCAAAATGCCTTAGACGTGCGTTCGCCGAAACTCCGCCCGCAAGTTGCACTTCCTTGACGTCATATTTTTTTGCGGCGTTGATAAGCTTTGTGGCCAAAACTTCGCAAACTGCTTCTTGAAAAGAGGCGGCGGCATCATAAACAAATTGCTCCGATTCGCGCGCCGTCGGGTTCTTTTTCTTGAAATTTTGGACGGCGTATAAAACCGCGGTTTTAAGGCCGGAAAAGCTAAAATCCCATCCTTTAAGCCACGCGCGAGGGAAGGCGGTTTTATTCGGATCGCCTTTTTTTGCGGCTTCTTGAATTGCCGGACCGCCCGGATAAGAAAGCCCGAGCAAGCGCGCCACTTTGTCAAAAGCTTCGCCCGCCGCGTCATCCAAAGTCGATCCTAAAAATTCATATTTACCGTGATTTTTCCAAAGCAAAAGTTCGTTGTGGCCGCCGGAAACTGTTAACACCACCGCCGGGAATTTTGGCTTGTCATGGTGACCCTTCAACAAGCTCAGGGTGACATTCTCTTCATCCTCGAGCCAGTTTGCATAAATGTGACCCTCGACATGGTTAACCGGAACGAGCGGTTTTTTGTAAATTTTTGCCAAAGTCATGGCGGCGTTAACTCCAATTAAAAGCGAACTCAAAAGCCCGGGGCCTGCGGTAACCGCAAAAGCGTCTATTCCCTCAGCCTTAACATGCGCCTTTTTCAGCGCCTCATTCAAAACCGGAACTATTTTTGTGACATGCTCGCGGGCCGCAACTTCCGGCACAACTCCGCCGGTTTTTTTGTGTAGCGCAATCTGGGAGAAAATCACATTGCTCAAAATCTTTCGGCCGTTTTCCACGACCGCGCACGCCGTTTCGTCGCAAGATGTCTCGATTCCAAGAATTATCACACAATGAGCTTAGTATAAAACCCTCGTATTTGACAAATTTTACGCATGTGTATATATTCAGCGGCGTATTTTTAGGTGAATTCTGACCTCAAATGCAACTTTTGATGTTAGGGTCGGAAGTAATAATACCATGAGCCATGGCGACCTCCAAAGCACTGGCGTAGTTTAGGGATTTTCGGTATTTGTTGTTGAGTGTTGATAGTGCATGCTGCA
>JACRID010000060.1 GCA_016220145.1 Candidatus Peregrinibacteria bacterium
AAAACCTGCGGCGTGCGATAAAAAGTCATGGAACACAAATCCGAACGAACGGAAATATTGAGTAAACGCACAGCTTCCGCCGGCGGAAGCGGCGGCGAAAATTCGGGAACGAAATAAATCAAGGTGCCAAAATTCGGACGAATTCCCCTATCCGTGTCCGGCGATCGATAACAATTATTTGGGATATAATCTTTTTACCGGAGACGTTCATTGGTGTTTTTTAAACATTGCGCATCCGGAAATGAGGATCGGGAAATTTGACGCCAAAACCGGCGCGGTTAATCTGGACAGTCCCGTTGATTTTACCGGGGAAAGACTGAGGGAACGAATTCACGGAATTTGTTCGCCAACCGAGTGCGATTATGGGGAAGTTTGCATGGGAATGTGTCGAAGTATGGCTTGCTCATCGGCACTTTTACAAGGAAATCCTGATCCGTTATATGCAAGCATGCCGTGGTGTCAAACGCGCATCAGAGAGTTTAGGTGTTGACAAACCGCACTGATCTGTTGGAATGCATCCTCCGTATGGCTTTAGATAAACAATTATCAGATGCACCGCCGCCGCCCGACAAGGCAATTGCGAAATTTCAACCGCTTAGTTTAGAAGATGCGGTTGCGACCGTATCGGCGCCCCTTTGTCTACCGGATTTTGCTGAAAAATTCTTTGGGAAAGCTCATATTGACACATTGCGCGGTTTACTCGGAAATCAGATTATTAAGGATGTGGACGTTTTGTATTTGACCGGCGATATCAGCGAAACGGAAGGGATCGAATACGCGCTGGTTCTTGAAGAGGTTCGTGAATTGTTCATAAAATTGCGCGATTTAACGGCCGTCATGGCGGCCGCCGTTAAGCCAAAACTGATGCATTATATGGGAGATCTTGTGAAAATCCGCCGCAATGGTGAAATTAAGATCAACACCAATGGTTTGCATAAATTCTTGAACGGGACATCCAGTTTCTCAATCGCCATTGACAATAGCCGCTCTCAACGAGTCGTAATTTTTGACGTTGGCTATGCATATTTTTTAATCGAACTTGAACGCGCCCTTTGTCGTGAGACCTACGATGTGCTTTTGGAGAAATATCCCGACCCCATCGTGAGAGAAGCCATTGTCTGTCGGTTGTTCGCGGAGCAAGCACCTGACCCCATTTTGGAAAGCGGCCAGTCCAGTTACGCCGTGTACCTTCTTGCCTTGCATCGCTACCGCACTTCTTTTAAAGATCATGCCTGCCATTTTGCGCAACTTTTTACGTTGCCGCCCCAACAGCCCGGTGAGACCGGTGACGCCGATATTCTGCGTGAAATTCGAGAATTATCCATGTTTCGCACGATAGATTTTTCCGCTCACGTCGATGGGTGCACCATAAAATTTGCACCGATGGTTAAATATGATGAGGAGGATTCTCATTTTCAACGCCCATTTTCAATATGCATTGCGATGATCGAGGCCGATTCGGCGGAAAAAGATAAACCCGGAGCCCGTTTGGCCGGCATGATAAATCGGCTTACCGGAGACTTTGACATTGGAAGCGGCGAAGATTTGGCCAATCTTACCAATAAAGACACAGCCCTTCACGTCAAGAGGGTGCTTTACCGGCTTATTTTGGACCACCTAAGAAATATGCCTGAAGACATTGCTCGCTCGGCACCCACGCTTAAGCCGCAAAAAATTGCGGAGGAGACGCGTGATGCCGCCGAACAGGTTGTGGCTGATGATACGGAGATAGCGGCGGAAACGGAAACTGAGACGGTGATCGTGGCGGAAGAAGTGGAGATACCGACTCCGGAAAGCCCACGGTGCGCGGTTGCAAAGCCGACCGCAACAATCGCCAATCTTCGCGGAGTACCCGGCAGCCGCATCAAAGGCGCTCTCGACATTTTACTTGGTCCGCCCCTTCGCGTCAGCGGCAGCCATCACGTATACAGAACGCGCCAAGGTGGAACGTACCCGATCCCCCTCCATGGAACTGACGAGGTTGGCACCGGCATACTCAATAAATGTCTGCGTGAATTCGGAATAACTCCCGCGGAATTGCGCGGGTGTCTTTAAAAATTCTCGATAGCGACAATGTCACCATGCACTCCATTTTTGTTCGATTTAGATTATGAGAAGCGGTTCAGATACAAAACGTGAACTTGGAGAATCTTTTAAAAAGATTCTTGATTCCGCCTCTGCGAAAGGGGCTATTCGTCCAATCAAGAAGGTCCATAAACTGCTTTATGATGCCGCGGGCGGCAGAACGCCATATTCCGACAAGGATTCAACTCAACTGAAGAGCGGACTGGCCGTATCCCCGAGCGGCGCGGCGGCTTGCCTGCTTGATTACGAACGAACACGGCAATTTGTGCGCGGTTTAAATATGGCCATCACCGAAGCGCGCAAACACTTTCATGATGAGGTTATTCAGGTTTTATATGCGGGCTGCGGTCCGTTTGCTCCCCTGGCGATTGCGCAATGTTGGACTTTTTCCCCTGACAAAGTTCAGTTTACGTTGCTGGATATTCATGAAACATCGGTGGATATTGCGCGAGCAATTGTCCAATCTTTTGACCTGAAAAGGCACTGCCCGAGAATAATAAAGGCCGACGCCACTAAATATAAATGCCAAGGCGCAAGGCCACACATCGTCGTCACGGAGACCATGATGTCGACATTGATGTATGAACCGCAAGCGGCAATAACGGCAAATTTGGCTCCCGAAATGCGTCACGGCGGGATTTTTGTGCCGGAAGAAGTGGCCCTGGACGCTTACATTGAGGAACCTCCCGAGTCGGGCCATCTTGATGGACCAAAACGGCCCTTGGGTCTGGTTTTTCGCCTGACAAAAGATACCCGTCCGAATGCAAAAATTAAGTCTGAATTTGCTCTTCCTGCAGTAAAATCCAAAAAAGGATTTGAGAACCTGCTGATCTCGACGCGCGTGCGCGTGTTCGGGAACATCGCCATTGAACCCGATACTGCGGAAATAACAAAATCTCTTTTTGTCACATCATTTGACAGGGAAGACGAAGGTTCGCTTGTTGCCATGGAATATGTTCCGGGGGATACTTTTTTGAAATATGTGATGCAAGGCGACGGACCATTTAAGGAGACCCGCCTCGCATTCCCCGCCGTCAGGTCGGAATTCACGGAAGGCCAGCTGTCCTTTCGACCAAAATAATCTTATGAACACACCTTTTCGACAAGAATTGCGGGAATCCATGCACGGCATTATGGACAGCCGCGATATCCATAGTGTCCCTTACGCAATGGCGACCCTTAAAATTTGCGGGCAAATGGCGCCGTCCAAGCCGAAACCCGAATGGATACATTCCACCGTGACGCCGGCGGGTCGTGCGATATCTCCCGCGGACGCGGCTCAGTGTTTACGAGATTGCGAGCGCACATATCATTTTGCGCACGGATTAAAAGACGCCATCAAGGAGGCGCAAAACCGTTTTCGAGGAGAAGTCATCCGTGTGTTTTATGCCGGTTGCGGGCCGTTTGCTCCGCTGGCATTAACTCAAACCGCCGTATTTTCGCCGGACGAAATCAAATTTACGGCTCTGGATATCCATCATTATTCAGTTGAGCTTGCTCGTTCCATCGCCGAAGCACGAATGCAGTTATTGAATCCGACGCGGCATATATAACCGCGCCGCTTATGGTCACGTCGTTTATTGCGGAACATGCTGCGGGTTGCCGAATAAGGTTAATGTATAAACCCGGAGACGCCTGTTTAAAATACGCAACGAGAGGAAGCAACGGGCCTTGGGGGAAGACATGTGAGGTATGCCCTCGTGAAACCTAACTTACTTTTGCGCTTCCAGCTTGCTTTTATCCACTTTTTCGCCGAGCAGAAGGATGCACTCGCGCAGTTCGTCAAACCAGTTCAGGCCCAAATATTCAATGGCGATTCTCATTTTGCTTCCGCTGATTTGCCAGCGCGGATTGTGCTGCAGCATGTAAACGATACTTTCCGGTTTCACCTTTTTGCCCATAAACAAAACAATATGTTTGCCGGTTTGCATGTGGATGTTTTCCGCCTTAACGACAGTTAATCCCGCCTTTTTGGCAAGAATTTTGAGCTCGATCACGCGGAATAAATTGGAAACTTCGCGCGGCAATTTTCCAAAATCTTCAACGACGTCGTCTTTAAGTTCATCCAAATATTGCGAACTGTCGGCCGCCGCCATTCTCTGATAAATATTAATTTTCTCCTTGGAATTAACAATATAGTCGTCCGGAATGTATGCCGTGAGCGGTAATTCAATTGCCACCTCCGGTTCCTCTGCGGCTTCTTCGGTAAATCTGCCTGCCTGCAAATCTTCAACCGCCTTATTCAACATGCGAATAAAATGACTTACGCCGACCACGTTGATGACCCCGTGTTGGTTGACGCCCAAAATGTCACCGGCTCCGCGAATTTCCAAATCCTTCATAGCAATTTGGAATCCGGAACCAAGCTCGGAGGCCTCCACAATCGCACGCAAACGCTTTTTGGCATCAAGGCGCAATCGCTGAGAGTGGTGCAAAAAGTATGCATACGCCTGAGTTTTTGAACGCCCAACGCGACCGCGCAATTGATAAAGCTGAGCCAGTCCGAATTTTTCCGCGTTATTCACAATCAAAGTATTTGCGTTTGCCAAGTCGATTCCATTTTCAATAATTGTCGAGCTCACCAGTACGTCGAATTTGTGATCCTTGAAGTCCAAAATGCGCTCCTCCAAATCCTTGCTGAGCAGCTTGCCGTGCGCCACGCAAAATCGCGCTTCCGGAATCAAGGCCTTTAATCTTTCCGCGATCGCATCGATCGTCTGCACGCGGTTGTGTAGAAAATAAACCTGTCCGCCGCGCCTTATCTCGCGCAAAATCGCCTCGCGAATAAGTTCGTGAGAATATTTTCTAACCTCCGTGATCACCGGCAAACGTCCCGGCGGCGGAGTTGTAATCGTGGAAATATCGCGCAATTTATTAAGGCAAATATTCAGCGTTCGCGGAATCGGCGTCGCCGTCAGCGTCAAAATATCCACCTCCGTGCGCAGCTTTTTAAACCGCTCTTTTTGCTTCACGCCAAACCTTTGCTCCTCGTCAATAACCACGAGCCCAAGGTCTTTAAACTTAATGTCTTTCTGCAAAAGCCTGTGAGTTCCGACCACAATGTCGATTTCGCCCTTCCCAAGTTTATCCAAAATCACGCGCTGCTCGCGCTGCGAGCGGAAGCGCGACAGCATCTCCACGCGCACATTGAACGGCTCCATTCTTTTCACAAAAGAGCGATAATGCTGATCGGCCAAAATCGTGATCGGCGAAATGAGCGCGACCTGTTTTTTGCTTGCCACGGCCTTAAACGCCGCACGCATGGCGACTTCCGTTTTGCCAAAACCCACGTCGCCGCAAATCAACCTGTCCATCGGTTCCGCCTTTTCCATGTCCTGTTTCACGTCGGCAATCGCCTTTATTTGCCCCGGCGTTTCCTGATACGGGAAAGTTTTTTCAAATTTAACCTGTTCCAGGTCATCCTGATCAAAACCGAGTCCGTGCGCCTGTTTTCTCTTGGCGTATAATTCCAAGAGTTCGCGCGCGATCTGTTCCGTTTCCTTGCGGACGCGTTTCGTCATCGTGGCCCATTCCGCGGAACCGAGCCTCGTCAGCTTCGGCGCTTCTTCTTCCGCACCGACAAACTTATTCACCTTATCCGCCTGGTCGATCGGCACGAAAAGTTTGTCGTTTTCGGCATATCCCAGCTTCATGTATTCGCGGGTAATGCCGTCCACCATGCGTTTTTCGAGCCCCTCAAACCTCGCGATTCCATGATTTATGTGCACAACCAAATCGTCCTGTTTCAATGTCGTCAAAAATTCCCAAAACACGCGTTCGGCGACTTTTTTATGTTTTTCCTCGTATAAATTCGCAATTTCCTTATCGGCGATGACCAAAATTTTCCCGTCGCTGCACTGAAAAGAATGCGGCGCCACCTCCTCTTTTTCAAGATCAACGATGCGCACTGTGGATTTCTGAAAATCCACGCCGTCCTCAAAGATCGCATCTCCATCCCCAAAATTCATCTTTCTGTCTTTTAAAAGTTCCCGAATCGCCGGCCCGTGTTTTGTGAAATAAATCGCCCGCCAATTTTGCAGCGATTTCTCCTTCAGTTCGTTGGCCAAATCCATCAAGTCCTGATATTTCAAAACCGAAAGATAGCGCAAATTCCGGTGAAACGGCTCGTCCTCGGGAAAAGACGTAAACGTAATGAGCCGCGTTTCCTTTGAACGCTTTGCAAAAACGTCGTCCCACGCCTCGTAAAATTCGTCCGTCACATCCAGTTCGTCGTCCACAATCAAACCGCCATCCGGCATGAATTGGAAGAAATTCTGCCCTTTAAACTCCACGTTGATCGGGTATACGAAGGTGCTTTTTACGTGTTGAATCACGTCTCCGCTGTCCTGGCTGTATTCAAAAATATCCGACACGCGGTCAAATTCAAACTCTATGCGCACCGGCGAATCGGCATTTACGGGGAACACGTTCAAAACACCTCCTTTGCCCAAATACGTGCCCCTTTCCAGGTATTCATCTTTTGAAACTTCGTATCCCGCGGCAATCAGTTTTTCAAAAATTTCCACATTGGAAATGGCTTCGTTAAGCTGAATTTTTATGGTCCTGCGTTTTAAATCTTCAACATCGGGAACTTCTTTCATCAGGGCCGAATATGGAGCCACTATAATTTGCCGATTTTCTTCCACCAAAAATTTCAGGCAGCGCAGCGTCTCCAGCTTTGCTCCCCTTTGGGATTCCGCCGCTTCTTCTTGCGTCGCGGTTTGGTCATCCGCTATATCAAATTTAAACACCGGAACGGCTGGAGAAAGCCATTCTTCACACGCACGCGCAACGTTTTCTTGTTCAACCTTATCGTTAACAATCCACACCGTCGGCTTGCCGCAAACTTTCGCATCGGCCCTGAAAATATCGGCCAAAATAAAAGCTTTGGAGGAAAAATTCCCGGCACCCGATATGGTTACGGTGGGGAACTTTTGTATTGCTTGAAGTACGGAAGTATTCTGAAGCTCGGGGAAAAAATTGATGAGCTCCTTTGTTTTAGACACTGTGCCTTAAATTAAATTTTCCAAACCTTTAAACTTTCAGCGGCATGATTATGTAGAGATAATCCTCTTTTTTTGCCGGCTTGATAACTACGGGGGTCAGTCTTTCATCCATCTCGATGGCCACGTTTTCTTTCATCCTGGAGAGAACGTCCAGCAAATACTGGGCGTTCAGCGCAACCTTATTGTTTTCACCGCTCATTTTAATGTCCACCTCCGCTTTTTCTTCGCCGACACTGGTTTCGTCCGTGGCTACTTGAAGTCTTCCGTCGTTGGTTGCAGTAAGCTTTATACTATTATTATTCTCTTTTGCAAACAGACTTACGCGTTTTGTCGCCATCGCCAGATGGTCCGCCCCCGTTTCGAGCTTGGTTCTGGTGGCCTTTGGAATGATTTTTTCATAGTCGGGGAACTTGCCTTCAATCAATCTGGAAATCAATTCAACCCCGTCCAGCGTAAATAAAACTTGGTTTTGCGAAACATGAATCGTCACCGGTTCTTTTTCGAATTTTGTGCCGAGAATGCGTCCCAGCTCAAGAAGAGTCCTGACCGGAACAATACATTCTATCGTCTTTTCGACCTTCTTTAGAAGTTTTGTCCTTTTTTCCGCCAGTCGAAAACTGTCCGTCGCAACCATCTTCAAAACGTCTTTATCCGCGTGCATATAAACTCCCGCCAAAATCGGTCTTGCGGAGGTTGTTGCTGCGGAAAAAACCGTGGAATCTATGGCTGTGGCCAAATCGCTTGCCGTTATTTCTATGGAAGATTCTTTTTCAATTTTAGGGATTATCGGAAATTCATCCGGCGAGATTCCCTTAATTTTTGTCTGTGAAGATTTTGACTTTAAGTGCAACGCCATACCGTCCTCAACCCTCATTTCAACACTTGAGTCCTCCAACAAAGAAACGTAGCTGGATATAAGTTTTGCGGGGATTGTAATGGCCCCCTCGTTTTTAACATCGGCCGGAATTGAATAACTGATTGCAATCTCCAGGTTCGTTGCGGAAAAATAAAGCTTCTTGTTTGTTGCCTTTATTAAAATATTATTTAAGACGGGCAGGGTTGTGGACGCGCTAACCGCACAGCCAACAATGTCGAGAGCGAAGTGCAGATCTTTTTGTGAACAAGTTAATTTCATAAGAAATCGTGTTTATTATACGCAAACCATGAGCCTTAACAATAAGAAAGAACAGTTACTTTCTTTAATTAGTAGTGATGATAGTACTTGCGACTTGAGTGACTTTGTTGTCTTTTATATATATATAAATCAATACGCCGCCAAAGCTTAATTTAAGAGCAAAACCCAATGTGGAATCCCAAATTTGTGTTCATTGAAAGCTCTATAAAAAGCCCAAAACTAATATTTACACCAGCGCGCCCGTGAGCAAGCCGCCAAAATAAAAAAAACACTACGTCAACAAGACATACGCAGTCTTTTGTAAAAACAAAAATCAATGAATAAAAAAATGGATTCCACGCAGGGGTAAATATGTTCAAAACCTGTGCAGTGGGCGTTGATAAAACCTTCAAAGCTTGGGCATGAAGGCACTCGACAGGTTAGAAAGTCCTCCAAAAACACCGGTGTTAACGGCGAGAAGGAGGCCCCGTGTTCAAAAGTTTTAATTAGATTTCAACAATTATTGGAAGAATCAGGGGGTGTCGTTCAATCTTTCGGTGCGAAAACCTATCTAGACATCCTCGAATATAGGCTTTTAATTCTCCCCGTTTTGCATTTTGCATGCGATCGATAGCTTCTTCGTATGATCTCTTGGACAGCGCAATGGTTTCATTCACTATTTCCTGAGACTCTTTCATATATATGAAACCGCGGGAAACCACCTCCGGATCACGCAGTAACTTCTTTGTTTTGGCGTCGGCCGTAAACAACACAATCAGCACGCCGTTTTCGGCCATAACTTGGCGGTCCATAATAATTTGAGCACCGACATCCCCCACCCCCTTGCCGTCAATCATCACATAATTTGCCGTTACGCGTTCGGCGCTTTTTCGAAGTTCCCCGTTGGTAATTTCCAAAACATCGCCATTTTCCACAATAACCACGTTTTTGTCCGCCATACCCAAGGTTCGGCCGATTTCCGCATGCGCTTGTCGCATAAAAAGCTCACCGTGCTGCGGCACAAGATATTTCGGCTTCACCAAACTGATCATTAATTTCAGCTCTTCGGTTTGGCCGTGGCCCGAGGTGTGAACATCCATTACCTGGTTGAAAATCACGTGCGCGCCAAGCCTTACCAGGTTATTTATAACGGTGAAAATCGAGCGCTCGTTGCCCGGAATCGGCGAAGACGAAAGAACAACCGTGTCGCCTTTTTTGATGGACAAATGAGCGTGGTCGCCAAGCGCCACGCGGGCCAGCGCGGAAACCGCCTCGCCCTGCGAACCGGTGCTTAAAATCAAAACATGTTCGTCCTTTATTTTGCCAAGCTTATTAATGGGATGAAGAATGCCCGGCGGCACTTTTAAAAACTGCAACTGCTGCGCGACGGCGATGTTGTCCGCCATGCTGCGACCCGAAATGAAAACCTTGCGTCCGTATTTTGCGGCGGAATTTATAACCTGCTGAATGCGCCCGATAAGAGAAGAAAACGAAGCGATAATAATACGACCCGACGCAGCCTTAATAATGTCATCCAGAGTTTCACCGATCTTTTTTTCGGAAATTGTGTGACCGGGTTTTAATGCGTTCGTACTGTCCGAAAACAGCGCGATGACGTTTTGTGAGCCAAGAGATGCGATTTTTGCAAAGTCTGTCGGGGCCTGGAAAACAGGGGTGTAATCAAATTTAAAGTCGCCGGTGTGAACCACCGTGCCGGCCGGCGTGCGCAAAATGAGCCCCATGCTGTCGGGAATGCTGTGATTCACGCGGAACCAATCAACGATGAAATTGCCCAGTCGCAGCTGTTTTGTCGGGTCGACCACATTCAGTTTCGCCTTTTGCTTGAGCCCAAATTCCTCAAGGCGCTTTTGCATGAGGCCAACCGTCAGTTTGCCGCTGAAAACCGGCGGAAAATTCAACTTCGGCAACAGATAAGGCAACGCGCCAATGTGGTCCAAATGCCCGTGGGTAATCAGGACACCGCGAATGCGATCCAGTTTATTCATTAAATAAGACACGTCGGGGATGACGTAGTCGATGCCGAGCATGTCTTCCTCGGGAAACTGCAGGCCCATATCCACAATCACAATGTCGCGATCATACTCAAAAACCATCATATTTTTGCCGACTTCGTCCAAACCGCCGAGCGGAATCACGCGAAGCAGACCGCGTTTCACCTGTTGATTTTGAAGCGGTTTTCTCACGGGCATAGGAGGTTTGTTTGCGCCCATTTTTCTCATCAAAGCTGGAGTTTTTATCGGTTGTGCGCTTGGTACGGGCTTTGCTGCCGGTTTTGGTTGCGCCGGCGTGTCAAATACAATTTTTTCTCCATCGGCACCGCCGACGGTCTTGGAAATCCAATCCGTTAATTTTTCTTCTTGCATAGGTTGTCATCCTGAATTTATTTCAGGATCTAAATAAAATTATATTGATTATGCCACGCGGGATTCTGAAACCCCGAAACGAGTTCAGGGCAGGCAAGTTCAGAATGACACAATGGTGGGAAATCTTCCTACAGAGTAGCATATTTCAAAGAAGCTGCGCATGTTGTATTCTTATGGCCGTATGAAAATTGCAATCATTGGTTTCGGAACGGAGGGGCGGGCGCTTTTGCATTATTTTTGCGGGAAGGGGCATGAACTGACGGTTTTTGATCTTAAGCGCAAGGAAATTCAGGCTGAATTTAAGGGAAAGGCGAAGTTTCATTTTGGGCCGGATTATTTGGATAATTTGCAAGGTTTTGATTTGGTTTTTAGAAGTCCGGGAGTGCCATATTTAACCAAGCAGTTTGATCCGGTCAGGCAAAAATTAACCGGTTTGACGAGGTATTTTTTGGAGAAATGCCCGTGCGAAATTATTGGTGTGACCGGCACAAAAGGCAAGGGCACGACTGCAACTTTGATCTGTGAAATTTTGAAGAAAGACAAGGGAAGACGCGTTTTTATTGGCGGAAATATCGGACAGCCGCCGATTGCGTTTCTGGATCAGCTTAAGAAGGACGATTTGGTGGTTTTGGAGCTATCCAGTTTTCAGCTTCAGGACGCGACGGTGAGTCCGCACATTGCGGTGGTTTTGGGCATTTCGCCGGATCATATGGATCACCACGCGAACATGGCGGAATACGTTGAGGCAAAGAAAAATTTGGTGAAATTTCAAAAGAAATCGGATTTTGCGGTGATAGATGTTGATAATGAATACGGCGAGGATTTTGCAGCGGCGACGGCGGCGAAGGTTAATAGGGTTTTAATTAAAAAGGCCGTGAACGAAGGCGGATTTATTAGGGTTGGAAGGTTGGTTGTGAAGCGTGGAAAAACCGGCACGATCGTCGGGACGAAGGGCGAAACGGGGCTTATCGGAGAGCATAATTTGAAAAACATGCTTGCGGCGGCCGTGGCGGCGAATTTGGCTGGGGCGGACGTTTTGGCAATTACGGATGTAATAAAAGAGTTTAGGGGGCTGCCTCACCGTTTGGAATTTGTGAAGGAGTTTGCCGGG
This sequence comes from Candidatus Peregrinibacteria bacterium, assembly GCA_016220145.1. Taxonomy (GTDB): domain Bacteria; phylum Patescibacteriota; class Gracilibacteria; order UBA1369; family UM-FILTER-53-11; genus JACRID01. The sequence goes on from JACRID010000060.1 coordinate 11,701, forward strand.
GCAAAATTTTATAATGATTCGGCGTCGACCAATCCGCAGACGACAATTGCGGCGGTGCGCGCGTTTGACGGCCCGATTATTTTGATTGTCGGCGGGGCCGATAAAAACACGGATTTTTCGCCGCTCGGGCACGAATTAGCTCACAATTTGAATGTGCGCACAGTGGTGGTTATGGGCCAGACTAAGCCAAAAATTGAAAAGGCCGTCGAGGAGGCGATAATCAAAAACGGCGGGCGGAATCCGGCGCTGGAGTTAATTACCGCCGAAAGTTATCAAGAAGCTTTTATGGTCGCGCGCATGCTGGCTCGGGAGGGCGATACCGTTTTGCTATCCCCTGCTTGCGCAAGTTTCGACATGTTTTCAAATTACCAGGAGCGCGGGGATATTTTTAGGGATTTTGTGATGGATTTGGCGTAGAAGTATAAGAAAAGATTTTTTCGGCATGTGCCTGCGGTGCGACCAAAAGGGCGAAAATCAGCTAAAAGCTCGCAGCGGCTACGCTAGCTGCTTGCTTTTTGACGCCGATTTTCGCCTCTTTTGGTTCCCGCATCCTCGGCATTGCCTTTAAAAATCTTTTCTCACACTTCCTCCCTTACTTCACTAGGCTCCGTCTTTCTTAAGAGGCTCCACATATCCTTCGAAACAGCTTTTGTTAGCAACATGCACGCCACGAAAACGATTCCGCCGATCGGCATTAAGATAAACAGGCTCTTCGTGAAAAGCAGTTTGTTGAAGTAGTCGGTGATGGAATTCAAAACAATTCCCATCACAAGCGCCGAAAACGCAGTCTTCGCCAAGAACGGCAAGTCCCAAATCCCACGGATTCTTTTCTTCGTGCGTATAAAAAGGCACGCGAGCATCGTTAATTCCGAGGCCGCCGCAGAAATCGATGCGCCAATAAATCCATACCGTGGTGCCAAAAATAAATTTAATCCGACATTAACGATTACCGTAATCCCATTAATCCACAAAAGCTCCACCTGTCGCCCCATTGCAACCAACGTGTAGCTTAGCGCAACGTGAATATAAGTGAACGTCATTGCCACCAGCAAAATTTTAAGCGCCAAATCGGAACCCCAAATAAAGCCGGTTGCTGTGCGTTCCGTCAAAAAGTCTGGGCTGCTCACCGCGGCCGTTATTGGCCACGCCAAAACGTAACCGCCAACCATGATAGGTATAGCCATTGCCGCCAATGCGTCAATTGAATAGCGAACAATGCGGCCGGTCTTTTCATTAATACTGTCGAGGCTTATCGTCAAAAGCGGCAAAACCGAATTCATAAAATAATGCGGAAGAATTTGCAGAATTTCCAAAAAGCGCATTGGTACGCCATAATATCCAATCTGCTCTTTCATCTCAAATAAGGACAACATGACAGTGCCCATGCGGAAATAAATGGTGCCGAGAACCAGTGCGGTTCCATACGGCAGTGCCTTCACTAAAACTTCTTTCCAAAATTTGAAATCAAATTGAAAAGAAATTGGTATTAATTTTGTAGACGCCGCGTACGTCGTGACGACATTGATCAACCCGCCGCCGATCCAGCCCAAAAGCAAATGAGGAAAGCCAGCGACCGGGTCGTTCGGATACAGATACAATATGGTTGCCAAAATGTAGCCGACAGTAAATATTTTACTGATTAAAATTGAGATTGATGCCCATTTCATGCGCAAATGGAACTGCAAAACCGACGACATTGTGCCGGCAATTAAGGTAAAAACCGTGGCGATGGAAACCAACAAAATGCCAAATGGAATATGGCTGCCGCGGTATGCGGGCATCACGGCCGCAATGAGTGCGCCAATCCCCAAAGCAAATATCGCCAGTCCGGTGCGCATGGACAAAACATTCCCGACGATTTTTTGGATGGCGGATTTTTCATTCGAATGCGCCATCTCGCGCACGGCGATTGTAAACAAGCCAAAATCCGCGATTATCGCGAACATGGCGGTGTAGTCATAAATGGTCGTATATTCGCCATAAGTGCTTTTGGTCAGGTAGTTGGTGATGAATTTTACGCTGACTATTCCAAGGACCGCGGTTACAACCTTTCCTATAACTTGCCACGCGGTATTCGAAAGAATTTTTCTGGCTTGCGACATCTTCCCCATTTTAGCGCATTTCCTGTATCCTACACACGAGCAAAGCGAGTGTGCTTCGTTCTTTCGTCCCCGTTAGGGCGTTCGGGAGGGGGACGGAGAGTGGCTGCGCTCCATAAAATCACCATGCAAGAACTGAAGCCTAAACTTGAAGAACTTAATCGCCTGATTCTGCGCGGGCTGGATTGTCTTGATGTTCCCAGGCTGAAAAAACGCATTGGGGAACTGGAAGAAATCACCAGCGCGCCGGAATTTTGGAGCAATCAAAGGCATGCAAAAGAAATTGGTCAGGAGTTGAAGCATCTGCAGGTTTTGGTGAAAGATTGGGAGGATTCAAAACGCGATGTTGATGAGCTTTCGGCCATGTTGCCGACGATTCACCCTGAAGATGATCCAAAGGCGGCGGAGGAATTTCGCGGAATGGTGGCGGAGTTGGGACATCGTTTTGAGAGGTTAAATCGCGAATCTTTCTTCTCTAGCAAATATGACAAAAATAACGTGATTATTTTGATTCACGCGGGAACGGGAGGAAAAGACGCCCAGGATTGGGCCCAGATGCTGATGCGAATGTATGTAAGATATGCGGAAAGGCGCGGCTACGGTGTGGAAATTTTGGACGAGTCATATGGCGAAGAAGTCGGCATGAAAAGCGCCACAATTTTGATCTCGGGAATATATGCATATGGCTATTTGAAGGGAGAAAAGGGCGTTCACAGATTGGTGCGCCTCTCACCATTTAATGCGAAAAATTCGCGCGAAACCTCGTTTTCGTTGGTGGAAGTGATGCCGGAAGTGCCGGAAGCGATCGATATAACGATAAAATCGGAAGAGTTACAGCTGGATGCCTTTAGAGCCGGCGGAAAGGGAGGACAAAATGTGAATAAGGTAAGTTCGGCGGTTCGGCTTACTCATCTCCCGACGGGAATTGTTGTGACTTGCCAGAGCGAAAGGTCGCAGATCCAAAACCGCGAACAGGCGATGACGATTTTGCAATCGAAACTTGCTCAACTGCAGGACGAAAAGAAACTTGAGGAAATGAAGGAGTTGAAGGGCAAACGCGTGGAAATGTCATGGGGAAATCAAATTCGCTCGTATGTTTTGCATCCGTATACGATGGTAAAAGATCACCGGACGGATTATGAAACTTCCCAGACGGCAAAGGTATTAGATGGCGACCTGGACGGTTTTATAGAAGCCGAAATTGAGTGGGCGGCGCGTTCTAAACAATAGCAATCCGCATTGACACAGTTACACTTCGGCGTAAAGCATAAGCGTTAATTATGCGAAGTTTGTTGAAGAATTTATTTTGCAATTTGGCTGATTTTTGTTATGCTTAAGCCTTATTTTAAATCTTACATTTTAACTTTTTATTTATGGCTGAATCATTACGGGCTTTTTTGGATAGAGACCCCCCCTTTGACGAGGTGGCCGGTATGCGTGACAGAAATTCCATTCCAGCATGGGATAAACCTCATCCTCATGGTTTACAGGTTACTTCCGGAGATGGTGCCGTCCTCATGGGAAAAATGAAGAATGCGGACGGTCAGGTGGTTGATGTCAAACTGGATGATTGCCACGGGATGATCGTTTCAAACGGGCTTGGATATAACAATCCCGAAATCGAAGACGCAAGGGCTATGGTTAGGCAAAAGCGCGGACTGGATATAGTTTCTTCAAATTTCACTTCACCTGTTATCGAGTGGGCGCGCGAGCAAATTTTACAAACACTCGGACCCGATTATGTTTTATGGTTTGTCGGAGTGGGAGGCGAAGCCAATGACGTTGGCCAGCGTGTCGCTTATGCCAAGGGGCACGGGCATGCGGAACTTATTTGTCTTAGGAACGGTTATTCCGGCAGCACGGTCGCTTCCAACGCAGTGTGCGGACAAAAAGCGTGGGTGGGAAACTCCACTCCAAGTTTACCCGGCGTGCATTTGATAGATCCGACGGTTGAGGACCTTGAAAAATTACTTAGCGTTTTGCCAAATGACAGATTTATATCATTGCGCACGGAAGCCGGCAGGACAGGGGTTGGCGGCTTTACTGAAATTCCCGATGCATTTTTGAGAAAAGGAGCCGAACTTGTTAGAGCAAGGGGTTTGGGAATGAATCACTTGGACGAAGTTCAAACGGGCATGGGCAGAACGGGCAGAGCTTTTTGGGCATCGCAGGATATATTTAAAGGGATGCAGGGTCCGGACGTGATTACGATGGCAAAATCACTTGGAGCCGGTCATCGCGCCGCCGCAATCGCCATTCGCAGGGATCACCTGGACGCGCTAAAAGGATCCTTGAGCTATCACACTTTCGGCGGGATGGAAGAGGATGCCGCGGCGATGGGCACGGCGGTAAATATCGTCCGAAGAGATAATCTGGTGGAGAACGCGAAGGCGAGAGGAGAACAATTTCAAAAAGAATTCAGTGCGGCAAAAGGGACAATACCTTTTCCGGTGGAAGTGGATGGAGTTGGTCTTATGCAGGCGCTGGCGCTTCCAACGGCCAATAAAGTTGCGGCGGTGTTGAAAGTTGCGCCGCAAAAATACGGCTGGATTCCAGGCAAAGGCGGATTTAAAGGAGAACGTCTCAGACTGGCGCCGCCGCTCAATGTGGATGCGGCGTTTATAAGCAGGGTGGTGCAAAAAGCGGTTGAAACTTTGCGCGATCCGGAGGTTGAAGCTGCCTAATGCGCGGTTTCTGCAAAAATATCTTTCTTATTCTTAACTTCCATAATTATGTCGGAATCTGCACGAACTTTTGGCCATTATATTGACGGGAATGAGGTTTTTGAAGGCGATACCGTTGAACGTCGTAATCCGGCCGATAATGATCAAGTGGTTGCGCGGTTTCACAACGGTACGCCCGAAATAACGGATAGAGCGGTTGATTCTGCGAATCGTGCCTTTAAAAAATGGTCCAAAACCACGCCGTCTTTGCGCGGACAGGTTCTTTTTAATGCGGCCGTGTTGTTGAATACACCCGAGTGGCGCAAAAAATTTGTTGACGCGATGGTTGCCGAAATCGGTAAAACCGCAGGAGGAGCCGCCGGAGAAGTTGCAAAAACCCATAATATTTTAAAATACATGTTCGGATTGCCGGCACATACCAGAGGAGATGTGATTAACGCGGACCAGCCGGGCGTCCATATGTATACCACAAGCGAACCGGTTGGAGTTGCCGGACTTGTTACTCCTTTTAATTTTCCACTAGCGGTTACGGTTTGGAAGCTTGCTGCGGCGCTTGCGGCGGGCTGCACGGCCGTAATAAAACCATCTCCGTCGGCGCCCATGACCTCCGCTCTCATTATGGAGCTTTTTAAAGAAGCCATGGGGGGAGTAGATGCTTTACAAAAAGCGAATATCGGCCCGGGAGTTATAAATATGGTACATGGAGGACCCGACGTTGTGTCCGCACTTATACGCAATCAATTGACGCAGGCGCTTTCATTCACGGGCTCAACACCGGTTGGTAAAGAACTTTTGCGCCAAGCAATGACGCGGGAAGGTCAGCCCATTGATCCGCGCAATTTTGTTGCCGAAATGGGCGGAGATAACGCGATTTTAGTTCTTGCCGATGCCGATTTGGATATGGCGGTTTCCGCGGCGGTTACCGGCGTGGCGATTGGCGAAGGCCAGCGCTGCACGGCCACGAAGCGAATTCTTGTGGATGAACCTGTAGCGGAAGAATTTATACGCCGCTTTTTGGGCAAAATCGGTGAACTTAAGGTTGGGCCGGGCACCAATCCAACGAGCGATATAGGTCCGCTTGTTACTCCGCAATCTTTGGATGCCGTAATGGCTGCAGTTCAGCAATCTCAAATCAACGGAATGAATCTTCTTCAAGGTGGCACACGACTAACCGATGGAGATTTTGCGCGCGGCAATTTTATGCAGCCGACCATTCTTCAGGGTGACTGGCGAGATCCGGATCACCTTGCGCTAAGACAAGAAATTTTCGGTCCCGTTGCCGGAATAAGTGTAGTAAAAGGTTTAGACAACGGCATAAAGGCCGTTAACGACAATACTCACAGTCACGTAGCTGCTGTTTTTACGCGAGATTTGGGTAAGGCGGCGCAATTTGTGAGACTCGCCAAAGCCGGCATGATTCATGTAAATAATTCAACGCTCGGCGGCGATGCTCAGGCGCCTTTTGGCGGTCTCGGCGGCGATACGAGTTTTGGGATACAGGAAATGGGTCCGCATGCCATGGACCCGTTCCTTAGGAATAAAACCGTCGGGATAAACGGCAGCAACGCGGTGCTTGGAGGCAGAGCGCGATAATTTACCGTTTTTCATGCGGCGGTATTTTTTGGTATTCTATGGGCATGGCGGTATTAAAAATAGAAACAGGCGTCGACAACAAAATTCTGCGGACAAAATCCGCCACCATTAAGCGTATTGATAAGAAAATAAAAAAGCTCATCGCGGATATGAAAGAAACCACGCTGGCCGTTGACGGGCTTGGGCTTGCTGCGCCGCAGATAGGCCAAGACATCCGACTATTTATTGCGCGGCTAAATTACGGCACGCCCAACGAACTGATGGTTCCGATGATTAACGCCGAGATTCTGGCATTTTCGGAAGATATGCAGGAGGAAGAAGAGGGCTGCTTGAGTTTGCCGAAAAGATTCGGAATCGTTAACAGACATGCGGCGTTGACGGTGAGTTACACGGACGAACGCAATACGCTGCGGACGCTGAAGCTGGAGGGGCTAAATGCGCGCATTATTCAGCACGAAATAGACCATCTGAATGGGATTTTGATTGCCGACAAGATGAAAGAAGTTGATGCGACGGGGCGCAAAGGGCGAGGAATTTGAAATCCGCTGGTCATGCTGAATTTATTGCAGCATCTGCCCGCCTGCCGGTAGGCGGGGATACCAAAACCACCGCAGGGCGGGGCGCAGCAAGTTCAGGATGACATAAGAAATCACGGCTTTTTAAGCTGATTTCTCGAGTAAAATATGGTATAATAACAGTGAAATATGAAGATAAAAAAACGGCATTTTTCACTCCTTAAAAAGTACCTGTGGTGGTATCGCGGGGACGCCAAGGATGTTTTCGACAAGGTTAAAACAAATAAAATCATTACGTATGTTTTGAACTTTGGAGATTACGGAGATCTCAATAAGCTACTCCCCATTTTCTCAAAAAACGATATAAAAAAAACGCTCGAAACTCCGCTTCACGGCGTGTGGGACAAGAAATCGCTGAATTTTTGGACGCTTTATTTCGGCAAAGATTGACTTATGCATATTGATGTTTTGCCATCTCAACAACGGAATCTGGCCAAGCTCATTGGAAACTGGCCGCCAGCAAAAGATTTTTATCTTGCCGGAGGAACAGCTTTGACTTTGCAGATAGGTCACCGCCGGTCCGCGGATTTTGATTTTTTTTCCAAGAAAGCCTTTTCCGCAGAGAAATTATTGGAAAATATTGAGGATTATTTCAAGATGCCGGTTCGGGTTTTACAGATAGATAATCATACTTTGACGATTTTACTGAAAGACGTACGCGTAAGTTTTTTTGGCGCTTATGGGTTTCCCCTGATCGGTAAGCTTTTGCGCGACTTTTATTTCCCGGTCGCATCTGCGGAAGATATTTTCGCCATGAAACTGCTTGCAATTCAACACCGTACCGAAATGAAAGATTACGTCGATATTTTGGCTCTAATTGAGCAATCCGGGATAAATTTGCAAAAAGGGATTAGTTTGGCCCAAAAGAAATTTAGCGCATCTTTTAACTCCATGATTTCCCTTAAAGCATTGGTTTATTTTGACGATTTGGATTCGCGCGAACTATTCGCAATCGCCTTTGTAGGGAAAAAATCGCCTATCAATTTTAAATTGCTGAAACAAAAGCTCATCTCAGAGGTTAGGTCTGTTCAAATATAAGTGAGACTTCTTTTACCTTCTTGGTAACCGCAAAAGGCCATACAGCGTTTTTTTATATACGATATCGAACGCCGGCGGATATTTTATTTCTTTCCCGCCGAATTTTTTCTTAAATTCAGTGACGCCCTTCCACGGATGGTTTGAGTCGTCGGCCGGTGCGATCCCCAAAAAATCATAAAACTTCAAATCGCGTTTTTTGGCTTCCAAAATAGCTTCCCATTGCAGTAAATATGGCGCCATAAGGTTGCGGTCGGCGCCGGAGGAGGCTCCATAGTAGTAAATTGCAGTATCTTTATAAAAAGTGGCAATAAGTCCGGCCGTTACTTTTTTGGTTTCGGGTTCGTATGCCAAAAACAGCGCAGACATATTTTCTTGCCCCAGCGTTTTTAAGAAATTTTCATAGAATGAGCATGGATGAATTCCGAATTCATCTCGGGCGGCTGTCGTTTTTAGAATTTCATAAAATTCATCAAAGTCTTTTTGAGGAACATCTTCGAATTTTTTAAACATGCGCACATGCACGCCTTTACGCACAGCGACGCCAATATTGTAACGGCCTTTTGGCTTCATTTGAGCCAAAATCTCCTCCTCCGACCCCTCGATATTTAATACCAAGGTGTGCTCCGGCGTAAATCGGTGCGGCGCATTACAAATCTTAAAATTCTTCTTTAATTCAGAGGTCCAACTTTGATTCCAAGATGCCGGCGGCTCAATTCTGGCAAAAATCGCCTTTTCCTCCGCCGCCAGTCTTTTTAAATCCTCAAAAATCTCTTCCTTAAAACCCAGCGGTCCAAACGGCACCCAAAGCCAAGAAAACCCAAGCGGTAGCTTAATTTTAATAACCAAACAGCTCGCCTCGCCCAGGCCGAGCCGCGGCGTGGGCAGGCTAAGGCCTGATGCCGTCCCCAAGCTGGGGCGGCCTACTGCATTACTGCGCCCAAAGGGCGCATCCTTTTCCTTTGTCTCAAGCACCCAAAACTTGCTACGATACGGAATCGTTTTTTGAAATTCCCCAAACGCCAAAGACTGGAACAGGGTTCCGGCCGGATGGCGCTTTACAGTTTTTTCGTAATTTAATTCTTCGAAGTGTGACACGTTCACATTTTACCCTACTTTCTTCCTAATGAAGGCGGGAATATCGAGTTCGCTTTCCGTTGGGCGGGAAGATGACGTTCCCCCCGGAGTTGTCTGCAAACCGGCATGTTCTCTCTGGAAGAAGGAAGGTTTTTCGCGTTTTGCTTCGTCGAAGCCGGTTGCGATAACCGTAACCTTGATTTCGCCGGTGTAAGAATCATTAACAACGGCACCAAAGATAACGGTTGCATCCGGATCGGCAGCCTCGGTAATAATTCTGGCAGCCTCATCAACCTCAAACATCGAAAGGTCGTTGCCGCCGGTAACGTTGAACAGAATGCCTTTTGCGCCGGCAATATCCATCTCAAGAAGTGGGCTTTCCACCGCGGCTTTTGCGGCTTCAACGGCGCGATTTTCGCCGGAACCGTAACCAATACCCATAAGAGCGGAGCCGGAATTCTGCATAACGGTGCGAACATCGGCGAAGTCGACATTGATCATACCGTGGACGGTGATGATGTCGGCAATGCCCTGAACGCCCTGGCGAAGTACGTCATCCACAACGGCGAACGCATCCATCAAAGGTGTCTTTTTGTCGATAATGGAAAGTATTCTGTCGTTTGGAATTGTAATCAGTGTATCAACTTTTCCGCGTAGATTTTCAAGTCCATCTTCGGCTTGTTGTTTCCTCTTCAGTCCTTCGAACGAGAAAGGTTTTGTAACAACTGCAACAGTCAAAATTCCCATTTCTTTTGCAATTTCAGCAACAATTGGAGCGCCGCCGGTACCGGTTCCTCCTCCAAGTCCGCATGTAATGAAAACCATGTCTGCGCCTTCAAGAGCCGTCTTGATCTCTTCTGAACTTTCTTCCGCAGCCTGACGACCCGTGTCCGGATTCGCGCCGGCTCCAAGTCCGCGAGTCGTGGCCTTGCCCACGTTAATTTTGGAGGGCGCCTCGCAATGATAAAGAGCCTGCGCGTCAGTATTCATCGCAATAAATTCAATACCCTTTACGCTCGTCTTCATCATGCGGGAGACTGCGTTACTGCCGCCGCCGCCGACGCCGATGACTTTCAAGCTGGCAACCGGGCTGATCTCCGGCGTCACCATTTCAACGGTCGCCGGTCTCTTTTTGAAAGTGGACGATTTTCCTGCAAAGAGATTTCGGAGAGAATCTTTTTGTTGCGGATCCATAGAATAAAAGTTAGGTAATAGATATGGTTAAAATCGACTCAAGGCAAAAGCTGTTTTGCCCAAGTCTTAAAGCCGGAGAATGCTTTTTTGATGCCAAGGCCTTTGAAACTGCTGCCAAAAGACCGTGATTCAAATCGTGTTCCAAGAATCAAAAGTCCGATTGCCGTTGCGTATGCCGGATCCTCGATTTTGTCGACAACGCCTTCGAAATTTTGAGGGAAACCGATTTGAACAGGAAGATTTAAAGCCTCGCGGGCCAAATCGATAATTCCCGGGATTTTCACCGCGGCGCCGGTGAGAACAACGCCTGCCGGCAACATGCCGTCGCGGTGGATTTTCGCCAGCTCTTCTTTTACAAGCATAAAGATTTCACTATATCTCGCCTCGATAATTTCAACCAACTGCCTCTTGGAAATTTTTTGCATGTCGATTTTGCTCAAGCTGCTCAGATCTATCACTTCACGGTCATTGACTTCGGTTGGGACGCATGAGCCATATTCAATTTTGATTTTATCGGCGGTGTCGATGGAAGTTTTGAGTCCGATGGCAATGTCGTTTGTTACATTTTCACCGCCGACCGGAATCACAGCCGTGTGAAGAACTGTTCCTTCTTCGAAGACGGAAACGGATGTTCCGCCCGAACCAATATCTACGACAACAACGCCGAGTTCTTTTTGTCTTTTTGACAATACCGCTTCGGATGAAGCCAATACGGCTGGAATTACATCATCAATATCCACGCCGGCCTGCAAAACGCATTTTTCAATATTGCGGACAGTCGGGGCCATGCCGGTAACAATATGGGCATCAACCTCAAGACGAATGCCGGTCATGCCGACCGGATATTTAATCCCCTTTTGTTCGTCCACCGTGAATGACTTTGGAATAATGCGCAGAATTCTGCGGTTGTTTGGAATTGCGACGGCCTGTGCGGCTTCGACGACGCGATCCAAGTCTTCTTCGGTGATTTCATTGCCCGGATGGGAAATGGCAATCACGCCTTTGCTGTTAAAAGCTTCGATGTGATTTCCGGAAACGCCGAGAAATACATGATGAACCGGCTCCCCCGCCATGCGTTCCGCATCCTCAAGAGAAGTTGTGATGTTGTTGATTGTCTCTTCGACATCAATCACTTGCCCTTTACGAATACCGGTGGAAGGCGCAATGCCAACCCCGATGACATTTGGAGTCTGGGTTTTCTCATCAATCGTTCCGACCACCGTTCGGATTTTGGATGAACCGACATCTAAACCGGCTAAGAAACGTACTTTGGACATAAGTGTTTAGGTTGTTTTGCTGACGCAAAACGTTATTTATAACCGAGTTGTGACTCGGTCTGTTGGAATAAAAAGCGTTCCAAAAATAGTACACTTAATCACCTAACGCAAATTTTTCCGGTCATTTCTTGGCTTTTACAAGCCCCGTGTTCCAATTTTGTACTCATTTTTTTTGTTTACATACCGCCAAAAACGGAGGCTTTGACGCGCCGTTTTTTTTGTATTCTCGCGGTCGATTTTTTGGCTTCCAAATGCGGAAATATTAGTTAAATGATGATCAAAAATATTACTCATGTTTACCTGCGACGTAATTTTTTATACAGAGTTTGTTTTTCGTGTTTGTATAGACGCAAAAGCGACTAGTCAAATTTTTGGCGTTTTTGTGTTTTTTTCTCGGGAGCTTCGTAAAAATGGTAAAAATTTGGTTTTTGCGCGGAGCGGGCGGTTTTTGGCTGCGCGCAGCCAAAAACCGCCCGTCGGTTACGCGGTAAATACCCATCGTATATCTTTGCAATAATTCGGGCCTATAGCGCAAGTTGATTTCGTCGTTTTAGGCGAATAGAGAGCTTTGCGCAGGCTCATCTCCTAGGCCGAGCCGCGGCTCGGCTACTGCATTATTGCGCCCGAAGGGCGCATCCTTATACATTTCGTCAACTCTTCGGATCAAACTTTTGAATCCAAATCCGGCAAGGGTTTGCTTAACCGACTTGGCATCAAAGTGTTTTGCGCGGCATGCCGGCAGGTCAAAATCCAATGGTACATTTACTTCCAAAGTCGCCAATTTTTTGCTCATAAACGCATTTTCTCGCGAAGCCTCAAGTTTCTTCCTCACACCCTCCGAAATTGCCCCAAGATGTTCATAGATATTTTCCAAATTTCCGAAATCTTGCAAAAGTTTTGTCGCACCCTTGTCTCCAATTCCCATCACCCCTGGAATATTATCCGAATTATCTCCGGCTAGCCCTTTGTAGTCCGGAATTTGCGCCGGGGTAATCCCATATTCCTTTTTAATTTCATCCGCGCTGAAAATCTCCGCCTCCTTAAAACCTTTCGTCGGATACAAAATAGAAACTTTGTCGGATGCAATTTGAAACATGTCAAAATCGCCACTCGCAATCAAGGTGTGCACGTCGGTCTTTGGCCCAAGCAAAGCCACAATTGCCGCCAAAATGTCGTCCGCTTCAAATCCCTCAACTTCAAATCCCGGAATTCCAAAAGCCGCAACCACCTCTTTTACCAGCGGAATTTGATCGTAAAGTTCTTGAGGGGCCTTAACTCGCGTCGCTTTGTATTCCTTATATGCCTTATGGCGAAAAGTCGGCCCTTTTCTGTCGAATGCCACGGCCAAATAATCCGGTTTATGATTCGCCAAAATTGTCAAAAGTATGCTGGTAAAGCCAAAAACCGCGTTTGTTGGAGCGCCCGTCGGGCTCTTAAAAAACGGCGGAATTGCATAAAACCCCCTATATATAAGTCCGGAACCATCTATTAGTATTAGTTTTTCCATCGAAGATCAGAATACAGGAATCGGATTTGCGGCGCTATGAGGATAGCGTTTTACAGGATCATACGCAAATTACTTTGAATAAAAGATTGACAGATATTTTAAGCATAGAAAGTTGAAACCCTGAAAAGGAAGAAGTTGATGTCACGAACACCCCTAACCAAAGCCCTAAACTCTTTCAGCTTGGCATTAAAACTCT
>JACRID010000059.1 GCA_016220145.1 Candidatus Peregrinibacteria bacterium
TAGCGAACTTTGCAAATTTTGTGCGAAAATTGCGAAGCGCGACGAAGGCGTATCAGGTTAGATACGTCGAGGAGCGATAAGCAATTTGCAGCCAAAATTTGCAAAGTGCAGCAGAAAAGATGTTTTTCAGAGGTTCCCTAATTTTATGGCTCCTGAAAACGGTTCAAATAGCGGTTCACACGTGCCCAGGCGGCGTGATTTGCCAGATGTTTGGCTTAAGCTTAAAGCTGAAGACGAAATAAGGCCTACAATTGATACAAGGTTAATATCTGGCATGACGAATGCTGTCAGACGGCTTGTAAGTACAGTTCTTGTTGACGATATGAGTGAGGATACTACGTTTGGCCCAATAGTAAAATCGCCTTTATTAAGAGATTTAGTTGGCCCACAAGTGACAATTAATACCGTGGTCTATGAATTAATGCTGAATTATCTCCGAGAAAGATTTAGACCACCAATAGTCATATCGGAGGCTCAACGAAAAGCTGATCCAGCGGGAACAAGACAAAGAGATTTGCAATCAAGGACTAATCTTAGGAGCGCAATGTATGCAGTAGAGCGCGTTTGTAATCCAAATCAAATAATTTACGCTTTAGCTCATTTGGAAGGAAATTTTGGAAGTTTTTTTCAAACCACTGAGTTTGTAGGTGGGATGGAACTGGTGGATGATTTTCTGCGCGGTTTATGCTCTCCGGCGGATAAACTTGCAAAGGGTGTTTTATGGGAAGTCGGTAAAATTGCATCAAGAAAAGGGGCGACAAGAGATATTGCGGTGACCGCTTTGCAAAGAAGCGTAGATGACGTCTTTGAGAGTGCCAAAGCAAGTGCAAAACAATTTAATCGGCCTGCACCAAGTGGAAATAAAGAATTCACGGACGGTGTAGCTTTATGGAGATCTAGGGCGGAAACTTGGATTTGCAGAAATCTTCCGGATAGACTATGGACCACTGCTCAAGGTGGTTCATCGGCAGCTCGTCGGGAATCAACAATGCTGCCAGCAAAATTAAGATAAATTACGAACTTGTGAGGATTTCATTTGTTGGGGCTGGAGTTTTTCGTTGCCCGTTTATAGCTTATTTGGCATAATGCCAGCCGTATGGATATTCTATGGCACGGGTTATCTTGTTTCACAATCAGGGGCAAAGACGGCACGATTGTCACCGATCCTTATGATGCCAAGGCGGTCGGGCTTAAGGCTCCGAGCTTGAAGGCGGACATTGTTTTGGCCAATTCGGATTTTCCGCTGCACCATGCGGTCGAGCAGTTCGGCAAGGAAACTTGTCTTTTTGATTGGCCAGGCGAGTATGAGTCAAAAGGCATAATTGTTCAGTGCATTCCGGCTTTCGATCGTCCAAAAGAAAAAGAGGAAGGCAAAAAGGATCAGGCTAACAGGGTTAATTTGTTCGCGATCGAAATTGACGGATTCACGGTTTGTCATTTGAGTAATCTTGGGCACAAACTTTTACCGGAGATGGTTGAGGTGATGGGGGATGTGGATGTTTTGCTGTTGCCGGTTGGCGGAATTGGCTGCCTTAATGCGGATAAGGCCCACGAGGTTTTGGAACAAATTGATCCTAGAATTGTGATACCTATGTATTACAAAATCCCGGGTTTGAAGCTTGAACTTGATGAACTCGGCAAATTTTTGAAGGAAGTCGGGCTGCACGCGCCGGCTTCGGAAAATGTTTTAAAATTGCAAAGTCCGGCCGGTTTGCCCCAGGAACACACGGAATTCAAGATTCTGGAGCCGACGTTTTAATAGTGATTCTGCCAACTATTTCTATATTGGGGCTTTTTTTTGTGCTTTAATGTGTTCATCGTGCCCTCGTAGTTCAATGGATAGAACAGCGCCGTCCTAAGACGATAATGCAGGTTCGATTCCTGCCGAGGGCACCAAAATCTGACTTTTAAGATATTTTTCGGCCGTCTGTTGAGAGTGAAAACAAATCTGACTTGGCTGGCCGTTTTCTTTAAGCGCAAGTTCCGCCATTTGCAGGTCGTCCTCCGCCCGTTTTGCCCATTCCAAGAATTGCAATTTTTGATTGGTCATTTTAAGAGGCCGAATAAAGAATTTTGCCCTTTTTCATAATGTCGCCGATGAAAAAATCTCCCATGACCAAACGCCGTTCAACGCTTTCCGGAGTGTAAACGATGACGTCAATCGGCATCAATCTGCCCCAAAGAGACGCGTCTATTTTTTGGGCTATTTCTCTGGTGGGAAGAGTTGTTTTTTTTATGATGAAAAGATCAATGTCGCTGTCATGTTTCGGTGTGCCCCATGCGCAAGAACCGAAAAGAAGATTTTTTCCGGTCGAAAGTTTTTTACTATTTGTTCGGTTATTTCGGGCAATTTTTGCAAAACGGTTGAATTGTTCATATTTTCGCAATTGATTATACATATAAACTTATATTTCCCTAAAAAGAGAGTTTGTAATTTCTCACGAACATATGGCTGACCGCAGGGTATTTCCTTCGAACAGTGGAGCGCAGCCCTCTTCCAGCCCCGCTTTGCGGAGTTTCCAGAGGACGCTCGCATCATGGTGCTCGCTCTGCTTCCTTATAAATTAATTCTAAATTACCATGAGCCGATTATTTTGGTTTTTCCGGCGACTAAGTTATTACCGGCCGTATCTTGCAATGTGCCCGTAATAGAGTAGCCGACATACGGTTGTAATGTATTATAGCCTGCATTGTTTGCCGTTTTGTTAAGGCTGGCGAATGTTAAATGTATAACATTTCCCGTCGGCTCAAGGCTTAAATTCACGAATGTGGACGCTTTATCTAAAGGATTTGGCAATGCATGGGCCGTTTTTGCTAATGGCAATAACTTGGTATATGGATTTGGCTGACTAAAAATAAATGATGCTATGTTTGCCACTTGGAATGTTAAGGAGTTATTGGAGTCTTGCATTGATCCAATAGCGCCGGTTGAGCCAACATTACTAAAGTTAAGACCCTTAATAATGCCTCCATATGTCAAATCTGAATTAATAGTCATGGGATCGAGCCTTTCGCTGAATACAAGATCAATGCCGTCACCAACCTCTAGGGTGCCCGCAACACCTTTATTTACTAATTCGATCGCCTTCAAAGTTGGAGGGATTGTATCTGTTGCGGGTGTGATTGTGGTTAATTGTGCAGCAGAAATTGTATCAAATTCTAAATCGGTCCAATGAATTGGACTTGTTGATGTGGATATACCATTAATTACAGTCCACGTCGCACTGCCTGGGAAATATATACTACCAGCATTAAATGCTAGTTGAATGAATTTGTTATCAGCGTTTGTGGCAACATCAGCCAATATTTTAAATGTCCTTGTTTTGCCTTGTTGTAATATTATCTGACTCATGATTCCCCCTGATGTTGAATTATTAAAACTGGCCCGATTGGCTCCTGCCGCCATGTTTATGTTGTTATTGTTTGTGATGTCAGTTAACGTAAAATTTGTTAATCTTGCATTGAGAGGATTAAAGATGGAAATACCCCCTAGTAACAAATGAGCCTGAATTATTTACATCGGCCGCATCTGCGCCCAACGTAAATCTTCCAACTTCAACCTGAGATCCAGTTGGCAACGTACTAGTAGAACTTAGAATCCAATCAAAGTTAAGTTTTGTAGGGTAAAGTATTTTTGTGGCGTCATAAGCTATGCCGGTGGGAATACTAATGCTGGATGATATGCCTTCAGCTTTAATATTTTCCATTTGAAATCGCACAGTCTGACCGATGGTCGGGCGCTGCGAGCTTTTAGCCGTTTTTTGTCCTTTCGGTCGCACCACAGGGCAGGTCGAGAAGAAAAAATTCCATTTACGCAAAAAAACGGAAAAAAATAAGAAATCGCAAATTCGTGAGAACTTACTAACCTGTTAGCAAGATTGGCGCAGATGAGGTATTCTGTGTTGCGTCTTATCTATATGCGTTACGAACCTCGTAAAACCGAACAAAAATGGCAGAAAATATGGGAAGAAAATTGCCTTTATGAAACGGATTTGAACGACGAACGCGAGAAGTTTTATTGTTTGGTGATGTTCCCGTATCCGTCCGGCGACAAGTTGCACATCGGTCACTGGTATAACTTTGCGCCGACGGACAGTTTTGCGCGCTACATGCGTATGAAAGGCATGAATGTTCTGGAGCCGATGGGTTTTGACAGTTTCGGTTTGCCTGCGGAAAATTACGCGATTTCGCACGGCATGCACCCGAAAAAGTCGATTGCGCACAATGTTGCGACGATGGAGCGCCAACTAAAGGAGATGGGCTCGATGTACGACTGGTCCAAAGAGGTGATTACTTGCGTGCCGGAATATTACAAATGGACGCAGTGGATGTTTTTGCAGCTTTATAAAAAAGGCTTGGCTTACAGGAAAAATGCGCCTGTGAACTGGTGTCCGAGCTGCCAGACTGTGCTTGCGAACGAGCAGGTTCAAGATGGTACGTGTGATCGCTGCCACAGCGCGGTGACGAAAAAAGATCTGACGCAATGGTTTTTCAACATTAAGAAATATGCCGAGCGCCTGCTTAATTTTGACGGCATGGATTGGCCGGAAAAGACGAAGCTGATGCAGGAATATTGGATTGGGAAGTCGGACGGGGCGGAAATTGATTTTGAGTTGGTGCCGGACAAGGATAATGAAATTCGCGGTACCGGCGAGAAAATTACGGTTTTTACGACACGTATCGACACGCTTTTTGGCTGCACATATGCGGTTTT
Organism: Candidatus Peregrinibacteria bacterium; assembly: GCA_016220145.1. Classification (GTDB taxonomy): domain Bacteria; phylum Patescibacteriota; class Gracilibacteria; order UBA1369; family UM-FILTER-53-11; genus JACRID01. The sequence continues at coordinate 4,715 of JACRID010000059.1, forward strand.
GGCGCCGGAGCACGAACTTGTGGCAAAAATTTCGACAAAAAAGCGCCTGCAAGAGGTGAATGAATATGTCGCATCCACGCGCCGCAAAAATGACATCGAGCGCAGCAGCGAAGAGCGCGAAAAAACGGGCGTTTTCACTGGCGGATATGTGATTAATCCCGTTAATGGAGAAAAAGTTCCGGTGTGGGTGGCCGATTACGTTTTGGCTTCTTATGGAACCGGTGCGGTTATGGCGGTTCCGGCGCACGATACGCGCGACTACGCGTTTGCCAAGAAATATAAATTGCCGATTAGGTCTGTAATTAAGCCGCGCGTTGGCATGGTGAAAGAAGGAGAAGCGTTTGTTGAATACGGTTTGCTCGAAAATTCCGGCGATTTTTCTGATTTAACTTCCGAAGAGGCGCGCGTGGAAATTACCAAAAAACTTGAAGGAGAAGGGAAGGGACGGACGACGATTTCTTATAAACTGCGCGATTGGCTGATTTCCCGCCAAAGATATTGGGGCGCGCCGATCCCTATTGTTTATTGCAAAAAATGCGGCGAGGCGGCGGTGTCAGAAAAAGATTTGCCTGTGGTTTTGCCGGACGAAGTGGATTTTGAGCCCAAGGGTGACGGAAAATCGCCGCTGGCGAGTTCCGAGGAGTTCGTGAACACAAAGTGCCCGAAGTGCAAGGGCCCGGCTACCCGCGAAGTGGATACAATGGACACTTTTATGTGTTCCAGCTGGTATTTTTTGCGCTACATAGATTCTAAAAATGGAGAAAAGCCTTTTGATAAGAATATGGCGAAAAAATGGCTTCCTGTGGATATGTATGTCGGCGGACCGGAGCACGCTTGCATGCACTTGCTTTACGCCCGCTTTTTGACCAAGGTTTTGTATGACGCAAAAATCATTCATTTTGATGAGCCGTTTACGCGTTTGGTTCATCAGGGGATGATAACGAAAGATGGCTCAAAGATGAGCAAATCCAAAGGTAACGTGGTTTCTCCCGATTCGTTTGTGGAGAAATACGGCAGCGACGTTTTTCGCATGTACTTGATGTTTATGGGGCCTTTCACCGATGGCGGCGACTGGAATGATCGCGGCATCACCGGCATCGCGCGTTTTGCCGATCGCGTTTGGACATTGATGCTGGATAAACATGCCGAAAAAGACACGGAAGCCCTTTTGCGCGAACTGCACGGCGCGATTAAAAAAGTGGGGGAGCAGATTGAGGTTTTTCATTTTAACACCGCGATTTCCGCGATGATGGAGCTTACCAATTTGGCTTACAAAGACGGAATGTCCCTCAAGTCCAAGAAGCTTTTTGCTCAAATTTTGGCGCCGTTCGCTCCTCATTTAGCGGAAGAAATTTGGCAGGAATTAAATAAGGATGCCCAGCAAGGGCTGGGCGGTAATCCAGTAGCCGAGCCGCGGCTCGGCCTGAAAGAGGAATTTGCCGGTACATTTAACAGCATTTTCAACACTGAGTGGCCTAAATACAATAAAAAATATCTTCAAGCAGCAACTTTTGAGCTTGTAGTCCAGGTTAATGGCAAAGTTCGCGGCAGAATTCAGGCGGAAATGGGAATCAGCAAAGAAGAGGCTATTGAGCTTGCGCTAACACAGCCAAATATAGCTGTTTTCATCAAGGACAAGAAGCGCCTGAAGGAGATTTTTGTGCCGGACAGGCTTCTGAATATCGTCGTTGCCGTTTGATAGTCATCCTGAATTCATTTCAGGATCTACTACCGTCATCCCCGCCCTGAGCGGGGATCTAAAGATCGCCGATTTAATCGGCGATGACAAGTATAAGTGCATGACATTGGTGGCTGTTTAAAGCTGCGGAATTCCGGCTGCATTGTGAATGGAAAAGGATTTATTCAAGCTGTTTGCAGTATCGGATAGCGCGACTGTTAAAGATGCCGGATTGGCGCTGCCTCCTTCGCAGGTCAAGATCGTTTTTGCAGCGCCTTTTGCGAACTCAATTTTTGCAGTTGAACAATTTCCCGTAATCCCCGTCACTTGAGATACAAAAGTTGCGCCCGGCATGTTCTGTAGATTATATGTTTCGGTTAGTGTTGTATCAGCAAAAAGTTTTATGTTGTCGGAAGCAATTTCCACTCTATACGAAGCCGCCGCGCCCTTCTCCGTGGCAGCAAGATTTCGCGCTTGTTGAACCATAAAAACGGCTTTATTGAACGCATTCCCAAAGCGCAGATTACGCAAAACCGACGACATTCCGCTCATTGCAGCCGCAGCCAAAATGAGCATTATAGCGATGACGATCATGAGCTCAATCAGTGTAAATGCCGATTTCTTCATCGGACACAGTTTAAACTTTCCTCGCCACTCCTTCAATGACCCCGCTGAGCAAATTGAGCCCTGGAATTGCCGAAAGCGCAGAATCAACAGGATAAAGAAGACGATATAAACGCCCGTAAATGCGCTTCATACTCTCTGGCATTCCAGTCAGATTTTTTGGTATGAGGTTGAATCTCCATAATTTTTCAACCTTAAACCCGTTTTTTGTTAACATCTCGCGCGTTTGTGTCGTAGTGTATTTTACTGGATGTACGCTTATTCCTCTCATTTCACTGAGGCGTTCCACCCAAGCGGTTTTTTGCGGAAACATAAAAAGGTAGAAATATCCCCCGGGACGCAAAATTCGGTGAATCTCCTTAAGTGAACCGACTGGATCTGAGACATGTTCCAACACACCACAAGAACACACTCCTGAGAATGACGAATCTTTAAATGGAAGTTTGACGGGATCATTGCCGCACGCCATCTGGAGATTGGAAAGTTCCGGTATCGCATCCACGTGCTTTCTTTCTTCCACATTGTATCCGCTTGCATTTAAATTCCGATTTCGTAAGAGCCATGTAATTTGCCCATAACCGGCTCCCCAATCAAGAAATTCGCCACTTTTGTCTCCCATGTGTTGCGCTATAAAATCGGCCATTCGGATGTAGTTGTAAGCGCCCATTGGCGCGTCTAAATGGCTTAAATCATTATTGTTAAACCGCTTCCCGATTTGTGCGAACTTTTGAAGCTGAGATAGTTCTTTTTGAATATTCGTCATGGGTCTTATTTGTCTAGGGAACCTAAATTACTTGAAGCCATATTGTCATACTCATTATTCGAAAGCAAAGATGCTTGTGAGCCCAACACTAAAGTAAATTCTCCTCTAGGTTTATTCTTTTCAAAGTGCGCAATTGCCTGCGAAACCGTCCCGCGAAAAACTTCTTCAAAAATTTTTGTCATTTCTCTGCAGACGGCGATTTGCCTGTCGCCAAGAATGGAAAATATCTCATTTAAGGCTTTCATAAGCCGATGCGGCGCTTCATACAAAACCGTCGTGTATTGCGACTCTTTAAGCGATTCAATCATTCTCTTGCGGCCTTTTTTCAGCGGAAGATAGCCCAGATAAGTAAATCTATGACATGGAAGTCCGGATGCGACCACGGCCGTAATCACCGCACTCGGTCCGGGAATAACCGTCACTCTAATCCCATTTTTTATCGCGTTATCTATAAGCAAAAAGCCCGGATCGGAAATCCCCGGCGTCCCTGCGTCAGATACCAAAGCTAAATTTTTGCCTTCTCGCAGTAATCCCAAAAGTCTGTGAAGCTGCTCTTCATTACTGTGACTGTGAAATGAAATTTGAGGCTTGTTGATCTCATATTTCTTCAGCAAAAGCCCGGAGTGCCTCGTATCTTCCGCCACAACGAAATCCGCCTCCTTTAAGGTGCGAATGGCGCGCAGCGTAATGTCTTCCAGATTTCCAATTGGGGTTGCGACGATGGAGAGCATGGGGGGAGGATGGTGGAGGTTGTCCGTCATTCTGTCCCGCTCAGCGGGATCAGAATCTGGATCCTGAATCAAGTTCAGGATGACATTAGTCAAAAGTCTTTTTTCTTAAATCGCTGTGAAATTTTCTCTTTCCAAAACCTAAGTTTTTCAACCATCAGTTTGCCGTGTTTTGGGCTTATTAACGGTATCGCCACCAAAATCAAAATCCAGCCTTGAAGCACCGGCAAAATCAGCCCGATTACACCGAGGCAAAGCAGGGAAATGCCCAGAGTTAGCCTTAAAAGTATGAATAAGTCACGCATGTTTAGCTTTAGGGAACTTAGTTATATTCGCCGGTTTCCAATAAACCGGAATCGCAATCTTCTGCTTTTTAAATTTTGAAGCGGGGAGCGCCGCAACCGTTTCCCCAAAAGTCTTCAGATTTTTCTCGTGTATGAACTCCCAGTTTTTCTCTTTAGCTTCATCAAACTCGCGTGCTTCATTTTCCGTCAAATCTCCAAAAAACACCAGAGATTTTTTTGCGAATTTGCCTTTAACAAGCGCCAAAACGTCTTTTATAGGAAGCATTTCCTCTTTTAGTTCGTGACCGGACAAATTTACAAAATGTCCGCCTGCATGCAGTAGCAAAATCGGGCGAGCGGCTATTTGTTCGGATTTTAACCTGTTCTTCCAAAATACCTGTGTATTTAAGGAATAAATCGGGATCGAAAGACTGTTTGCCAAAATATTGCTTACTGTTACTCCAATTCTTACTGCGGAAAACGGCCCAGGGCCGCAGGCAACAATAATTGCGTCCACATCATTAACCCTTTTTCCGGCACGTTTAAGCAGCTTTTCAATGTTTTTAAGAAGTCGTTCAGTTTCATCCATTTTGCTTTTCCAAACCGTTTCCGCCAGCAATTTCTTGCCGTCCAAAAGAGCAACCGATTCAACGGTCGCCGATGTGTTTATAGCAAGCCTAAGGGATTTACTCATGCAGCCATTATAGCAGCATGCGCTTTTTACCGATTATCTTTTTTATTTCTCAAAAGCTCTTGTTTCTTTTTCTGCAGGCGCAAGATGCTATGCTGCATCGAAATTATAATGTCATCGATCTGTTCGTAAGTGAATTTGCTGCCGCGATTTATAAAATGAATCAAACGCAGGCAAATTCCCTTAAGAGAATGATCTTTCCCGTCATCGTTCTTCTTAATTTTATTTCCGGGATTGAAGGATTTTTGTTTTTTCCCCGGCCCGCTCGGCACATTCGCCGGCTTTTCGACGGGGATTAGCTTCAACGACATCTGAATATAATACCAGATTTAATCTGTTATTTCAATGCCTTTATAATAGTATTTAATGATTTCTTCGGCTTTTTTGCCGAGCTTAGCCAATTTTGTGGCTCCGCAGCCGGATAGGCCGACTCCGTGGCCTTTCAGTTTTGTAGTTTTGCAGAAAGTGTCAGGAACACTCTGTAAATATGGCAAATCATCGCGATTCCAAGCTTCCTTGGCGCTTCTGGTGCGGCCGTCGCTCTGGTTAAAATAAGGCGTTAAAACCGGTTTTCCCTGATATGTCACAATCTTTCCGGTTGTTTGTTCAACCGCATTTACTATATCCGGTGAGCGCATTTCCAGCCCATAACCTATGTATTTTTGAGTATGATCCGGATCATCGTCCAAATCATATGGTTTACCCGGAAATTTTCGCCCGATATCCCTATAATATTTCGCATAACTTCGCGCCAAAATAATTATGGTTTTGATTTTCTCAATCGGATCGCCGTTTGAAACTTCCGCGATCCCTTTCAAATAATCTTCAACTTGTAATTCATTTATAACCTTGAGTTTGCCGTCTACTTTTTGTATCTCAAGAATTCCGCGGAAAAGGTTGTCGTTTAATTCTTTATTCCAGGCAGGGGAGTTCTCAAAATTAACCAAGGTCAAAATTCCGTTCTCTCTTGGAATAAATCTAGGTGGCGATTCCAAAATGAACTTTTTATCCTCTTTTTTAATGCTGTATTTGCCATCTTTCAGTAAAGTCACAGTTGCAATCTCGCCTTTGTCAAAAGTTGTAACCAGCCGTTTGCCTTTAAGCAGACTCATTCCGGTTGCGCTCGAAATCTGTGCGTTTTTTTCATTAAAACTCAAAGCAACGCGCACGGGTTTTTCTTTGCCTTCAATATTCACGGTAAAATGCATGCCGGTGTCCGCCATCCAGCCGACTCCCTCCACCACCGGCCTAAAATATTCCGTGTAAATTCCTGGAGATTTGGGAGTCGTCAGCTTAAATATGAATTTGCCCGTTTCACCGGGTTTAACTTCCTTGGGTACAAGTCGTCCTATGCGGGTTTTTCCGCCAAATAAAGAACTTTTTCGGTCATCCGGACGGCTTGTTCCGATCGAGACGCGATTTTGTCCGGAATTCTTCCAAGTAAAGTTACCCGTGTTTTTTAACATCACCCAAGCAGTCGCGGTTTTGCCCCTTCTCATTGTGGTTGGAGGATTGCTGCGGCCAATAAGTTCATAAGTCGCCTTTAATTCTTGCACCAGAATCGGCACCGGAATTGATTTTTTTGTGCGCAAGTCGCCGTTTATCACCAGTCCAGCTTCAGGAACGCGAAGTCCGGAAATCAAAGTCGGCGGGATTGTGCCTTTAAATACGCCTATATTGCCCGGTACAACTTTCGGTGATTGCAGTTTAGCCAAAATCTTAGGCAAACCGGTGGTCGAGGTCCCATTTACATCTTCCAAAAAAGTTTTTTTATTCCATGTGACTTTGCCGGTGTTTTTTAACCTGATTGTGAAATTTCCTTCAGTGTCCGGCGCAAGATCGATAATTTCTCTTCTTTCAAAGTCCGAGAAATCATACTTGGCTGGATATGCAGTTTCTTCTTTGGAATTAACATAAGCCGCGAGTTTGCGAATGTCAGCAAGTTTATTTTTTATAAATTGACCAGGGCAATCGGTAGGGGAATTTTCAAAATGCCCTTGTACATTGTTATAAATTTTATCTTTGTAGAGAGTTTTCCCGGTGATATCAATGTTGTAAAGCTTTGACTTGGCTGCAATTAAGCCGGTTAGTCCCCGCAAAGCCGCCGCAGACGGCTCGGCGTCTTCATAGTTTCCGAGTACGGCGATTCCGATGGAAACTTTATTAAGTGGCCTTGCATGTCCTCCAATTACACGTTCGCCGCCTTTGCGTCCTTCATAAGCCCTGCCGTTCGTGTCTATGACATAGTTGTATCCGATGTCGCCCCATCCGCGAGTAACCGCATGATAATACTGTATGTTCTGAATTGCCGTTTTGGGATCATCCAGATTGGCAACCGATGCCGTGTGGTGGATTACGATAAATTTTATATCGCGTGCGTATTGCAGCGGCCATGAATATTGCTTGCCGTTCGCGTCGGCTGTTTTAATTCTTGCAATCTCCGGATCCAGTTCTTCAATTTCGCTTTTGTCCGCCGCGTCACCGCTGAAGTTATCGTCTTTTGGGGAAGAGCTCTGCGGATTATTGATAAAAGTAACATCTTCGTCCGCACCCCATTCTTGACGTGAAATAACCAATGGTTTTTTGGGGATATTGAGGCCTGCAACCAGCGAAGGCTTACCTTGCCGCGTTGAAGATATTTTTTCCACACTTATATTGCGTATGCCTGAGACCTCCGGCGCACCGGACGTCTCCTTGTTGTCGGCAACAAAATATTCAAAATCCGCGCTTAAGTTTGTTGAAAAAAGCGTATCTTGTTTTTCCCATCCATCCGGCGATTTCTTAATAAGTTTTTCGTCGTCAAATTCATTTATATCTTCGTCAACTGAAATTTTATACCACTTCGTCCACATGTTGTTTTTCACTTCCTTTACACGCAGCCAAATAAAAGCGTTGCCATCCGTTTTTTTCTCCCATGAAATGATCAGACCTGTGAAAGTTTGCTGACTTGAGCCATCGCCGGCCGCAAATACAGCCTGTTCGGCAAAACCCAATAACGCCAGAAATAAGCACACCCGCGTAAAAGAATTTAAGAATCTTTTCATCTCGTGGAATTTTACTACTTTTTACGTTTTACTTCTTACATTTCACTTTTTATTGTATTTGCGATTTTATCTGCTAAGATTGCGCATATGGCACAACAATTTACAGATCAGAATTTTCAGGCGGAAGTTTCAAAGGGTTTTGCAATAGTGGATTTTTGGGCGGAGTGGTGCGGTCCGTGCCAAATGATGGGCCCAATTTTTGACGAAGTCGCAGTTCAGTTCAAGGGTAAGGTAAAGATGGGAAAAGTGAATGTGGACGAGAGTCAACAGGTGCCGTCCAAATTCGGAGTTAGCGGCATCCCGACGATCGTTTTCTTAAAAGACGGCGTTGAAGTGAGCCGATTGGTCGGTTTTCAGTCGAAAGAAACTTTTCAAACCAAGATTTTAGAAGTTTTCGGAGTCAAATAAACCGTTTTGTACAGTAGGGGATTTTGATTCCTCAGGCTTGGATGTCGGGTGTTTTTTTTGTGCCCCCGCATTCTTTTTTGCCTTCAATGCCTCAGCAACTGCGATTTTGTCCGCCTTCGTATTCTGCAGATGATTGGCGTGCCCTTTTATCCAATTCCATGAAATTTTGTCGAATGCATTTGTTGCCGAGTCCAGTTTTTTCCACAGATCCAGGTTTTTTTTGCGCTTCCATCCTTTGTTCATGGTATCTATGAGCAGACTTGAATCCGAATAAACTGCGCAAGTGCTCTCTTTGGGATAATTTTTTCTAAGCCAATATAGGCCGGCGATTATTGCGGACATTTCCATCCGATTGTTTGTGGTGTAGTCCTCATTGCCCTTGGCTATGTATGTTTCGCCATCTTTCTCTATGATTGCGCAAAATCCACCTGGTCCGGGATTACCCAGAGAGCTGCCATCGGTAAAAATCTTGGTGTTCACGGTTGTAGTATACTATATTTTCCACTTGTCTAGTGTGAAATAAAAGCTATCTATTGTCAAGTTTGCTGAATTTCAATCGTTCATATAACTATACCAAAGATTTATAATTTTCTAAAACATATTGAGTTGCGTACCGCGTAAATTTATTGCAGGGTATGCAATTTGCAGAGAGTTTAATTTAGGGGTAGATTGAATTCAAAGGCATAAAAAACAATTTATGATTAATGTTTTGAGCAGCGCAATCGCACAATTTATCAATGCGGTTTCGAGCATCGCCAAAAATATTTTGGAAAATTTGAATGTGTCGCAATATTCAATGTTTCAAATCGCGGTGGATATTTTGTTGGTGGCGATTTTATTTTATTGGCTGATTATGCTGATTCGCGGGACGCGCGCCGTGAACGTGATTTTGGGAGTTGTTGTTATTGTCATCGTTTTTGCGATAAGCAGGTGGCTGCAACTTTTGGCGCTCGGATGGTTGCTCGACCGCCTTTTGACGGTTACTCTTGTTGCTTTGCCTGTGATTTTCCAGCAAGAGCTCCGAAGGGGACTTGAAAAACTCGGGCGCACAAAATTTTTTATGGCGCAGGAAGCAAAGGAAATTGATTTTATAAGAAGCGAAGTGATCGGAACATGTTTCGAAATGTCCAAAAAGAAAATCGGCGCATTGATAGTTTTTTGCGGAGAAGTGAATTTGAAAGAATATATAGACACTGGGATTTTGCTTTCATCGCGCATTTCAAAGGAATTGCTGCTTTCGATTTTCTCTACTGCAAGCCCTTTACATGATGGTGCCGTTATAATAGATGAAAATAAAATTGTGGCCGCAGGATGCGTTTTGCCGCACTCTTTTAAAGAAGAATACAGTCACAGATTCGGTACGCGTCACAAGGCGGCGCTTGGACTTTCCGAAACCACCGATGCGCGCATTTTCGTCATTTCCGAACAGCGCGGAACGGTTTCTTATGTCGTCGACGGACACATAGAAGAAGACATCACGCCGGAGCGCGCGCAAACATTATTAACCGAGATTCTGACGCCCAAAAAGCGCCAAGGTCACGGCAGAAAAATAGCCAATAAGCTTTTAAATAGGCATAAAACCACACATGTTTAAAAATTTGCATTTGAAAATAACGGCTCTGGTTCTGGCGATGATCTTTTGGATTTTTGTCGTGAGTTTGGAAAATACGTTTTTCCAATTTCCAAACGGCGTTGATGTTCAGGTGTTTAATTTGGCGGAAGGATTGGCGCTCGCTTCAAAACCGGGGCAGGTGACTTTGGCTTTGCGAACGCAAGATCAGGTGAACCCCAAGACGCTTTCCTCAGGCGATTTTGAGGCATACATTGACCTGCGCAGCGTTGGCGCCGGCAAAAGAAAAGTGCCGGTTTCCGTTACTTCAAAAAATCCTTTAATCAGCGTTGTGAGAGTTGTTCCGAGCGAAATGGAAGTTGAGATTGAGCCTGTGAGAGAGCGTATTGTGAATATCGTGCCGGAAGTTGTCGGCGAGCCTGCGGGTGGTTTCGGAGTTGAAAGCGTGAAACTTTCGCAAAATTCGGTTGGAGTTTTCGGCGCCGAAAGTTTGCTGCAAAAAATTGCAACCGCAAAAGCGCGCGTGCTGCTGGACGGAAATGAGAGAGTAAATTCTTCCAAAGCGGTGGAAGTTAAGGCTTATGATAGAAACGGGATTGCGCTTGATGGGCTCGAAATAAAGCAAAATGACATTGAGGCGTTTGTTGCAATATCGCAGTCCGAAAGTGCAAAGCAAATCGGAGTTAAAGCTCGTTTGGTCGGTTCAATAACGGACGGAATTGTGAAAAAGATTGAGGTTGATCCCGGAATTGTTTCCGTAACAGGCCTGCGCGATGTATTGGAATCCACCGTTTCAATAGAAACGGAAGCGGTTGATTTAAAAGAATTTGAAACGACACCGGAAAGGAAAGTTAAACTGGTTCTGCCGCAGGGATTGCAGTTGGCAAAAGGGCAAAATGCGGAAGTAACCGTAAAGGTAACTATTGAAAAAGCTTCGCCTGCCGCACCGGTCTTGCCGATTGTACCGGAAGTTCCTGCTGTTGGCGGGAATCAGTAAATTTTAAGGTGCTGTAATTCTTTCCTTCGACCTGCACTGCGGCGCGACCGAAAGGGCAAAAATGAACTAAAAACTCGCAGCGACGAGAGCAGCTGCTCGCTTTTTTAACGTTTATTTTTGCCTCTTTCGGGGCCCGCGTCCTCGTGACGGTCTCAGTAAAAATTACAGCACCTTAAAAAAAAATCCGTTCCTCTCAAAAGGGTTAAAGGAACGGATTTCGGTCAAATGCTCTATTACATCATGGATACAGGCTGTGAATATGAACGCTCACCATTTTCGCCGGTCAATACAAGTTGGAATGATGGTATTGAACCGATTGAAGCTGGAATCATAACGTCCGCAAAAGTCTTTCCGCCGGTTGTAACAATTGTTGCAGACTCTAATTCAGCCTCATTGCCTGATCGTGATCCGGGTACTCTGGCCGTTGTGGCCAAAATCGAAACTCTAACCGGCAATAAACATGTTCCATCAAATTCCGGAACGGTGAAATTTACACGAAGGCGATTTCCCTCAAGAGTGTGGTCCAATACAGTGGCTTGGGGCGGAGTTGGCTTCTTTTCGCAAGCGTCCGGTTGACCTGGCTGGCGGTCGTGTCCATCAAAATCCAGACCCCCGCAAGCGCTTGCTGCCGTTGCTGCGAGAACTGCTGCTGCAAATCGAGCAGTAAGATTCCGGCCCAATGATGTCATTGCACCTCTGCTTTTAACCTGATGGCCGCTCGTTGATTCTGGTAAATTTCTCATATTTTTTATGGTAAGTTAGTAAACAAAGGATCTTAATTTAGCACTAAAAGTTGCAGCTGTCAAGGCCAGCGCTAATATAAGGTAAATTAAGGTCTAAATACGGATCATACGTTTTTTCCTTTGAAAAAGTTTTTAAGATAGAATTTGGGGGTAAAATATATTTAACCCCAAATTTCAATGAAAGATGATTTTTTCTGGGCATTTCTGCCCGAAGGTCTGGAGCAGTATTTTGA
>JACRID010000061.1 GCA_016220145.1 Candidatus Peregrinibacteria bacterium
CCAACGCACAGAAAATATATCAAATAATGGGCGTTAAGGCCTTAATGAAGCCACAAATCCTTAAAAACCTGTAGTGCCTAGTTTTTTTGACAAATCCCATTCATAAGCCATTTTCTCGACTTGCCTGTATGAAGTCGGGAAGAGTGAACTTTTTGATTATTGATAAATATATAAAAAAGATGGATATTGAATTCAAATGAATGAAAAATTAGTATCCATCTTTGGGGGCAAACCCCTCGCCTTCAGGCGAGGGTAGTTGAGAATGAGACAGGATTGTCTGCTGATGTTGTACGAAAAAGCAAATATAATTATATAGGTTGCTGTTACTATCTGGCCACCTGTTCAGGCGAAACTTCCAAAATCTCGTTCAATCCCGGCGGCATGTTATAGAAAAGTCTGCCGTCGTAGTTGATAACAATCGTTCCTTGGCCTTGCGATGCGTTGCCGGTGAATGTGCGGCTTTCAAACAGCGGTTCGATGTCGCCAAAGACAGAACCCTCAAATGTTAGCTGATTATTTGAATGGCTTGTGCCTAGGATTTTGCCGCTATTTGGGCGAGTTCCGACCCCTTCGCCTTTCAGCGCTACAAATATGCCGGAAAGATTTGTCACGGAAGGATCGATTTTTATGCTGCCGTTTATGACTATAAAGGCTATTGAAGGCACTTTATTGGTCGCGCTTAAATCATAAGGAATGGATTCGTATTCGATGTTGCCGTTGATTATCAAATCGCCGTTCTCAATGACGTATGTACGCGCGCCTTGGCCGACTTTCTGCGCAAAACGATCTATTGTCAGATTCCCGTTCTTTAGCTTATATATCGCAAAGTTTGGATTTGGACTTTCACCGATTAAATTCGGTGCGTTCAAATTTGAAACCGTTACGGACTGGCCCACGCCCAAATTATTATTATACCTTGTGATGCGCGTAATATTTTCCACCACATTCGCGCGGATTTTCGGCGGCGTCAAAATGTCGTTTAAGGTTAGCGACATCTCGCAAATGGCGCTGCTGACGCTCTTCAGAGGATTCTTGTAAGCTTCGATAGTATTTGTTTCAGTATTACTTTGCTGGCAAAGCGTGTGGGCCGGGATATTTAAACCTTCGTCGTCTGCACCTGTTCTTGGTACATTTGGAAGAGGTTCCGGCTTCGGTTTCACCACCGGTCCTTCAATATTCGGAATGCCGGCGCAGGATGAAATATCAGAACCAACGTCCAAATCTTCTTGTAAAATCACGTCGCCAATGCCTTTAGTTAGCAAGAATGGGCACGGTGTAAATATAATATCGCTCACATTGTGGTCAAAAGAATCCCCGGCGGAGTTTGTAAATTTCTCACCGCAGAAACTCCTTGAAAGCGTTTTGCAATAAGTTTCATTAATATTTGATTTTAAAAGCTGTCCGCGATATGTAATCAAAATTGTTTCATTATTTATATTTTTGATTTTTATGCCGTTTGAATCGAAAGGACTGTCTTCGTAGCACAAAACTTTGGATGCCGCACCGAATAATCTGGAAATAAGAGAATCCGGCTTTATTTCGCTGCACTTTTGAATTGCGGCGGTAAAATTGGTGCGTTCTTCAACTTTAAAATCCTTGCCGCCGAAAACGCCGCGCGCAAGCTCAATAACTCCATCTTCGCTGCCGACCAGTTTACCGTTTCTCATTGAATCTTTGATAATTACTTCCGGAACCGGCGCGGACGGGTCAAACGCAATTTGAAACTCGGCGGTTTCGCCTTTTTTAATCACGTTTCCGCGGGACGCAGTAATTCCAAACGCCCTTTTTGTAAGTTTTCCGGCGGGTTTCGGATTTGCCGGCGGAATGGTGATTTTCTCGGGGACAGCGGCTTTTTTGCATGTGTTACCGTAGCCGGCGGGGATCGCATAAACCTCCACGCGGCTTGCCGAAGTTAAATTCTTGAAAGTTGCGCGCGTGCCGTTTGCAGTTGCAACACTTACATTGTCCTTATAATGCGTCCAATAATAAGCGCCGGTAAAATTGCCCGGTTCAATGCTTTTTATGAAAAAAGTCTGATCGCGGTCCGGCACGCCGAGCAAAAATTCCGTCGGTGAAATCTCCAGCTTATTGCACGGGACTGCGGAAGGTCCGCCGCCTCCTCCACCGCCGCCGCCTCCTCCATGTGGAGGTGGCGGTGGATTGCCCCCTCCCGGTGGCGGAGGCGGATTTGGATTTATGCCTGGAATATTGACTCTGCATTGCTTATCGTCCGACTCAATTGTTATTGATGAACCGGAATTCCTTTCATATAAAACAGCGCCGCGCGTGCTTTGTTCTATTGTAAAACGTCCGCCGCCCGTTAAAGACCAATTAAAATTTCCCGTAAACCCGGATGGCGTTACATTTGTTATTTGAAATGGTGTTGGTCCCGCATCATCCGTTCTGAATTGAGTAGGATTTACAGTTATATTTTGGCATACGACCGGTGGCGGAGGTGGTGGTGGAGGAGGCAATGGAGTCGCCTTAACTTCGTCTCTGCAGCGTCCATCCGTAGAACGCGCCACGAGAACGGTATTTTGTGTTTTCCCCGTCAGTTTTGCACGTTTATTGTTAGTTCCGGGATCAACTTGAATATTTCCTCCATTGGAGACCTCCCACATTATGTCATTGTAATTTGGAGGGTCTGCAGTGGCGGTAAATTGTGCAGGCTCGGCCGCGTTTGCCTGAAATTCATGCGGTGCAATGGAAATACTGCGGCAAAAAACCGGAGGAGGGGGAGTCGAGGCTATAACTTCTGCGGCGAATCTGATAAAACCGCGGTAGTCTTCACTCCCATAGAAATTGTTTGAATTTGTGTCCGGCGAGCCGAAGAATGCTCCGCCGCCAAAGAAATCCGAAGACGCAAAGAACCTTTTTACAATCGGATTTCCATATTCGAATCTTGCCGAATCCGGCACATATTTTAAGCGCACCGGTTGGCCGTTAATGGCAACAATTTGCACGTCGTCCCATATCGTTCCCGGCGTTGTATTGGAAGCAGCTATGGATTGATTGATTGAAAAGGCGGAAGCTTCTCCGGTCGCAAAATTATTTAAAGTTGAGTCATACGAAAACAAATTCACGAAAGTTTTTACATCGCGCGCCATGCTGCGCGGCGCAACTCCATCATTAGGATTATGCCAAGGGTCGGCATCATTATGAACGTAGGCTGTAAATTCGACTCTGTCGCCAATCCGGACATTTACTTGCTGTCTGTAGTCCTGCGGTGTTTCCGTGCTTAAACGGGCGAGCATAAAGCGTCTTTCATCGCTAAAGAGCGGGTATGAGCGTCCATCCGTGTAATTGTTGAACGATGGAAAACACAAACCGCTGGGATACTCATCATCGGCGAAAGGTTGAGTGCATTGTCCGTTGGTTCCTCGGTTTCTGCAGTGAATTATGCCGTTTACGTGCGGATCAAAAGGGTGCGCCGGATCGCAGCGTCCTTGAGGTTCCAAAATCGGAGTATCGGCCGCTTGAGTGTAAACCGCGCTCACAAATACCCCGAGAATAATAATGAGCGAAAGTCCTGCAATTTGTAATTTTAATTTCATGAGATTTTAATTGAGTGGAGTGACGGTTGTATCGGGCAAATCTCTGTTCGGGCCTTGAAAATTGTAATTTATGCCAACGCCGCCTTGTTTTTTATTCAGGCCGTCAATTTTCGCCCGTTCTTCCTGTACATAAGAAGATGGAGGGGTCGGTTTGCCGCATCCGGAGAGCATTGCGGCAATTAATATTACAGTGAGAATTGCGAAAATGTATTTCATATAATTTAGGTTTGCGGAGTGGATTGCGTATCATCGGGTTTTCCTATTGGCATTGTAGTTGGCGGCGGCTCCCGTCCCGGCAAAGTCACAGGAGGTTTCACCGACGGTGTGACAATCCTTGGAGGGCCTTCTATATCTATTTTCGGCGTGCTCACCGTTTCTTGTTTCACGCCGGGCACGGCCAATCCGATTATTGCCGAGAAATTAACTTGGCTGTAGCCCTGAACCGCCGTTATTGTCCCTTCTCCTCTGCTGGCGAAAACCGTAAAGCTCTTGCTCGGTTTGTGTAACAGCGCGAAATTTTCGCTCAAAAGTCCGCTTGGATTTCCGCATTTCTTAAATATGCCGTGCGAAATTCGCACATTTAGAATCAAATTGAAATTTGCATTCAGTTCCACTTCGGTTCTCCCCGCCATTTCCGCTTCACGCACTTTGTCGCAAATATCCAAAAACTTTTTAACCACCGGCAAATTCTTTGCATCAATATTCACATCGCGTGCTCCGCCATTCTTGTCATCTTCATATATTTCTTTAAGAAGCTTCATTTCTGCCGGTGTAAACACTATCGCGGAAGGTAGCAAAAGTTTCAGTGCAAGAGGGGAATGCAATTGTTTGCGCATTCTATCCTGATATTTATCAAAAGCTTCCTTCGTTTCCGCGGGCGGCACGGTCAATTTGTTGTGCAGGCCCGGCACATATAGCGAAAGCGTTTGCAGCCAGAATGAGGCCAACTCTCCCTTAATCCCCGTATCTTTAATATCGAGTTGACTCATTCCAAGCACGCCATATTTCTCGCCGCTATCGCTAAAATTTGTCATGCGGCGCACTCCTGTAATTCTTCCCATTCCAACCAGTGTTCCAAACGAAGTCCCTTCTTTAACATCGGTTCCTTTCGACAGCGGATCAACTTTCGTAAATTCCGCCATCATAAAATCCACCATTTCTTTCACCTTCTTTTCTCTGGCGGCATCGTCCGGAATGCTTACTTTATAGTAAGTATTCAAGATGGACGTGAACATCGGCCTGTGGAAATTGTTAAGCTGTTTCACGTATTCAGCCTTGGCTTTTTCCGGATTTAAGCTTTGCAGGTCGCGGAAACTGGCAATCGTAAATTGCAACAGCGCCGCGTTCATCTCCGGCCAAGTCAATTCTCTATCTATTCCTTTTGTTTTTACCTGTGTGTTGATGAACGGAATCAGTGCCTGAGAATTCTCATGCCAGCTTGCTTTAATTTTATCCAAGTCATGACCAACGGTTGTAAATTCGCGATATTTTTTTATAAAACTTTCATCCTGCGCCAATGTGGAAACGGCCGTCATTACATTGTCGGCCAATCTTACGTCCAGACTTTCCCTTTCTCCTATTAATGTGGCGGAGCTTCGCAGTGCTTCGTATGCCTCTTTCATTTCGTCCAAATTCGGCATTTCCAAGCGATCTTGTGGATTTTCAGCCTTAAACCATTTTTTATACTGCGCCAGCAATTTAATGTTTTCTTGTCTCGGACCCGTTCTGGCTCCGGTTAACACGTCGGCGTTTGCCGCCTCCGTTCTCCACTCGCGTCCATTTAATTGTTGCACGAAATGTGTGGATTCATCTTTTATGACCTTCAAATCCATGCGCGGATCCGCGCTTATCACTATGGTTGTGTCTTGCAAAGTGCCGCGTTGTTCAAACGGATAAGTGACATCTTCGCGTTTAACAAAAAGCTTTGCGTCTTTTTTAACGGATAAATAAAGTTTGCCGCCATCAGTTACAACCACGGCGTCGCCTTTAAGCGCCGGGTCTATATACACCAGAGTCGTTCCGTAATTTTCGCGTGGGATTAGCTGTATTAAGCCATTTGTCGCGGGTTCCACGCCGATTTGCGCGATGTCTTCAAGTTCTTTTTTAAATGAAGTGAATTGTTCGCCGAAGTGACCGAAATCCATTGATGCGTCTTTTGTGGATTTGAGCATCAGATGCCCGTCGGGCCCAACGATTAGCTGGGAATTTTCAGTCGTCGCCAATTTTTGAGTTTCAACTTTTTCAGCTTTTGAGCCGCGTGCCGCCATTGATTCCAGAATTGCTTGAGTTGCGACTGTATCGGCAATTTGGCCTGCTTCCGCCTCGCTGCCGGCAACCCTAAAAACCAGATTTCTGCTATATAATTGGAATTCCAAATATGCGTATGGAATCGGTACTCCTCCAACTACCGCCGCTCCAAGTCCTGCGCCGGTAGGTATAAATCTCTCATACCAAGCCTTTGTCGTTTCATCCAAGGCTTCGCTCTGTAGTCCTGTTTTGAATAATTCATATGCGGATTTGAACATCGTCCTGCGCGAATCTTCATTCAACGATGAGACTTGTTCTATTTGTCGAAGTACCGCCGACATTTCCGCGTATTTTGAAGGATTTGCTTTTACTTCGGCGTATGCGTCAGCGGACGCATCCAATTCTTTAATATGGGCCTCAACTTCTTTTCTCGAAAGGGCGCGTTCAAATTTTTCTTGTGATTTTTCCCAGTTCAAACCGGTGCCGATGAAAGCAGTTGGAATTCCAGGGCCGGTTACACCGACTCCGCCTTCAACGTGGAAGTCCACGCTATCGAATTTCATTGAAACGCCCATGCCGACGCCGGCCCCCGGTCCTCCGCCCGCTCCAACCGCATATCCGGCCGCTGCATTGACTCTAACCGTAACAGACTCTGTGACCTCAATTTTTTGGCCTATTGAAGCGCCAACCGCAAATGTATCAAATCCATGGGGAAGAGCTGCGGTAACGTCGATGCTCGTTCCATTGTCGAATTCATAGTGTCCGGCCAGCGCACCGCCTCGCGGAGCGATTGCAACGCCTCCGCCCATCAAAACGGTTTTTAATTTTGAAAGTTTTACTTCATCGGTATTACCGGCCTTTTTCATGGCGGCGATAATTTCCTCCGCCTGCTGTTCGGAAAAGCGCAATCCGACGCTGCGTTCTCGAGATTTCTCGGTCGACTGTCTTTGCAGTTCGGATTTGTTGTTTCTGAAAATAACCGCGCCGAGGCGTATTAGTTTCAATCGTTCAGCGCGTATCAAATCTTTTTGAGGAGTTCCTGTTTCTTTCAAGTCCGCGAGATTCTTGATTGAGAGTACGCGGAGCAAGTTTCGCATGTTTACCTCTTCGTTGCCGGAGAATCTGATTTTTTCGCCGGGTTCCAGCTCGACATCAGTTGCAAAAAAACTGTCCAAAATTGTTTTGATTGAAAGTTTGCCGGGCATCACATTGCAAGTCGCAACGCCAAGTTCAAGCAATTCGTTTATGTGGGCAACTCCTCGTGCTTCCAGCCCTTCGCCGGGCTTTTCGCGTCCTCCGACATCGACTATTTGTTTGTATGCTTCAAGATATGCGGCATCTCCGGACATGGATTCCGTTAAATATTCTCCAGTCAGCGACAGTGTGCGCCCGTTTAAATCTTGATAAGTGATTGGCCTGCCAGCTTTACCAAAAAGTTGGCGAAATTCGGAGGTATATTCGCGCGGAATATCCACGCCGCTGCTGAAAAGTTCGTGCAATGATTTTTTAATTCTGTTCGGGTGATTTGGAGCATCGACTACGGATGTCCCGTCCGGTCCCATTTCCAATTGCCTGATGGACAAGCCCTTATCGGCCAGTTCCGCCGGAGCATTAAGGCGCAATTTGTGTATCGCATCGATAAGTTTTGTGGCATACACGATGTAGTCGCCCAAAATGCCGACGGCTTTGCCAAGCGACTCGCGGTGTTTCCAAATTTCCCTATATTCTTCCGGCGCGTCTTTTTCTTCTTTTGCGTCTGCCAAGATTTTTGCGATTTTCTCCAGTTTTTTGTATGTTTTTACCAAACCGTCCGGCTGTCCGCCGCGTTCCAGAATTCCCAGAATCGGGATTTTACCAAGTGCAGATTTCTCCTTATCCAAAAGCTTTATTACGGCATCCGGAATTTTATATTGCTCGGCCAATCGTTTTTTGAATTCTTCATAGCGTTGAGTGTAAATTTTGTCTGCGACTTCGGAAAAAAGTATTTTGTCGGAAGCCGCAATTTGCATCGTTTCAACCAGCGTCGCGTGGTTCCAGCTATGCGTACTGTCGATGTGGAACGGATTTTCGGTATATCCGGCGGATTTATCAGCCGGGTTGCCGAACATACCTTCAATTATTCTATTGCCCGACACAAACTGCCAATCCGCCTCAAATTCCGCCACGCTGTTTGTTCTTATTTTCGGGCTTATATTTGCCGGAACTTCATATTCTTCAGCTTCGCATTTTTCAACAGTAGAAAGATAAATGGCTCGTGTTCCTTGTTCACGTTCTCTTATGGCTCGTTCCCTTTCAACAAATGCCCGTTCTGTCGGATCTGGTTCTCGCTTTGTGCGAACGGCCGCTTCCGATGCGGGTGTTGAAATTCCAGCTCGTTTCTCTTCGTCTTTGGGTCCGGCATCATGCTCCAAAAGTTCGCGCATTTCACCGATACTCATGTGGCGGAAGGCGGCTCTGCGCAAACGCTGCGAGCGCCTTCTGCAAAGATCGCAATCGTGCACGTAAAGTTCATTGCGAACTTCTCTCATTCCCGGTTTCAAATCGATTGAATAAACCGTTTTGTCATCGTTGTTTTTAAAATTCAAAATGCCGTCTTTTACCTCCATTTTTGCGACGTCGGCCAAATGTTTGCCAAGTTTAAGCTCATCAACATCGCGCAAAAGAGTGTTGGTGCGTTCATGATATTTTTCGGCGAGAGCTTTTTCGAGCACTTCCCGGGCGGCAACGCGCCATTGTTTTCCCTGCTCGTATTTCAGTTCCGCATCCTTAAACGGAACCGGTTCAACGCGAGCTGCTTCCAAATGTCTTTCTACTCCTGATGGTGGGGTCATATGTTTTTATTTTTTTAATCTTGAAATTATACCAGAAAATGACAGGAAAGGGAAGCCCATGTTATGATGTGAACCTTATGGACAAAGTCAATTTTCCGGTTCTTATCACCAATTTTAAAACGTACGAAAGCGCGACAGGCATTGAAGCGCTCAAATTAGCCAAAATTCACGAGAGCGTGGCGGCGGAATTTGGGGTGAATTTCGCAGTTTGCCCGCAGGTTGTGGACATTTGGATGGTGGCTTCCGAGGTGCAAATCCCTGTTTTTGCCCACCATTTTGACGCCGTGACCCATGGGCAGTTTACTGGTCATATTTTGCCCGAAGCCCTCAAAATGGCCGGCGCCGACGGGTCGCTTTTGAACCACGCGGAAAAGAGGATTCCATTTCAGCAGATTGCGGAGAGCATAAAACGTGCCCGCGAGGTAGGTTTTTTCACTTTGGTTTGCGCGCGTGACATCGAAGAAGCTCAAAAAATAGCCGAACTTAAGCCTGATGCGGTGGCGATTGAACCTCCGGAACTGATCGGTGGCGATATTTCGGTTTCGACGGCTTCGCCGGACATCATCAAAAAAGCGGTTGAGGTGATAAAAGGCATTCCGGTGATTGTTGGAGCTGGGGTTAAAACGGGCGAGGACATCAAAATAGCGCTTAAACTGGGCGCAAAAGGCGTGTTGGTTGCGTCCGGAGTTACAAAAGCAAAAGACCCGCGAAAAGTGCTCGTGGATTTTGCGAAGGCGCTGTCATCCTGTCCCGCTTAGCGGGATCAGGATCTACTTTTTTTATGTTCGAACTGAGCGGAAAAGTCATCGAAGGGCTTGGTAAAGGCAAAAAACTTGGATTCCCAACTTTGAATTTGGATCCGAAGTGCGCGCCGGCAAAAATGACTCACGGCGTTTACGTTGCGAAAGTTCACACCAGGCCGAGCCGTGGCGAGGCTAAGCAATTAACGCGCCCGAAGGGCGCATCTTCTTTTGGCGATTTCGGTGGCGTTTTGCATTACGGGAAACGCCACGTCCATGACGGAAAAGTTTCTTTGGAAGTTTTTTGTTTTGGGCTTGATAAAGACCTTTATGGCACCAGTGTTGATATTAATGTCGGCAGGAAATTGCGCGACGTTCACGCCTTTAAAAACGAGTCGGAACTGCAAATGCAGATCAGTAAAGACGTTGAGTCTGCCAAGCAGGAGTTGAACTTGCGGACATGAGCCCCTTCCCCCTCCACCCCCCACCCTCTATAATCAATCCGATGAGCCTTCTGAATTTAGTTCGCGAAAAAATTTCTCCCCAAAATTCGCTTTTGCTTTTTTATCACAAGTTGGTCGCGATTGCGGCTGCGATTTGGTACAGATTTCCGGCAAATAGAATGAAGGTTATTGCAATTACCGGCACAAAAGGTAAGTCAACTACAACGCACATGCTGGCAAGCATTTTACGTGCAGCTGGTCACAAAATAGGCGTTGCCTCCACAATCAGTTTCCAAATTGGCGACGACGTTTGGGCGAACGAAACCAAGCAGACGACGCAAGGTCGTTTTGAACTTCAAAGGCTGCTCCGAGAAATGGCAAACGCGCGCTGCGAATATGCGATTTTGGAAGTGACTTCCCACGCGCTTGTGCAGTCTCGTTTTTGGGGAATAAATGTGGATACCGCAGTTCTGACAAATCTTCAGCGCGATCATCTTGAATATCACGGCGGATTTGAAAATTACATGCGGGCGAAGGGACTTTTGTTTGCAAATCTTGGCCGATCCGAGCGCAAATTCGGTCTGCAAAAGACTGCGATTTTGCCGAGCGCAGAGCCGCATTTGGCATATTTTGAATCCTTTACGGCTGATAGACAGATTTTGTATGGCATAGACAAAGGAATGATCCATGCGAGTGACATAAAACTTGCCGCCGATTCTTCAACTTTCATGTTGAAAGTTCCAAATAATGAAATAGAAGTGAATTTAAAAATTCCAGGAGACTTTAATGTTCACAATTCACTGGCGGCCTGCGCCGCTGCGATTTCGTTCGGCATTAATCTTCAAACCATTAAAAAAGGCCTGGAAGCCGAAATAGAAATTCCGGGGCGATTGGAAACGATTCAGGCGGGGCAACCGTTCACGGTTGTTGTAGATTACGCGCACACTGTTGAATCTCTGGATAAATTGCTCGGCTTATTTAAGCCTTTAACTAAAGGAAAACTTTTCTTGGTTTTTGGCGCTACGGGCGGCGGACGCGACAAAGCAAAACGTCCAAAAATGGGAGAAGTTGCGGATAAATATGTAGATTATATTGTCGTTACGGACGATGATTCCTACAGCGAAGATCGCATGCAGATAATTGAGGAAGTTTCGGCCGGAATTAAACGGAAAGAAGGGGAAGGGTTTTGGAAAATTCGTGACAGAAAACAGGCGATTAAACTCGCACTTTCTAGAGCTCAAGAAGGCGACTCTGTTTTGATTGCCGGAAAAGGCTGCGAATCCGTCCACATGCTCGACGGACAGCGTCTGGAATGGGACGATCGCAAAGTCGTCCGAGAAATTTTAAGCAGCAAACTTCAGGTCCAGTTATGAATGACATTCTCCTTATAGACAAGCCATCCGGCATCACATCTTTTGATGTTATAAGAAAATTGCGCCGGCAGCTTGGAATACAAAAAATGGGGCATGCGGGAACGCTCGATCCGCTTGCCACGGGCCTTTTGATTATCGCGACCGGCAAGGCAACCAAACAAATCAATTCTTTTATGAATTTGGATAAGGAGTACGAGGCGCTTGTCGAATTTGGCAAAACTTCAAATACTTATGACGCCGATGGAATTTTGACTGAGTGCACTTTGAAAGATATTAGTCGCGAGGAATTTGAGAAAATTTTGGTGCAATTTATCGGCGAAATAAAACAAATGCCGCCGATTTTTTCGGCGAAGAAAGTTAACGGTCAGCGCGCGTATGATTTGGCCAGAAAAGGGCTTGAAGTAAAGCTGGAACCGCGATTGGTCAGAATAAATAAAATCGAAATTATTGAGTGGAATTGGCCGCTGATTCGGTTGCGTGTTGCGTGCGGGAAAGGGACTTACATCCGCTCGCTGGCCTATGATCTTGGCGAAACAATTGGTTGCGGCGGTTATATAAAAGAACTGCGCAGAACGGCGATTGGGCAATATAGAGTTGAGAATGCGACGAAGCTTGAGAGGTAAGGGCCAAGGTGTGCCATATTTGCTACGGCGCAACTGGCTCGGTTTGATAAAATGTGGCTCGCACAAGGTAAAAATTGCATCCAAGCAATGTCTGCAATTTTTCCGTTATGCTCGCCTACATTTTTTAGCAAGCCTAGGGATAATGGAACTTTTCGTGTGGCTGAAAAGGGTTGTTTTCGTTTAATGTAAGGGGTGTTTTTATCTTTTTTTAATTTTATGAATAAAAATGTCCTAAATGCGGATACAACAGCAAGAAAGATGGAAAGCGTCGTAGAC
>JACRID010000063.1 GCA_016220145.1 Candidatus Peregrinibacteria bacterium
CTTACTCCATTATTCCAAAATATCTGTTCTTTGCTCAAGCTTAAGCCACCAAACAGGATTTTGGGAGTGTAGTGGCAAAAAAATCCACTTTGGCTTCCACATGCGGAAAAAACGTACTCAAGTGGTGAAGATGAGTTTAACCCTTTTTCCCACCATGTCTATCCCATTTACACAAAACTGCTTGCACACCCGAAATTTTTAAAAAATCACTGGAAGCTAGCTTCCAGTTCCTCTAAAATACGTTCGAGCAGAGTTGTATAATCGCACCATACGCATCCCGCTTTGCGGGATGCGCTACGTCCTCTCGTCCCCATAAGGGCGAATTTTGGGATAAAAAGTCAGGAATCGAATGCCGGAGTCGAGAGTTTCCCTTTTGAGACAGTTTTTCCAAAAAAAATCTCCCCCGCTAAGCGGGGGAGATTTTTAGTTTTTCGCTTTTACTTCGCTTAACGGCAGCACTTTTTTCTCTTCTTCTTTGCTGTCTTCTTTTTCTTGGCCGCCTTCTTTTTCTTTGGCATAGGTTTATTTGAGTTAAGAAATAAAACCTATGTTCCACATTAGGCTTGCATGCGTAGATTGTAAAGAAAAATCTTTTGTGGAGTTCCAAAAGTTTACTCAATGAACTCTTGCGTCATTTTTTCGTCCATCAATTCCATGTAGCTCAGCGTCCACACCGCGTTGGCGAATAAATTCAAAATGCCGGTGAAATAAGAAGCTACGAAAAGTCCGGTTCCGCTGATCAGTATACCTATAATTATGCCCAGATTAGGCAGAGTGAAAGTCGCCACCAATCCCGCCGACAAAAACAAAAGCGTCGGTACCAGCAAAACCGCCAATATATTTATTATCACCCGCAAGCCGATAATCGCCATCAAAATCGCGATCAAAAAAGTGTGCTGCCAACTTATTATTACAAGCTTCGCACTTCTTCCCATCGCCGCAAGTACACTTCTTTTATTAAGGACTATAAAAAATTCCGAGTAGGTGAAAAGAAGAGTTAGAATAATTCCGATTACTCCGGCGATTATAAAAACCGGCAGCAAAGTTGTCATTACGTCGGTGCCAAGATTCCTCCACGCGAAACCGGCTTCGGTGAGAATCGAAAATAAAGAAAATCCTTTTATCAATAAATGATATTCCAAAAGCGGCAGGAAAACCAAAAGTCCAAAGGAAATTCCATGAATTGCTCGTACGTTTTCACCTCTTTTTTTTCTTGCTATCAATTGTATAAGTGCTCCTTGGCAAAGCGTCGGCAAAAGCAGATACATTATTCCAATCACTATGGTCGCAATAATCGCAGGCAGCCAAAGGGAATACATATTTAAGAAACCAAAAACGTCGGTTATCACTTCGGTCATAAAACTCTTCTCCGCATTATCAAACAGGGGAGAACGCTTAAAAGCAAAGAACTGATAACCTAAGTAAAGTACCCCCACCAACGTGTTCAAAACAGCCGGAAGAAAGGCATAAACCCACATTAAACGCGGGTTTTCCCTGGTGAAATGCCATGCTTCGGCAATAACATGCTTGGAATTCATACTCCGTGGTCAATTATACCACTCATTCTTTGTCAGCTTATACGCGCGTTTTTGGTACGATCATTTTAAAAACTTTTTTCGTAATATCCCAATCGTTCAGAATCAAACCGGCCTTTTTGCTGTTGGTTTCCTTCGCATAATCCTTCAAAACCGTGTGCAAACGCGCCAATGCCGCCTCATCCATTTCCTTTACCTCAACGCTTGTCGAATCAATCTTCCCTTTCAAATCATTCATTTCGTCAAACATGAAAAGTTCGCCGCCCGTCATGCCGGCACCGATACTGCCTTCGCAATTGCCGAGCAAGATGCCCGTGCCACCGGTCATATATTCAAAAGCATATTTGCCGGCGCCTTCCGCGACTATTGTCGCTCCGCTGTTTCTGACCCCCAATCGCTGTCCCGCATTGCCTTCCGCATACAAAAGCCCGCCTGTGGCGCCATATGCGCATGAATTACCGATTATTGAATTTTCTCCGGCGGCATTTTTCAAATGTTTTGGCAAACGCAAAATCAATTTGCCGCCGCTCATCGAGCCTCCAACCATGTCATTTGCAAGGCCTGTGTGACGAATTT
This sequence comes from Candidatus Peregrinibacteria bacterium, assembly GCA_016220145.1. Classification (GTDB taxonomy): domain Bacteria; phylum Patescibacteriota; class Gracilibacteria; order UBA1369; family UM-FILTER-53-11; genus JACRID01. The sequence continues at coordinate 2,112 of JACRID010000063.1, forward strand.
CCATTCCATCAACCATGCAAAAACCAATGGATTGGCCGGCATTTTCGGTGGTTTCTATCTCAACTGTTTTTCCGTCAAGTTTTATCTCTCCGGTAGCAATTTTACCCGCCAAAGTGGCGCCAAAAGATCTGTCGTCCACCGATAACTCCGCCGTGTACTTTAATTCTTCTCCAGCCACCGCAGCGCAAAGTTTTTCATTGCCGCTGTTCACCGCGGGTCTTGCAAGCGTATGTGCAACGCCTGTTTTTGCAGCATTCGTAATTTGAGACGGCGTATATGGATTCGGTTTGCGCAAGAGATAAGACAAATCCAATTTATCCCACCTTTCATTGCCTGTTGATCTTTGTTGCAACAGATCAACTCTACCGACAGCTTCTTCAATTGTTCGACATCCCAAATAAGCCAACCTCCTTCTGGTTCCTTCCGCGAATAATGTTAAGAAATGCTTTATGCGTTCTTTGTTTTCCTGCATTTCTTGTTCGTCGCCATTTTCCGTCGTACAAATATCTTTTGTGCATCCTCCCTTTTTGCTGCACCCGCCGCAAAAAAGACAATTTTCGCCGGCAACCAAAAGGATGGTTCCAAGAGCTGCCTGATCGGCACCCATTAGTACAAGTTTCATAAAGTCATCGCTGGTTTGTATTGTGCCATCTGCACGAAGAGGCACAAGATCGCGCATTCCTTGTTCCACCATAAAATGGTGAGCATCCGCAAGGCCTATCTCTATAGGAAGGGCCGTGTGTTCCTTGGAGCTTGAGGCGGCGGCGCCCGTTCCCGCGCCGTTGCCGCTTATGCACACCGCTGCGTCTGCGCCGGCTTTTGCGACGCCGTTGCACACCACTCCGCAATCCGTGCTGGACGCAACTTTTACTGAAATCTTCACATTGGGATTAACAGCGCGAATGTTCTGAATTAAAAGCGCCAAATCTTCAATGCTATACATGTCGTGATGCGGCGGAGGAGATATTAAATCCTGGCCCACCCTAGTCCTGCGCTGCGCCGCTATTGCAAGCGTCGCTTTCCACCCGGGCAAATGCCCCCCTTCGCGCTGTTTGGCTCCCTGGCTGAACTTAATTTCTATTTCATCCGCATTCATCAAATATAAAGCGTCAACGCCAAACCTGCCGGATGCGACTTGTCTTATTTTGCTTCGTTCGGCCTCCCAGTTACCTCCTTTATTACGCCGGGCATCTTCTCCTCCCTCTCCGGAGTTCGACATGGAACCAAGTTCATTGAATGCGGCTGCAATCGCCCTATGAGCCATAAGACTCAGGGCTCCATGGGACATTGCGGCTCCGCGAATATGATTAGCAAAAATTTCAGAAACTGACATAACCTCTTCAAGATGGATTGGCGTCGCACACGGAACAAAATCCAAAAGATCTCTTAAATGAATCGGATCCGAGCCGATGATTTCTTGCATTACAGCTTCAAAATCGGCCACTGTGCTATCGGCATTTCCAAGGGCGTTAAGTTTTTGACGGATTGATTTCCTGTAACTGCCGACATCTTGATTTTGCTTGATTTGACTTCCTCCCGCCGAAGCGCGCGCTTTTATGTCATTAAGAATTTCTTCAAGTCCAATGCCGCCTACGCGAGATGGCATGCCGGTCAAATAAGGGTCCACCATATCCGGACTCAATCCTACAGCTTCGAATAGTCGTTCTCCGCGAAAACCATCGAGCGAAATGATCCCCATTTTGGCCATAACTTTTTTAAGACCGGAAACCATTGCTGTCATGGCATTTGCCTCGGCGTTCTGCGGATCCACTTTTCTGTCCAATCCCGATCTGGCATATTCCCAAAGCAGCCAAGGACTGACCGCATCCGCACCATTGCCTATTAAAACTGCAGCATCATGAGTTTCCAGAATTTCTCCGCTATCCGCAACCAAACTTACGTTTTGACGAAAACCATTTTCAATCAAAGCCTGATGAACGGCTGAAATTACCAGTAGCGGCGGTATATAAAGTGCGCTTGTTTTTTTTCCCGTTTGACGGTCGGTAAAAATTAAGGTGGAATCGGTTCTTTCTTTTGCAATATGCAATGCTTCTTTTACCAAAGAGTCCAATTTTGAACGCAAATCCTCCACATTATCGCCTTCGAGAGTTGTATCAAATTCATGGCCTGAAATAGACTGAAACTGGCTTGCAGATATTATGGAATGAGGCAGTTCGTCTTGATCAAAAGGTTCATATTCAAATCCGTGTTCGAGAGCGCGCGGACAAGCCCCCAAGCGCACTTTCAAATCGAATGCGTCACCTTCTCTCAAATGATCCAGCGCAGGATTTGTAACATCGGTTATTGTTTGTTGTACAAAATGATTAAGCGGAGGCGGATTTTTAGAGAAAACGGCCAGAGGCCGATCATTGCCCATGCCTTCCATCGGCTCTTTCCCTTGTTTGAGCATTTCAGAAAGGAGTTTGGTTCCGCTTTTATCAAAACCGAACATATTAAGCAGACGGACTATTGTTGAGGGAGCCAACTTTTCCGGATTAGCGGGTCTTGCAAGAGGCGCATGCAACTTCTTCCATGCAATTTCTTTATAATTGAAGCCGGTTCCTTTCAGAATGGCTGCATCCGCTTCGCCGGCATAATGAACTTTATTTCCTTCAATGGTTACCATTTGGCCGGGACCCAATTGGCGCACGCGTGTTATTTCTTCATGCGGTATTGCCGGAGCCCCGACTTCCGAAGCAATTAAAACAATACCTTTGTTCGTTTCTATGATTCTCACGGGACGAAGCCCCATTCCATCCAAAATACCAACCACTTTATCTCTATCCATGGCAACTATGCCCGCCGGTCCTTCGATTGCGGACAGCGGACCGAAGCACCTTCTGCCAGCTTTGTGATAATCTCTAATGTCAGGTGGCATTCGTGCCATGTCATCAGCCGCAGGCTGCACAGATCTTCGCATAATCTCATCCAAAGGAACTCCGCGGGCGCGGGAAAGCTGAAATATTCTATCAATATCTCCTGAATCGCTGCCTCCGCGCATTAGAACCTTTTTCGACATTCTAAGAACTCTTTTAAGATTGCGCGCCGCCTCGCGCATGCCGCGTATGGAGTTTATTTCCCCATTATGGCCGAGAAGCGAGAATGGTTGAGCCCGCGACCAGCGCGTCGATGCAACGGTGCTGTAGCGCCTGTGCCACAGCGCCGCATCTGTCATGAAATCGGGATTTTCAAAGTCAGAGTAAAACTTCTCCAATTGATTCGAAGTGGCCATTGCTTTTAAAACCATCGTTCCGGGTTGCAATGAAACCGGATAAACGTTCGGAACATCATCTTCAATCATCAATTGGGCGGCGTATAAATTTTCTTTTAAAGAAGCATCCGTACTTTGCCCGCGTGCAAAAACGAGCTGCCATATCAAAGGCATTGCTTCTTGCGCACGGATGCCCAAAACTTCCGGCCTTGTCGGAACTTGCCTCCACCCCAATGCCGCAAGTTTCTGCCGCCGCAGAATGCCGTCTATGCGTTCTTGCAGACGCGTTATGTTCGGAGCTTCTTCCCTTCCAAAAAAGAAATGTCCGGAAAAAAGCTCTTCTTTCGACGGCGCCGAAGTCAATCGGCGCAATCCGCGTTCCAGAAATTTTCGCATGCCTTTGGTTCTAACCATTATTCCGGCCCCATCACCGGTTCCGTCCACGGAACCTCCTCGAGTTTCCATGTCTTTTAATCCGGTCAAAGCCAAACGAACGGATTCCCTTGTGGCCCGACTATTCAAATCAACTATCGCGCCGATGCCGCACGCAGAGTGTTCTCTTACATTTTTCCCGGATTCTCGTTCATCATCTTCTTTACAAAGCGGATGGACTGCGCTTTCACGTGTAGCAATCATTTGACCTCAAATATAATTGCCATCCTTCTTGTGTCAAATAAAACATCTGGCGCATTTTGATATATTCGGTTTTTATCGCATATAATAGGGTCCTTGCAGGATTTTTCGCATTCTGGTAAACTTTTGAAGAACTTATGAAAAGAGAATACAAGAAAAAGGTAATCACTTCCAACGCTTTGCACCCGAAGGACACCGGTTCCCATCAGGTTCAGGTGGCAATTCTGACGGAGCGAATCAATGAGCTGACGAAGCACCTTGAGGAGCATCCGAAGGATAATCACTCAAGACGCGGTTTGCTCATGATGGTTGGCAAGCGCAGAAAGATCCTCAACTATCTGAAGGACCTCAATAAAGAGGCATATGAGGCGCTCCTTGAAAAACTAAACGTACGCAAGTAATTATTTGTACTCGCTGGGGCTTTAGAAAGCGAAGTTACAGGAATATGTTTGCAGCTTGTTGTTTTGCAAGAATTAAACATTTTCTTGTCACTTCGGTCCGCAGGTCCCATGTGAGTTATATTTTCTAACTCATTTTTTATATGGGACTAATGGATAAGGCAAAAGTGGTGGAATTAAATTTAGCCGGTCGGGTTTTGAAACTTTCAACCGGCGTTTTGGCGAATCAGGCGCATGGAGCCGTGGTGGCGTCTCTTGGCGATACTCAGGTTTTGGCTACGGCACTGATGTCGGAGAATCAGCGCGAGGGCGTGGATTTTTTCCCGCTTATGGTGGACTTTGAAGAGCGCTTTTATGCGACAGGCAAAATTAAGGGAAGCCGCTTTATTAAAAGAGAAGGACGTCCTTCCGATAACGCCGTTTTGTCGGCGCGTTTGATCGATCGTCCAATTCGTCCGCTTTTTCCGGACGGCGTTGCGAATGATGTGCAAATTATTGCGACGGTTCTTTCGGCCGATATGGAAGTTGACCCGAGCACAACCGGAATTATTGCCGCATCTGCGGCACTGATGATTTCAGGAATGCCGTTTTCCGGCCCTGTCGCTGCGGTTCGCATGGGTTACATTACGGATAGCGAAGGCAAGGAACAACTTATTGTTAATCCTACCTACGAACAAGTCGAAAAAGGAAAATTAGATTTGGTTGTCGCCGGAACGATGGATGCCATAACCATGGTTGAGGCGGCCTGCAAGGAAGTTAGTGAAGATGTGATGCTTGCGGCTTTGGAAATGGCGCACGGCCACATTAAAAAACTCTGCAAATTGCAGCTTGAACTTCGTGATTCTGTGAAGATTAAGAAGCTCGAGCCGATTGTTAGTAAAAATAATGAGGTTGCCGTTAAGGCCGTTGCGGGAACTATTACTGCAAAAATGCTGGATGACGTTAGCGGCAAGACAAAGGGTGAAGTTAAGGAGAAAATTCACGCTTTGGAAGATATTTTGATTGAAAAGTACGCTGGGGCCATTGAAGCTGGCGAAATGAAAAAAGGTGATTTGAAGGGCGCTTTGAACGGTGTTTTGGAACAGAATATGAGAAAGAACATTTTGCAGCATGAAATAAGGCTTGATGGACGCAAGTTGGACGAAATCCGTTCGATTCAATGCGCCGTTGGGGTTTTGCCGAGAACTCACGGTTCCGGACTTTTTCAAAGAGGGGAGACGCAGGCGCTTTCGCTGACGACGCTCGGTTCTCCGGGCTCGGCGCAAATTATCGATACAATGGATGTTGATATGGTGAAACGCTACATGCATCACTATAACTTCCCGCCGTTTTCGGTTGGTGACGTTAAGCCTCTGCGCGGAACTTCCCGTCGTGAAATCGGCCATGGAGATTTGGCGGAACGCGCTCTTATTCCGGTTCTACCGGATAAAGAAGAGTTCCCATACACAATGAGAGTTGTTTCCGAAGTTTTGAGCTGCAATGGTTCAAGCTCAATGGCTTCCGTCTGCGGTTCCACGCTTTCGTTGATGGATGCCGGCGTGCCGATTAAGAGGCCGGTTGCCGGTATCGCAATGGGTTTGATTACTTCCGATGATTTTGATGGCAAGAAAGGCACTTACAAGATTCTCACCGATATTCAGGGCATGGAAGATTTTGCCGGCGACATGGACTTTAAAGTTACCGGTTCCACCGAAGGAATTACCGCATTGCAAATGGATATTAAGGTAAAGGGCTTGTCGCTTGACATCATGAAAGAGGCTTTGATGCGTGCAAACAAGGCTCGCCATCAGATTTTGGAAGAAATGTTGAAGGTTATTCCTGAACCTCGCAAGGAACTTTCAAAGTACGCGCCATTGATTGTCAGCATTCGCATTCAGCCTGAACAAATCAGGGAAGTTATTGGCAAAGGCGGAGAAACAATTCAAAAGATTACTGCTGAGACAGGTTGCGAAATTGATATTGAACAAGACGGTTTGGTAATGATTACCGCTCCAAATCAAGAAAAAGGCAAGGCCGCGCTGGATTGGGTTAAGAAAATCACTTATATCCCTAAAGCGGGTGAAATATTTGAAGGAAAAGTGACGCGCTTGATGGAATTTGGTGCGTTTGTGGAATTTGCGCCGGGAAAAGAAGGTATGTGCCATATTTCTCAAATCTCTTACAACCGCGTTAACCGCGTTGAAGATGTGTTGAAGGTTGGAGATACGGTAAAGGTCAAACTTGTTGAAGTGGACGACCAGGGCCGCTATAACCTTTCAATCAAAGCAACTTTGCCTGTTCCGGAAGGAATGACTCCTGATTCGGGCAAAATGCCGCCGCGCCGTCCGCCAATGGGTGGTCGCAGAGGATATGGTGGACGTCCGCCGAGGAGGTTTTAAGGTTTCCGCGTCTGAGTGTGTGACATTTTCCTCAAACAGGGAGCGCAGCCCCATTCCAGCCCCGCTTTGCGGGGCTTCCATGGGACGCTCGCATCATGATCTCGCTCTGCTTCCTTGAAAAATGTTTTAGAAAAATGTCACACACCTATCCGCGCCTAACGCAATTCTCTCCGTTGTTTTTTGATGTACTCCTTAAAGCCAAATTTCGCCCATGCCTATCAAAATCATAATGGTACATTAATAAACCGATGGCATAATCTGTCACTTGCCCGATGTCTTTCAATTTTGCTTTTCTTATCTCCATAATGGGATAATGGAACTTTTCGTGTGGCTGAAAAGGGTTGTTTTCGTTTAATGTAAGGGGTGTTTTTATCTTTTTTTAATTTTATGAATAAAAATGTCCTAAATGCGGATACAACAGCAAGAAAGATGGAAAGCGTCGTAGAC
>JACRID010000064.1 GCA_016220145.1 Candidatus Peregrinibacteria bacterium
ATTAATAGGTTTTCTCCTAAAAAATTTTTTGACCCCCGTTTTTATTGTCAATGCCTTTCTGAACTTCCAGGTTGCCAGTTTCCCCTTTTGTTATGCCAAAAAAACACCCTCTACTTCACGGATTATGGTGAAGCTCCAATAAATTGCAGAAATTTGTGGACGCAATCTACATGAGGTCATGCTGAACGGACCTCGACGAGCTCGGTCGGGTCGAAGGCAGGTAAGTTCAGGATGACGCCGATGTGTCAGCTCCGGATGTTCGGACGATTTTATAATTATTGACGGGTTCTTCAAGCTGAAAAAGTTGATTTTAAGGAAGGGAAAGTGGAATATATGAGCGTACATTTATATTCTTAATTTAAAAGCATGCAAATAACGGATTGCGCTCAGGACAAAAATCTTCACCTGAGATTTGTGAAACTCGGCAGCGACCGCAGACGCCTGACAAATGAACTTCTCGCCCTGTTGCCTGAAATCCATGAGCGTGAAATCTTCAAAAAATATGCCGCGACAATAATTGAATATGCGGGCAAATTCGGGGGCCTTTCCAAAGGAGTTGTTTTAAAGAGGCTGAGATTGGAAAAACATTTGCAGGATAAACCTCTTTTGAAAGAAGCTATCAGGACGGAAGGCGTGCACAAGGTGGCTTTGGTCGCGGCTTTAGTGACTCCGGAGACTGAAAAAGAGTGGGTTGCCAAATTGGAAAATATGAGCAAGTTGGCCTTGCAAGAATTAAGTAAAGAGGTCAGGAATAGAAGGGGGGAAGTTGCGACGAATGGTGGCGCTGGTGCGGAGTTTGGTGACAATCGGGGTGTCGGTCAAACTGGAGCGAACTCCTGCGCTCCATGCAAAGCGGTTCCGGTAAAAATCACACTGGAACTTGATGCAGAATCAAGCTTTTTGTTCTTAAGTTTGAAGAAGAAATTTGGCGGCAATCTCACTAACAGGGAAGTTATGAAAAAGATTTTGGAGATGGCGGCTGCTGCTACTGGCGGACAAAAGCGCGAAGTAAGTACCGCCAAACCTGCAAAAGTTATCCCCGAGGATAACTTTACTCATAGCATCACTCGTTATATTCCGGCCGATCTCAAACGGATTGCGCTTGCCAATTCAAACAACCATTGTTTCTACCCAAACTGCAACAGATTGCCGGAAGTTTTTCATCACACGGAGCGTTTTGCTCTTAATCAAAACCACAAATCAATAGCTCCACTTTGCAAGATTCATCACGAATTCGCACACAATGGACTGATTTTAAACGAGAGCCAGCCTGTCAAAAATTGGCAAATGCGGCTTGATATGGAATCGCCAGGGCAACTCAAACAAACGGGTCAAATTGATAATTTGTACAGACGGGCAAGGGGGTTGGTAATTGCAAAATTCGGACAGGGGTAAGGCGCAGAAATATTTGTCGCCTCTAATTGGAGGTGTCTTCTTTGATTACGAATTTGATGTTGTCGGCGATATTCGGCAAACTTGGCGCCCACATCGGCCAGGTTTTTATGTCAACCGAGGCGATTTCGTCAGTTTGTTGCTGCATGTAAGTCATGGCTTCCTTGATGTTCATTCCCAAAATGTGGTCGGTGATTTTTTTGATAAATCTGTGGCCGTTTTCTTTTTCGGGGTCGAGCTCATACATTTGGATCGCGCGCATTGTCGCGGTCAGGCGGACTTTGCCGGCATTGGGATCGGAGTCCAAAAACCTGTAACCGATGTCGTCTTCTTCCACTTTCAGGATTTTTTTATCGGGATCAACGCGGTTGGCGATGCGCTCTTTCAGCGCATCCACAAGCTGTGAACGGTCGAATGCGGTTCCGCCGAGGGTGTAAGTTGCCACCGCGGTGAATTGCTCCAAATTTTGACCGACCAGACCTTCTTGAATCGAAACTTCGGGCTGGGAGATTTTTATCAGATTCTTGTCGGAGAATATGGAAAAATTGGTTTTGCGGATTAAATTTTGCTCTTCAAGGTAACGCTTTAAATCGTCGACGGCGGATTTGTTTATTTCTCTCTCAATGAGTCCCTTTGCGGCCTCGATGTCTTCCTTGCTGACGGTTTTTACAGTTTCCGTGACGCCGCCTGTCATCGGGGTTTTGCTTTCGCCGTAGAGCTTTTTGCTGTTCTCTTCGTTTTTTATGCCGGGAAGGAAAAATCTTGTCGGGGGGATGTTGCCGCGAGTGCCGATAACTTGGCCGCTTGCGTCGAATTCGTCGGCGGTTACGTTTACATCCAGAGTCCCTGGGGTTGATCCTCTCATCGCCGGGACGCGCACTTCGGACGGGATTCTGAAAACCAGTCCGTCGTTTGTTTGAAAACGTGTTCTTACAGCCAGAACCCACGGTGCGTTGCTCAAATTAACTATTGTTATTACGCCGCGGCTGTTTGCTCCTTTAAATACTTTTCCGGTTGCGTTATAGGTGAATTTTTTTGTGAATGCCGGCGGGTTTACGGGATAAGTTGCCACCAAAATATTGTTTGAATAATTGTTGTCGAATGCGGAGCGGTTTTTTTCGTAATCCAGAAAGGTCACGTTGAATGATGGGTCAAGAACGCTGGATTTTGGCGTTATATAAACCGTTGCGCCCGGTAGCGCGATATAGGCGATTGCCAGCAGAAGCAGAACGCTGACTAGAATCAGAGTGAAAAATGCCTGTTTGTTCGGAGCGATAAAAACGAGGCGCGTTTCTTTCGGATGAGATTTTCGTTTCTTAATTTTTTCCTTTATGCGCTCAATGAAAGACGAAACCATATCTTTTTTGTCGTGATGTATAACGTCGGAAATCGAGATTTTCTTTTCCATTATGCGCGTTGGGCGCTCGCCGCGCATGGGGGGAAGCGGACGCGGGGCGGGGGCGTTCTCTTCCTTCTCAAAAAGCCTTTCTGCGGTTTTTAGTCTCGCTTTTTCCGCAAGCTGCATGCCATTTGCGTCCATAGTCACGATCAAAATCTCCTTTTGCAATTCATCGCATTTCTTTTTTAGGATTTTTAGATTTACGACGCTTTGAAGAAGCACTGCGCGTTTTGGCACGACCAGTGCGATGCGCTCTCCCCGCGCCCGCCGGATCTGGTCAAAAATCGTGGTTATTTCATCATCAATTTCAGCATAGATCACCTTGTCGGGTTCAAAACCTGAAGCGGCGGGCGCTTGTTTTTCCCCCTCGCCGATGCGGGTTTTACTGATTTTAAAACGCGGCCGCAAAACTTCTTCTTCCGAATTTTCGTTGTCTGTATCTGTCATAAAAGATTTGTGTCATTGCAAGGATCACATTCGCTTCGTTCAGTGTAAAATCCGCGACGAAGCAATCACGTTGGAGATCCCTCGCTTCTAGCTCGTGATGGCGCGCCTTAGCGCCAGATTGCTTCGCCCCGCAGAGCGGGGGCTCGCAATGACAATATTCCCCTATATCTGCATTAATCTGATCACTTTTTGAAGAATCGTGGAAATCATATGCCGTTCGCCCGACAATTCCAAACCGATATTCGCCAGCGCCATCGGGGTTACATCTTGCGGGCCGATTAGGCGCTTTGTTGCGTCTTTTACGTGCGAAATCTGCTTTGGCGAAATCGCGGCAATCGTCGGCTGTTTTGCAAAAATCAGTTCACTTTGCCAGCTTTTTGTCTCAAGCGCGGCCTTTATTTCCGGCAAATGGCAGCCGCCTCCGCACAAATATATTTTGGACGGCAAAATGTCCACATTGTGAAATTCCGAAAGCGTTAAAGTCGTTCCGGCAAGCCAAACTTCGGCATCGGCCTCCATCGCCTCGCGCACGATTCTCTCCGACTGTTTTTCAAGCTGGCCTGCGCTGTATGCCAATTTTATTTCTTCGGCTTCCTGAAAAGAAATGTTCAATGTTCCGGCAAGGCGTTTTGTAAACGTGCGTCCGCCAATGGTGAACATTTTTGTGCCTTCCAGCGAGCCGTTTCGCACCACGGCGATGTCCGTCGTCCCTCCTCCAATATCTATAAAAATGGCATTCATTTGCGGATCATCTTCCGTTTCCAGGCAACGCCCAACGGCGTACGGTTCCGCAGTTATAGCCATTAAATTAAGTTCCAGCTCCGCCGCGATAGTTTGCAATGCGCCATAATGAACCAATGGCGCAAACGCATTGAAAATTGAAATCTGCACTTCTTTTCCCTGAAAACCTATCGGATTGCTGACGCGATATCCGTCTATTCTCACATCCACAATCGCCGCATTGACAAGCTTCACGTCAATTTCGTTGTATCCGGTTTCGTATGCGATCTGTCCGCGCGTTTCTTCAAAAGATTTCCACTGCACCTTGTGGATTATATTTTTAAGCTCGGTTAAATCGATTTTCACGTGCGGCTCTTTTCTCACATAAGTGGTTCTGTGAGTAACGCCTTTTACCAATTCTCCGGCAATGCCGATTATTACGTCCGTCGGATATCCATCCGCTTCCTGATTTGCCGCATCAATGGCCTTGCGAGAGTTTTCGATAACTCCGCCAATATCCATAACGGTTCCGCTTTGCATGTCGCCAAGTTTTTGCCTTTGTTTGCCAACTCCGCGCACAATCGCCAAATTCCCCTGCGATTCGCACACAAGAGCCTTTACAAACTCCGTTCCGATGTCGAGCGCCAAAAAAAGCTCCGGCCGATTTATTTTTTCTCTCTTGAAAAAGCTGAACATGACCAGCTCATTTTAGATGAAAAGTAAGGTTTGCGGAACTGATTTAGAATTTGACCTCAACATCTTTCGGGCGCTATCATAAAAAGTGTTTATTGTATTTATTTTTTAACAAAAACCCATGTTCAAGAAGAAGTTACCAATAGCCGTTGCCTCGGTGCTTTTGTTAATGGGTGTGCAGTCGGCTTTTGCCGCCAAGCTAAGCACTCGTGTAAGCGGGAATCCGTTTCAGCCCGTGCTTGATTCCATAAAAAAAGCGAAAAATCCCGGGCAATTCAAATCGATTGTCGGCAAAATTGGCAATGCCTGCAAGGCGCTTGAGATTATCTATGAATTCAAACAGGCGCTCGAGCAACTGAATTCGCTTTATGAAAGACAATATATGGGGGAAACTATTACACGGTAATAATATTTTATTTTTTAATATTTTACATATGTCGAAAATGATAGGAAAAATCTCGCTGTTGGCGGTGGGGGTTATGCTCTTCTCCAGTGTGCAGGTGGCATCTGCAGCGTTAAGTACGCGGGTAACATTGGATCCGTTCACCAAACTTGCGGAAGACATAAATGCTGTAACCAAGGTGGGTCAATTGCAGCCGCTTATTGTTAGGTTAAGTAAATATTGTAAAGAACTTGAATTGCCGGATATGGGAGGATGTCCCGATACGATTACTTCGCTTAAGGAAGCCATTAAAGTTATAAAAGCGAATCCAGCCGGATCTGAAGAAGAAGCTCAGGCGCTTGAATTGGAACTCAACGCTTTTGTTGAAGCGGTGAACGAACTTGATAGTCAATTTGCGATTGAATACGGGGGCGATGACAGGGAGTCGGCACAGGAGCCGGCAAAAGTTACGGATCTTTTAAAAGCTGATCCTGAACGCGCACTTCAGAATCCGTTTGATCAACTTGTTGATTGGGTTAAGTGGTGGGACGCGGGTTCTTTTTATCCTAAAACGGTAAGGAGCAATGCAAAGTTCGGTGCGCCGATGGTAAATAAATTCATTAAGAAATTCTGTGACAAGCTCGAAGTGGATTTTACGGATGGTTGTAAAGACACATTGGGCATTGTTAAAGGAAAAATCAAGAAAAATTCAAAGAAATCGGAGCTCAATACTTCCAGAAGAGAAATAATCGACACTTATCTTGAATTGCTTGGCAATTTGAGCACGTCTTTCGAGTCAAGATTTGCCGGCGACGATCGTACGGGCGCGGTAAAACCGGCTGATTATACCGGCGGCGATCCGTTTGAATATAAATTGACTGTGGTTGAGTGGTGGGATATTGGAAGCCTTTTCCCCGCCGTTGTTCGCGGAAAATACGCGCCGAAGATGGTGGATGAAATAAAAAGAGATTGTTTGGCCAATGCCGTTTATGATGAGGAAGGCTGCGGCGACGAGGTGCAGGTTTTGAAAGATAAAATAAAAAATTATCCCCAAAAACCGTCTTTGAATCAAACCAAGGAAAATATCGTTGATGCTTTTAAGGAAGTTTTGACCAGATTGAGCGAGGATTATGCGAGCCATACTCCGGAAGCTCCTGCGGAAGGAGAATAATTATTCTCAACCGAATTTAAAGAGCCCCGGCAAGTTGTCGGGGCTCTTTCGTATTGTCGTCGCCGATTTCAACTCATCTTCACCACTTGAGTACGTTTTTTCCGCATGTGGAAGCCAAAGTGGATTTTTTTGCCACTACACCCCCAAAATCCTGTTTGGTGGCTTAAGCTTGAGCAAAGAACAGATATTTTGGAATAATGGAGTAAGTTCGG
>JACRID010000065.1 GCA_016220145.1 Candidatus Peregrinibacteria bacterium
CATTCTGATTGTCATTCCGGACTTGATCCGGAATCTGAGGAGATCCTGAAACAAGTTCAGGATGACGTATTTTCTCATCCGTGCGTTACTTGCTTGTTTACTTCAAAACTCAGTTCGGAAGTGTCGAAAATATCTTCAAGTTTTATTGGTGCCTCGCCAGTCTTTATTGCATGTGCGAAGGCTTCCAGCTCGGCAAAATGGCCTTTGTCTTGTCCGAACATTTTTAAGCTTCCGCTGCCGCCAACCACTTTCAAGCTTCTAAAGTCATCCAAAATCATTACTTTCCCGTCGCAGAAAATCTCAGCATATTCTTTCGGCAAATTTTTGTTGCCGAGTGCGGTGTATAAAAGCGTGCAAACGGAACCGTCTTCATATTTTATCGTCGCCGAAAAGTTATCTTGCGCCGCAACGTCTTTTGTTTGAGGATTTATGGACTGCGCTTCGATTTTTGTGACTCGTGCGCCACTGGTCCAAAACTTGAAAAGATCAAAGAAATGGCAAGCTTCGCCGATCACCCGACCTCCGCCTTGCGCAGTTTGAGTCCAGTGATCGAGCGGCAAATATCCGGCATTAACTCTAAAGTTTATAATCAGCGGATTTTTTCGATTTTGCGTTAATTCACAGACGCGTTTTGCGAAAGGGGAAAATCGGCGGTTGAATCCGACGAGAAGGGTGGGGGGTGAAGGGTGAGGGGCGGAATGAGGATTTTTAAAGAATTCCCAAATTTTCGAGAGTTCTTCTTTGTTTAGCGCAAGCGGTTTTTCCACCAACACCGCCTTCCCTGCCTTCAATGCTTCCAAAGTCATCTTCGCGTGTGTGTCATGTCTTGTTGCGATTATCACCGCGTCGATATCTTTGTCTTTTAAAACTTCCTGATAATCGGTCGTGCAATACTCAGCGTCATACTGTTTTGCAAATTGCTTGGCATGCACGCCTTTTTTGGCCACAACAGCTTTTAATTTAAACAGTTTGCCGAGTTTTCCAATGTTTGGAAGATGAGTAGTGCTTGCAAAAGCGCCGGCGCCAATAACCGCAATGCCGATCTTACCGTTCTTCTCCAGTTTTTTGGAATTTAAGAAAACTTTATTTTCAGGCGCTTCTTTTTTGTGGCTGTCGAAAGGTACGCCCTCCGGGCGCATTAATCCAGTAGCCTCGCTACGGCTCGGCCTGTAAGACAAAATCACCGCCAACGGCTTTTCCGTCTTTAATTTTTCATAAGCCGCAACTGCTTCGCTGAATTTAAATTCCTGCGGATGCAAATTTGTAAAATTCACCTTGCCGTCAACCAGCAATCTTAAATATTCCTCCATGTTGCGATTTTCGGTCCAGCGCACATAAGGTAGGGGATAATCCAGCATTTCTTCTTCATAAGTCGCATCATAGCGGCCGGGTCCGTACGAACACGAAATTTTTAAATCAATTTCTTTTTCATACCAAGGACTGCGCGAAAGATTCAGTCCAACCGCGCCAACAACTACAACTGTTCCTTTTTTGCGCGTCATTTCCATGGCTTGATTAAGCGGTTCATTTGAATCGGTTGATGCTGTGATTATTGCGGCATCAACGCCAAATCCGTCCGTAATTCTCTTAATTTCATTCATTGAAACTCCGGTGAATGTAAAGTCAGCGCCGCATTTTTTGGCCAAACCGCATCGGCCTGCCGAAATATCAATACCAATCACTTTGCATCCGGCCGCTTTCAAAATTTGGCACGTAAGTTGGCCAAGAAGTCCTAGACCCACAACCGCAACGCTTTCCCCGAATTTTGGATTCGCTTGTCGCACACCCTGCATTGCTATTGCGCCGAGGGTCACCGAAGCGGCTTGTTTTAAATCGAGTCCATTTGGAATTCTGCTTGCCAATAAGCGCGGAACGGCAACATACTCCGCGTGATTTGCGATTCCGGCTCCGCTGCACGCAACCAAATCTCCTTTTTTAATGTCGGTTATGTTTTCGCCAACTTCAATAACTTCGCCAGCCAAGCTGTAGCCGGTCGGCGTTCCAAAATCCAGCATGCCTTTTATTATTTTGTAAGTCTTTATAATTCCTCTGTCCGCAGCCATTTTCATGACCTTTTTTAAATTGTGAGGTTGCTTTAACGCGCGAGTTAAAAGCGACTCCTTGGACATCGAAATGCCGGCAAGTTCTGTGCCGGTGCTAATCAAAGAATAGTGAGTTTTTACCAAAACCTCGTTCGCGGAAATCGCAGGAAGCGGAACTTCCTCGAGTACTATGTTCCCTTTTTGTACGAGAGCTTGATTCATAACTTTGCGCTTAATACTTTTACGATTCTGGCGCTTACTTTTCCGTCCCAAAATTTTGACGTTTTGGCTTTTGCGGGAGGCTTCTTTAGTATCTTTTCGACAGCGGCAAGGATCTTTTTCTCATCTGTTCCAACAATCTCGTTTGTTCCGCATTTTACAGTTACTGGCCTCTCGGTATTTTCACGCAGAGTCAGGCAGGGGACGCCCAGAATCGTGGTTTCCTCCTGAATCCCTCCTGAATCCGTCATGACAAGCTTGGCGTGACTTACCAATTTAAGGAAATCCAGATAACCAAGTGGGTCGAGAATGTATATTTTACCGGTTGGAATGCCCCACGTCAACAGATGGCTTTTGGTGCGCGGATGAACGGGAAACACCACAGGCAGCTTTCCCGCGACCTTTTTTAGTGTGGAAATGATTTTATTCAGCGCATTTTTGTCATCAACATTACTTGGCCTGTGCAAAGTGGCTACAGCATATTTTTTGTCGGACAGTTTTAATTCTTTAAGGACATTCGATTTTTCGGCCGCGCTTTTTTGCTTCAACAGCGTATCGATCATCACATTTCCGGTCATGAAAATCTTATTCTTGCTGATGCCTTCGGCACGCAAATTTTTCACGGCGCTGTCTTCAGTGCAAAACAAAAAATCTGAAATCCGATCTGTTAATACGCGATTTATTTCTTCAGGCATGGTCCAATCAAAACTTCGCAAACCGGCTTCAACGTGTGCAACTTTTACGCCGCGTTTAACGGCAGCGAGCGCACAAGCGATTGTGGAATTTACATCTCCAACCACAACGACCAAATCAGGTTTTTCTCGTTCCAAAACATCATCAAAAGCGATTAGTATTTTGCCTGTTTGGACCGCGTGGTTGCCGGCTCCAATTTCAAAATTTATATCCGGGCGAGGAATCTTGAGCTCATCAAAAAACACCTTGGACATTTTTTCGTCGTAATGCTGGCCGGTGTGCACCAAAATAGTTGAGAATTCCGGGCATTTTTTAAATTCCTCCATAAGAGGAGCCACTTTCATGAAGTTCGGCCGCGCACCTGCTACGAAGATGATTTTTAGCTTTTTTATAGGACTAGCCATGGAAAACGAATTATAGTGTAACATAACTTAAAAATAAAGCCCCTATGTGATTGGCTGTGAGTATTTCCTTCAAACATGGAGCGCAGCCCCATCACCACATGTGGTGATGGGACGCTCGCCGCATGCGGCTCGCTCTGCTTCCTTAAACTCATCTTCACCACTTAGCCCCTGAAGCCGGGATTGGATTGGCTTTTTGAATGGGAAAAATGGGGATTGCGTAAAAAATGTAGTGCCAAAAAAATTGACGTGTGATGATGATGGGATATTCTGCTTTTCGAAGCA
>JACRID010000066.1 GCA_016220145.1 Candidatus Peregrinibacteria bacterium
CTGCACTTTGCAAATTTTGGCTGCAAATTGCTTATCGCTCCTCGACGTATCTAACCTGATACGCCTTCGTCGCGCTTCGCAATTTTCGCACAAAATTTGCAAAGTTCGCTACGAAAATCTGTTTTTCAGAGGTTCCTTAGATTAACAGGCTGAATTATACATTGCCATGGTCGTGCGTCAAGTATTAAATCGGTATGTCGAATTCTTACCCCATTTTATCCTGTAAAATAAGACTCAGGTCTCCTAAGGTTTAATTAAAAACTTTTATGTCAAAACTCATTTCTTTGCGCGCCAGGGAAGTTCTTGATTCCAGGGGTAATCCAACTATTGAGGTGACGGCGAAAAGCGAGAAGTTTTCCGCTTCGGCGATTGTGCCGAGCGGGGCTTCGACCGGCACACACGAGGCTCTTGAGCTTCGAGATGGCGACCCAAAGCGATATTTGGGCAAAGGAGTTTTGAAGGCCGTTTCCAATGTAAATGATATTTTTGGCGAAAAATTGCGCGGTTTTGATGTAAAAGATCAGAGAAAACTGGATGAAATGATGATGGGGCTGGACGGTACGCCGAATAAATCTAAACTTGGGGCGAATGCGATTTTGGGTGTTTCGCTGGCTTGCGCAAAGGTGGCGGCACTTGAGGCAGACGTCCCTTTATTCCAATATTTGAATCCGGCAGCCACTCTACTGCCCGTTCCAATGATGAACATAATAAACGGCGGTGTGCACGCGGATTCCGGCCTGGAATTTCAAGAAATGATGATTATTCCGGCTGGCGCACCGCGTTTCAGCGAAGCGCTTCGAATGGGCGCAGAAATTTTCCATAACCTTAAAAAACTGCTGGCGGAAAAAGGATTTACAACTTCCGTTGGCGACGAAGGCGGATTTGCGCCAAGGGTGGAATCCCACGAAGCGGCCCTGGATATTATTGTGGCGGCAATAAAAAAAGCGGGCCATCAACCCGGCAAAGATGTGTTTATAGGCTTGGATTGCGCCTCTTCCGAGTTTTTTAAAGACGGCTTCTATGAACTCAAAATCGGCGGAAAGAAGAAAAAAGTTTCGGCGGCGGAATTGACAAATTATTATTCGGATTTGGCCTCAAAATACCCGATAATTTCCATTGAAGACGGTTGCGCCGAAGATGACTGGGATGGCTGGAAATTGCTTACGGAGAAGCTTGGCGGCAAACTTCAGCTTGTCGGCGACGATCTTTTTGTGACAAATCAAGCGCGCCTGGAAAAAGGAATAAAAGGCGGAATCGCAAACTCCATCCTGATAAAATTGAATCAAATCGGAACACTGACCGAAACCGTCGATGTCATCAAAACAGCTCAAAAAGCCGGTTATACCTGCGTCGTTTCACACAGAAGCGGCGAAACCGAAGACACCACAATCGCGCACTTGAGCGTCGGGCTTGAAACGGGCCAAATAAAGACCGGTTCGCTTTCAAGGAGCGAGCGCATGGCAAAGTATAACGAACTGCTGCGCATCGAAGAAATGCTCGGCGGTAAGGCGAAATTCTTGGGTTTGAAAACCTTTAAATAACCGAATAATCCATTAACAATATGAAAAAAATAATTGCATTGGCCGCATTTGCTCTTTTAATACCGGGCATTGTTCTGGCAGCGGAAATTTCAAAATCAACTTTCAGATGTTATGAAAATCCTGAAACCGAAAACCCGACCGTGAGGGAGAAACTTCAGAAAGTTTTTATAACCAATGATAAAACCCAGCGTATCACCCAAGTCTGCACAAAAGGCAGTATTTTCTTTATTTTGCGCGAAGATGACAGCAAAAAATACGGCCATCTTGTTCGCGGCGGAGCCTATAATTTTTCAACAGCGAAAAAATATTTCGAGACGAACGGACATCAATTCCCGACAACCTGCGAGATCAGCGACACTTCAACGACTCAAAAAATAGATTATCTTTGTTACAACCGGACGGTCGCGTCCGACCACGACAACGGCAAAGAATTCTCTTTCAAATTCCCAAGCAAAAAGACATATGTCCGGGAATGCGAAGTGCATTTTCCAATGTTACCGGAGGAGATTTGCGGGAAGTGGAAGAAATTAAAGTAAAGCGGGTAATACACCGCATCTCAATCATACGGGTGTAACATTTTACATTTAATTTTCCTATTGTATTTTAATCAATTTACATCTAAAATCTGCGCGCAATTAGGTTGCGCCTATTGGGCGCATTAATTATTAGCCTCGCTGCGGCTCGGCCTGATGAAGGTTTTAAACATCGCAATTATCGCGCACGTCGACCACGGAAAAACCACTTTAACGGATGCGTTGCTTAGGCAAGGCGGCGCTTTTCGCGATAACGAAGAGGTGCAGGAATGCGTGATGGATTCAAACCCGCTGGAACGCGAACGCGGAATTACGATTTTTTCCAAAAACTGCTCGATTCGCTACAAAGATATAAAAATAAACATTGTTGATACCCCGGGGCACGCCGATTTTAGCAGCGAAGTTGAGCGCATTTTGCGCATGGTGGACTGCGTTCTTTTACTTGTGGACGCCCAGGAAGGCCCGATGCCTCAGACAAAATTCGTACTTCAAAAATCCCTCACCCTTGGCATCCGCCCGATTGTTCTTATAAATAAGATCGACAAAAAAGGCGCTCGTCCGAATGACGTTTTGAATCAGGTTTTTGATTTGTTTGTGGATTTGAATGCAAATGATTTGCAGCTGGATTTCCCCGTGCTTTATACTATTGGCAAACAGGGCATCGCCAAAAATTCACCTGAGGAAGACAGCAAAGATTTGACTCCGCTTTTTGAGATGATTTTGAAGCATGTTCCGCTTTATCCGGACAAAAATGCCGAGCCCCTTCAGATGCAGATAGCAAGTTTGGCATATGACAACTATATCGGGAGGGTTGGAATCGGGCGCGTTTTTCGCGGGAAACTTCAAACGGGCCAGCAAATTGCTCTTTGCAGACGCGATGGAACCGTTAAAAACTTCAGGATTACAAAACTTTTCTCATTTGAAGGGCTCAAACAAGAGGAAGTCGAGATGGTGGAATGCGGCGATCTTGCGGCCGTTGCGGGAATTGAAGATATAACGATTGGCGAAACCATAACTGACCCTGAACATCCGGACGCGCTGCCGGTTCCGCAGATTGACGAACCGACTTTGAAGATGAATTTTCTGGTCAATAACTCCCCTTTTGCGGGCCAAGAAGGCAGCCTTGTGACGACACGCAATATAAAAGAAAGGCTTGAGCGCGAGCTGCAAACAAACGTCGGCTTGAAAGTTGAGGATATTCCGAATTCCGATGGATATACGGTTTCCGGCCGCGGTGAACTTCACCTTTCAATTTTGCTGGAGAACATGCGCCGGGAAGGTTATGAAATACAGGTTTCACGTCCGGAAGTTATTTATAAGAAAGTGAACGGGAAGCTGCAAGAACCGATTGAACTGCTTGTTGCCACGGTTCCGGAAAAATATTCCGGCATTGTGATTGAAAAACTGGGCAAACGCAAAGGCTTGATGCAAAACATGGTTAAGATCGAGAAAAACACGCGCCTGGAATATTACATTCCGACTCGCGGGCTCATCGGTTTCAGGAGCGAATTCATTATGGAAACGCACGGTGAGGGCATTTTGGACCACAGTTTTTCTCATTATGAAGACTTCCGAGGAGAGATTGAGCGCCGCAAAAACGGAGCACTTATTTCTCAGGAAGAAGGTGAAACAATGGCTTACGCATTATGGAAAATCCAGGAACGCGGGATTCTATTCTGCAATCCGGTGACGCACGTTTATGAAGGCATGATCATCGGCGAAAACGCAAAAGAAGGAGATATTATTGTGAATGCGTGCAAAGGGAAGAAACTGACAAACATGCGCGCTTCGGGTTCGGACGACGCGATTATGCTGGTTCCGCCAAAGATTATGACGCTGGAACAGGCGCTTGAGTTCATTGAAGACGACGAATTGGTGGAAATTACGCCAAAAAGCATCCGTCTGCGCAAGAAGATTTTGAAGGACGTGGACCGCAAGAGGGCAAAACGGGTTTAAAGAAACATGGAAACTTTAGAAAAATTGCTGGGCGAATACGATTACACCCTGCCAAAGGAGTTAATCGCGCAAAAACCGGCGGCTCCGCGAGACGGTGCCAAACTTTTGATATACGACAGGAAAACCGGCAAAACGCAGGTTGATACTTTCTCAAACCTGACGAAATACTTGCCGAAAAACGCCGTCGTGGTTTTTAATGAAACAAAAGTCATTCCGGCGCGACTGTTTTTAAAGAAGGAAACCGGCGGAAGAGTCGGGATTTTGTTTATAGAAAAGGTCGGCGAACTGATCAAGGTTTTGGCGGACAGAAAGCTTAATCCGTGCGCTAAACTGACGCTAACGTCAAAAATCTTTTTCACGGTTGCGGATTCAGGCGACAAATTTTACTTCTTAAAACCGTCATTTAAAATCTCAGAATTGCCCACAGTTCTAGGCAAATACGGCAAAACGCCAATCCCTCCTTACATTAAAAATTCACCGCTGAGCGAAAACCAACTTCGCGAGCAATATCAGACGATTTTTGCGCACAAACCCGGTTCGGTAGCAGCGCCAACGGCTTCTCTTCACTTTACAAAGCGCTTGCTTTCAAAAATGAAACGCGCCGACATAGCAGCGCAATTTGTAACACTGCATGTGAACTTGGGAACATTCGCGCCGCTCACCGAAAAAGCTCTTGCCGACGGCAAATTGCACAAGGAATTTTATGAAATAAGTCCAAAAACCGCCGATTTTTTAAATAAAGCAAAGGCCTCCGGCAGGCCGATAGTCGCAGTCGGCACAACCGTCGTGCGCACACTGGAATCCGCAGCTGACCAAAATTCAAAACTCGAAAAACTCGCGGGAACAACTTCCCTTTTCATCCGCGAAAATTACAAACCAAAATTCGTCGACGGTTTAATTACAAATTTTCATGTGCCACGTTCAAGCTTGCTGATGCTGGTTTCCGCCTTTTGCGGCCGCGAAAAACTTTTTGAGCTTTACAAAAAAGCCCAAAGCGAAAACTTCCGCTTCTTTTCATTTGGCGATGGCATGCTGGTGATATAAACTGCATTTACTGCTCACTCGCATTCCATATAATCTCGAAAAACTGTTTCATCGTGTTGGCAAGCTCTTCGCTTTTTACCACGAAGCCCAAGAAAGGGCTATGCGATGTCATCATTGAAAATTCGTTTTCATAGATAAAGCACGTCGACCTGAAGAAGTATTTATACGGAATAAATCGTATTTCACGGAATAGTTTATTATCCAACGCTTTAAATTGGACGGTGGTTTTGTTCTTAAAAGTGAGTCCGCGAAGCCAAATCTTTTTTTTCATCCGCGTTGGCACATAATATTCCTCGTCGTATTTGCGCGTCATTGTAAGGTGAAAATCGTTGACGGAAGATATGAATAAAATTTCCTTGCGCGCCTTCCTAAGAGATCGCTCGCAAATGTCATAAAAACCATGCTCGCCTTCGTAAAATTCAATTTGGGGCTTCATCTCGGATGATTTTTCCATATTTAGCAACGTAGGCAGTAAACCCGCCAGCGTCATCTTCTTCATTTCAAGTTTAAACGTATCTTCCGCAAACAATTCCTGTAATTTTTGCGGATTTTCCGCAAATAAGAAACGATGCCTATTTTTGCGCGTTGCCTTGAGGAAACCTTTTTCCTGCAGGCTTGCGCATACCATGTGGGTGGTGGATCTGTTAAGACGCGTCGCCTTAGCCAAATCCTGCACCGTGGCCACTTCTCTTTCCAAGGCAGCTATGTAAATCATTGCCTCCTTTTCGTTTAAACCGAATTGGTGCAGCTCACGTATAACTTTAATACTTAGCAGTCTCTTGAAGTTCATAGCGGTTTTTATTACGCCTTCTATTATAGTACATTTCTGTTACTATAGGCTAACAACAAATCGGATATTGCGATAACAGGTATAAATAAGACGTTTCCCGCCCTTTTTTCTGACAATTTTTATAAGAAATTGACGCAATGTGCAAACAAAATAGCATGTAGGTGTGAAGATTGAAGAAAATAATGCGGAATTCCCTGACGAATATGTATTGCGCAAGACTTCCATGGCCAGCATTCCCATCAATGCCCTGCAAAATACAATGCGGGCACTGGCGATTTCCGCAGCGCTGCTTGGAACCGGCGCTGCGTTAGCAGGCTGCAAGGGCTGCGAAAACATATCGCAAACCCTTGACGCGATTGTAGCCGTCGGGGATCTCGTAAAAGTGGGAAATTATTTTGAAGAAAATAAAAGCACGTTGAAGAAAACCTCTTTAAAAGAAATTCTTGGAGATCCCGATATTGTGCAAAGTCGCTTCCGCGAAGCAAAAACCCAGGTTCTACAGGCGGAAAAAAGCGTACGCGTTCTTCTTGCCGTAGGCGTTCAGATTGATCCTGAAACCCTAGCAAAACTCGAAGGCCCCTTAAATACCATGTCCAATTTGGAAAAATTTGCCGGCAACGGCTATGTCATCGGACTGATGCGATATTTAAAAGGCGAGCTTCCCGGCTCTTTTAGAAATAGCGCAGATGCAGTCCTTGCTATTCAGGAATTTTTCTTGGAATGTCAGAAACTGAAAAAAGCGGCTGATCGCTTAAAAACTCATGTGAAACATGCTCCTGTCACCTTGAAAGACGAAGACCGCGATAGCCAAGCTGTGAGATTTGCAAACATTCGCAAGGGGACATCCGCCATGTTGCGGGAATGTGACGCCGACGAGGAATGTAGCCATAGCGCTCAAATGCGCGCCATGTCCAAAGCAACGCCGCTTGCCGCGTGTCTTCGTGAAGGAGATCGCGGTGAGTATGTCCAACGGCTGCAAAGCCTTTTGCAACGCCCCATTTTCGGGGAGGAAGGCGCGACCTTATATGATGGTTCAATTGACGGAGTGTATGGCAATGGCACAAAAGAAGCAGTAAAGAAGTTATCAAAAGAGATGGAGATGGACATGCCCGATCCCGACTGCGAAAAACCCATGTAGTTGTAATTAATTATCTTTTACAACGATGAAACCTTCTGAAACGCCGGATTGCGAAACTGTCGCTCACAGTAATGTTGAGCCGATACAATTCCCCCGCACACCGTCTGCATTTAAACCTCTCCGCGTTTTTATTGCTGCATTGGGATTATCGCTTACGGCATGTCCTCCTGCTCGACTTCCAGACGAATGCCAAACAAATGCAGATTGTAAACGCTTTGTGCACACACTGCCCTTCAGCAGACCAAACCAATGGGGTTGTTTGGATGAAGAAGAAGTTGTTTTGGACAAAAAAGGACATGTTGATCACGTGAAACACACTGGAAGAAAAGTTTGTGCCTTCTACTGTGGAGATTAAATGTACAAACTGAAGATTATAATTGCGCTTCATGAAAAATCCGCAAATAGATGTTTATATAGAGAATAAACAATCGACGCTAGAGTATCAACGCACGTCGGGCAAACTTCAATCTCAAATAGAAAAAGACGAGTTTGCTATAACTCATCTTCACCACTTAGCCCCTGAAGCCGGGATTGGATTGGCTTTTTGAATGGAAAAAATGGGGATTGCGTAAAAAATGTAGTGCCAAAAAAATTGACGTGTGATGATGATGGGATATTCTGCTTTTCGAAGCAGAA
>JACRID010000067.1 GCA_016220145.1 Candidatus Peregrinibacteria bacterium
GGATTGATGTCGGCATTATTATCATTGCAATCTCCGGCCTGTGGCGCTCTATATTCGCCAGCTGGCCCACATAGGCACTTTGAGGTGCTGACCCCATAATTATCACCATCGTGATCTAAATAACGCAGTGTGCACCCGGCGGCACCCTCTTCATCTGTGCTGCCATCGCAATTGTCATCTACGCCGTTGCAGGCCTCGGTTGTCGGCGTACCTTCCACGGCATTGCATTTCGGCCCATTGGCTCCATCGCAAACCATTACCCCTTCTCTGTGGCAGCCGCCGACGCCGACGGCACACGATTGATTTTTTTCAGGGAAGCGGTCGTCCGTGTACCCGTCGCAGTCATTATCTCTACCGTCGCATAATTCTTGAGGTTCAGGGGTGCCGGGGACGGCGTTGCAGTTGCCATCCGCCTGTATTGTTCCCGTGTGCCTGCAACCTCCTATTCCGTTCTCGCAAGGGCAGCCTTCATCCACTATCCCGTCACAGTTGTTGTCTACGTTGTCGCAAATTTCGGGCTGCGGATCGCCCGGCGTTGCGCTGCAATGTTCACCAATAGGCTGAGGATCGCAGACCTTAATCCCCAATCTTCTGCAATCGCCCTTGCCAACCGAACAAGCATCATATTTGCCGGGGAAAGTCTCATCTATTCTTCCGTTGCAGTCGTTATCGACATCATCGCAAATCTCCGTTTCGGGAGCGCCCGGTTGCACGCTGCAGGCCCCGTCAGTTGACTGAATCGTTCCGTGCCGTTCGCAAGCGCCTTTTCCGACGATACAGGGGCAATTTTCATCCGTTACTCCATCGCAATCATTGTCGGTTGAGGTATCGCAGATTTCCGCGGGATCCGTGGCGCTGCATTCCGCAAAAATACCATTCACGCATTGGCGTGTGCCGGTTATGTGGCACGCCGGTGATGCGCAGGATTCGGCAAGAGGGGAGTTTGTTGCCGGATCAATATCCGTTCTGCCGTCGCAATCGTCGTCCTCTCTATTGCAAGATTCGCCGGTTGGTAAAACCTGTCCTTCGCACAATGTGTTCCATTTTCCATTGCCGAGACATTGATTTATACCGTCCCTGCATTCTCCAATGCCGCGAGTTAAGTTCAATCCGGTGTAGCAAGGTTTTGTTTCCGTAGGATGACATTCGCAGCCATCTTCCATATCTTGTTTCCCGTTGCAGTCGTCATCCGCTCCGTTCCAGCAAATCTCTGAAGATGCCGGAGTTCCGGGAACCGCATTGCAACTCCCGTCGGCCGTAATTATGCCGTCGCTTTCGCATGCGCCAACACCCGCCGAACAAACACAGCCTTCGTCCGCTACGGTATTGCAATTTTCATCCGCTCCGTTACCGCGCCCTTCGGCGTTGCATGCTTCTTGAGGGTCTGTCGCACTGCAAGCGCCAAAATTTCCACCAATACATTGTTTTATGCCCGGAATTCCGCAGGCCAAAGATGCGCAGCCCTGTGAAAGAGGGGATGCCGTTCCGTATATATTATCCGCGATTCCGTCGCAATCGTTATCCAATCTGTCGCAAGAAGTTTCCTGTGTTTCGGTTGGAATTTGTTCTCCTGCGCATTCGCCGGTCCATTTAAGATTTTCGCCGCAATTTTCCGTGCCGTCGCGGCAAATGCCCTTTTCTCTTGTTTCGGCCAATCCCGTATAGCAAGGACGAGCTTGCCCGACTTCGCATTGGCATACATCGGGCGGGCAACCGGCGTCGACAGAACCGGCATCCACAGAGCCGCCGTCAACACCACCATCTGCGTACGGGCCACCGTCGGGTTGACCGCCATCCACGGGTTCGTTTGCGTCGTAAATTTCGGAAGCATCCGGGCCGCCGGCGTCTTTTGAATCATTATGCGGGATGAAATTGACCGGGCCTCCGCAGGCTTGAGTCAGCATTAAACCGCACGCCGCCGCAAGACCTTTTATTCCGCTTGGCCGCGCATTCGTCGGATGTAACCCTGACACGGAGGGGAAATTGTCCACGGCGGAATTTGAGGGTATTATGTTCATTGTATTTGTAGGGTGGTATTCTACGGTTGATTGGTGGGGACTGTCAATGGTGGGCTTGGCTTTAATTGAAGAATATGTTATAATTAATCATAACAAATAACATATGTTTAATTCAAAAAAGATAGGATTTGTTTCTCTGGGCGTGGCGTTGGTTGCTGCCATTCCGTTTGTGATGTACGCGTCCCCCCCCATACTTACAGTGCCAGGCGGTGAGTCTTTTAGTATTTCACTTGCCAATGGACTTGTATACACAATAGGAGAAGCAAGTGCCGCGACCAGCGTTGTGGTCAATGATGGCGCTGCTTCCTTTATCGTGACAACCGGTAGCGAAGACACTATTCGTGTTTCCAATCTCATAAATTCAACGACTCCGCATTCGGGGAAGGATATACCCAATGTGGATTCAACCGGTCAGGTGTTGGAGGTACTGTGTAAGCCAGATGGGAGTTCTAATCTTACAATTGGTCCGAGTAAAACCGTTACGATAACTCCTAACGGCACGACATTATGTCTTGAAGGTGCTGGCGGCGGCAGTTCCGGTGGCAGCGGAGCGACAACATCAACTTCATCCGCCAAAACTTCCACTCCCCCCAAAGACGAGGCCAAGAAGCCGGAAGTAAAGCCCCTTACCGTCGACGATTTAACGGACATAAAGACTCTTAAAAATTATTCCGTCCTTAAGGACGCAATCGGATTGATGGTAAAAGATGGCCTTTACACCGTTCCGGCGTCGAAGAAGTTTTTACCAAATAATATGCTTAATAAAACCTTTGCGGGGAAGGTGGCGGTAATGGTGGCCAAAGAATGTATTGCGTGTACGTCAACCGTTAACGAAAGGTCGTCCGCTGCGAAGTCGGCGGTTGCCAAGACAGGCAGGGTGTCCCGCAAGGAGCTTCTTAATCTGACAGCGAGTGCTATGGAGAAAACCATTAATACGGCTGCCAAGAATGCAATTGATAAGTGTGCAAAAAATCCAAAGGAAACGATTGCGATATCGGCTGCAAAATATTTTATGACCAACAGTGAGATTGCCGCTGCGGAAAAGAAAGGTGTCAAGGGTTACAAATGCGGGTTGATTTCCAAGCCGGTTACTCGTGAAACGGCTTTGGAATTTGCGGGTAATGCACTCCGGAAGTAATAAATAAATCCGAAATTACACATTTAAAAACTGCGGTTGCCCCGAAATGGAAGCCGCGGTTTTTGGTTGTAATGTCATCTCCGCCAAGGCGGTCTAAAGATCGCCGATTAAATCGGCGATGACAGCAAGGATTACATCAAGTCCCTTCTCGCCAAGAATTTGCGTATTTGGTTTGCTTGGCAGTGGAGGAATCAATGCTGATTCCAAGGGCGCCAAGTTCCAGCCGCGCGATTTCGTCGTCGATTTCCTTAGGCAGAGTATAGACGGCGGGTTTTAAGGAGGATTGCTTCGCCCCGCCATGCGGCGCTCGCAATGACATGTCGCAAAGCCACTCGCAGGCCAGCGATTGCCCGCAGAATGAAAGTGCCATTACTTCGGACGGGTGGCCTTCCGCGGCGGAGAGATTTACCAAACGGCCCTGCGCCAGCAAATATATGTTTTTTGCGGATGCACCGGTTCCAAGCGTAAATTCTTCCGCGAACGGGCGAAGCTGTTTTTTCGCCGTCGCCATTTTTTCCAATCCCTCTACATCAATCTCGACATTGAAGTGCCCGCTATTCGCCAAAATCGCCCCGGATTTCATTTTTTTCATGTGATGCGTGTTGATGATGTGTTTTCCGCCCGTCGCCGTTATAAAGACGTCTCCCAGCGTCGCAGCGTCTTCCATTTTCATTACGCGGTATCCGTCCATCCAGGCCTGTAGGGCGCGAACCGGCGCGATTTCCGTCACAATTACGTGCGCGCCAAGGCCGGAAGCTCGCAATGCAATGCCTCGGCTGCAATCGCCATAACCCGCAACCACAACCGTTTTCCCCGCCAACAAAATATTCGTCGCGCGTAAAATTCCATCCCAAGTCGACTGGCCGGTTCCATAAAAATTATCAAACAGATGCTTGGTCAAATTATCGTTTACCGCCACCATTGGGTATTTCAAGGCGTTGTCGGCTTCCATTGCCTTCAAGCGGTTCACGCCGGTCGTCGTTTCTTCGCATCCGCCAATAATATCCTTGAGCAATTCCTTATGATTAAGGTGAATTTCCGATACAAGATCGCACCCATCATCAATTGTCAAATGCGGTTTTTGCGCAATGACGTTTTTAATAAACTTGTAATAATCGGTTTTGTTTTCGCCCTTGTATGCAAAAACGGCGAATCCTTTTTTGGCCAAATAGGCGGCGACGTCATCTTGAGTGGAAAGGGGATTGCAGCTTGCAATGCTGACCTCGGCCCCGCCGGTTTTTAAGGTTTCAACCAAAACGCCGGTTTCTTTCGTCACGTGAAGCGCCATTCCGATGCGCAGTCCATTGAAAGGTTTCTCCTTGGCAAATCTTTTTTCTACCGCCAAAAGCGCCGGCATGTGCGCTCGCGCCCACGCAATTTGGTTCTCGCCCTGACCGGCCAATTTAATATCTTTAACCTGGTATTTCATGATAAATGTTGGTTAGTTTTTTGTAATTTATGGATTCGCAGAGGCTAACTGCGGGACATTTCCTTCGAACAGTGGAGCGCAGCCCTCTTTCAGCCCCGCCTTTGGCGGTTTCCAGAGGACGCTCGCATCATGATGCTCGCTCTGCTTCCTATAAAAAACTGTTCTCAGAAAATATCCCGCAGTTAGCCTTAATTATTTAAGTAAATCTTTTAATAAATTCACTTTGTCGGTTGCTTCCCACGTAAAATCAGGATCGTTGCGGCCAAAGTGTCCGTACGCGGCTGTTTTTTTGTAAATCGGGCGCAATAATTTTAACCCGGAGATAATATCAGCCGGTTTGACAGGAAAATGCTGCCTGATTACCGGCAATAACTTATCTTCATCAACTTTTCCTGTTCCGTAAAAATCCAACGAAATTGAAACCGGTTCCGCGACGCCGATTGAATATGCAAGTTGAACCAAACACTTTTCCGCCAAGCCCGCCGCGACAATATTTTTCGCAACATAACGCGCAGCATAGCTTGCCGATCGATCAACTTTTGAGGGGTCTTTTCCGCTAAAACAGCCGCCGCCATGAGGAGCATATCCTCCGTAAGTGTCTACGATTATTTTTCTTCCCGTTACTCCTGTGTCGGCTTCCGGTCCGCCCACCGCAAACACGCCCGTTTCATTTATAAAAATTTTGGTGGCGCCATCCATCATCTTGCCGCAAATCGGCATAATCACGGTCTCAATAATTTCAGCTCTGATTTTTTCGCGTGGCGTTTCCGGACTGTGGTGAACCGCGATCACAACCGCTTCAATCCTCTTCGGTTTGCCGTTTTCATATTGAATCGTAACCTGGGATTTTCCGTCCGGCCTCACCCAAGACAAAATGTTTTTTTTGCGAACTTCAGCAAGCCTCATTGTCAATCGGTGCGCCAAGATTATCGGCAGCGGCATCAATTCTTCGCTTTCCGTGCAGGCGTATCCAAACATCAAACCCTGATCGCCGGCACCCTGTTCTTTTTTCTCGCCGGTATTTACCCCGACCGCAATATTTTGGCTTTGTTCATGGATCGCCGTCAAAACCGCGCAGTCGGAAGAATCCAGTCCGAATTCCGGGTTTGTGTAGCCGATTTCCTTTAAAGTTCCGCGCACCGTCGCCGGAATATCAACATAGCAACTGGTAGTTACCTCACCTGCAACCAGAATTAAGCCGGTTGTAGTTAAAGTCTCAACCGCCACGCGGCTGAATTTATCTTTTGCAAGCATTGCGTCCAAAATTGAGTCGGACACCTGATCGCAAATTTTGTCGGGATGCCCTTCCGTTACGGATTCCGATGTGAATAAAAAGTCGCGCATAGTGTGAAAAATTATGAATAACGGGCCTAGAATACAATAAACGGCTCGTAAAAAACAGGTTATTTGGTATGCTTTAGACGTGGTTTCACTGGTAATAATAAATTATAACGGCGAAAAGTTGCTCAAAGAGTGCTTGGATTCGATTTTTGCGCTGGATTATAAGGAGCCGGAGGTGATTTTTATAGATAATGCGTCAACTGACGGTTCTGTAAAGTTTGTGGTGGCGCATTATCCGAAAGTGCGCGTTTTTGCCAATAAAAATAATTCAGGTTATGCAGGCGCGGCAAATCAGGCGATTGAGGTTAGCGGTGGCGAATTTTTGATGTTGCTGAATCCTGACATTGTTTTTGAAAAAGATTATGTGAAGATTTTGGTTCGGCGCTTAAAGGAGGATGAGAAAATTGGCGCGATCATTGGCAAATTGAGAAAATATGATTTCGCATCTCCGGACCGAGCAAAATCGAAGACAAAATTGATAGATAGCGCGGGCCTGGTAATGTACAGAAACCGCAGATGTGTTGATCGTGGCCAAGGAGAAGAGGATTTTGGGCAGTTTGATTTGGCGCAGGAAGTTTTTGGAGTGACCGGCGCGTGTCCGCTTTATCGCAAAAAAGCGCTTTTGGATTGCAAAGTTCGCGGAGAGATTTTTGACAACGGTTTTTTTATGTACAAGGAGGATGTGGATATTTCTTGGAGACTTCGGCTTTTTGGATGGAAGTGTTTTTATGAACCGGCTGCGCTTGTTTATCACGGTCGCGGGACCGGTGTTTTTAACAGATCGACGGCGCTTGAAGTTGCTAAAAATCGCAGCGGCCTTTCCGAATTCCAAAGATATTTTTCTTATAAGAATGAGCGGTTGATGCGGGTTAAAAATGAGATGTGGCCAAACGTTGCGCACGATTTCTTTCCTATAATTTGGAAGGAAATTTTGATGTTTGGATGGGCGATTTTGCGCGAACAATTCTTGTTTAAATCTTTCGGCAAGTTTTTGCTGCAATTGCCGGGCGCCCTTTTAAAACGCCGCGAAATAATGAGGCGCAAAATCGCCCCGGCAAGCCAAATGCAGAAGTGGTTTGCCCGTTAATTGCTCTGTAGTCCGACGCGTGGTAATTTCGCATTAATGTTTGCCAAATTGAAGAAAGATCAGTTTCTTAAAAACAATATTATCTTTTTTGCCGGATCAATGTTGACGGCGTTTTTCAGTTATTTGTTTTATCCGGTTTTGGCCCGGTTGATGACTTTGCCGGATTTTGGCGAGACGCAGGCCCTGATTTCTCTTTCCGCGCAATTTGGTGTTTTTTTTGGCGGGCTTTCACTTATCAGCATAACAATTCTTGCTAATGTCGAGGATTTGCGCAGGCGATCGATGCTTATTGGCATTATACAAAAATTGACGCTAATGTGTTCGTTCGCATTGTTTCTATTTATAGTGATTTTTAGCGAACGCATAGAGTCGTTTTTCCAATTTTCCTCATATTTGCCGTTTATTGTGATGGCGTTTTTGCTGCCCTGTGGAGTTATTTTGACTATAAGGAGCGCAATCCTGCAGGCGAAAAATGATTTTAAAAGCACTACTTTCGTAGGTTTAATAGGAGTCATTTCCCGCATTCTTTTTGCGGCGTTTTTTGTTTACATGGGATGGCGGTCTTTTGGCGCCGTTGTTGGCTTAGCGATTGCACAATTACTCTCCTTGGCTTATGTTTTTTATAAAACGCATCGGGATATTGACGCAAGCCCAACATGGCTTGAAATTTTATCGACCCATTGGCCAAGTATTAAATCCGGCCTCAAGTATGTTTTCTTTGTTTTTGCAGGATTGGGTCTGATGACGTTTTTTTACGCAGGCGATATTTTGGTTATAAAACACTTTTTTAGTCCTGTGGAAGCCGGTTTATATAGCGGCATTTCCACCGTCGCCAAGATTATATATTTTGCGACAGGTTCGGTTTCGGCGGTACTTTTGCCGAATGTTAAACTTGGCAATCCGGTCGAGGCAAACAGGCGCTACTTGCTTAAATCCATCTTGATTGTGTGCCTGATTGGGGGAACCGGAATGGTTTTTTTCAGTATTTTCCCTGAATTTGTAATCAAGATACTGATGGGAGGCCGGTATTTGGTTAAGGTTGGATTACTGGTGAAACTGTCCATGGCGATGTTTCTGATCTCATTGATAAATGTTTTTTTATATTACTTTTTGGCTTTGCGGCGCTATTTTTTCATAATTGCTTTGGCGCTCGGCGTCGCCGTGGAACTGACTTTAAGTTATTTTTACCATTCCGACCCGGACGCGATCGTGAACGGTTTTTTGGGGGGCGCAGTGTCGATCTTTTTAATTATAGGGATAGGTTACATAGTGCGTTTCTTGCATATTAAAACCCTTGGGCCATAATGAGGCCATGAGATTGGTTTCGATAATTTCGCCGGTTCACAATGAAGACGATTGTATTGATGAATTGTTTTCTAAATTGCAGGCGGTTGCGGCTAAAGAGAATAACTACGAATTCGAATTCATTTTTGTGGATGATGGGAGCACGGATGGTTCATTTGAAAAAATGGTTAATTTGGCGGCCAAGCACGAGAACGTAAAGGCGGTGGAATTAACCAGAAGTTTTGGTAAAGAATTGGCGCTGACTGCCGGGCTGTCAGAAGCAAAAGGGGAGGCCTGCATAATGCTGGATGCGGATTTGCAGCACCCGCCGGAATTGATACCCAAATTTTTAAGAGAATGGGAAAACGGTTTTGAGGTTGTGGTTGGGGTGAGAAATAGGGGAGTCGGAGAGAGTTTTTTTAGGCGCTGCGCTTCGGCGATTTTTTATAAGATCATGTCGGAGATAGGCGAAACGCCAATTATGCCGTTTGCCACCGATTTCCGCCTTATAAATAAGGTCGCACTTGACGCTTTTAAAAAATTCACGGAGCATCAAAGGATGACGCGCGGTTTGATCGACTGGCTTGGTTTCAAGAGTACAAATATTTATTTTGATGTTGAGGAGCGCAAAAACGGCAAGACCAGGCACAGCTTTTCTAAGCTTATGAGGTTGGCCGCTTCAACATTGGTGTCGCACAGCTTTTTTCCTCTTAAATTGGCAGGCTATTTCGGTGTTTTGATAACTTTATGTTCGGGCGCGTTGGGAATTTTTATTATGATTGGCAGATTCGTTATTCATGATCCTTGGAGCCTGAGTGTTTCGGGAATGGGAATGCTTGCCACTCTGACGATTTTTTTAGTAGGCATTATTTTAATGGGGCTTGGGCTGGTGGCTCTATACATAGGCCAAATTCATGCTGAAGTTATCAATCGTCCGTTGTATGTCACAAGAAGAAAAATTAATCTATAATTTTGCCTATGAAAAGTAAGAAGAAAATTTTGGTAACCGGTGGAGCCGGTTTTATCGGTTCTCATTTGTGTTCAAGGCTTTTAAAGGAGGGGAATGAGGTTATTTGTTTGGATAATTTTTTCACCGGCAGCAAGGACAACGTTAAGCACCTGCTGGACGACACTAATTTTGAGCTTGTGAGGCACGACGTCACTTTCCCGCTATACGTTGAGGTTGACCAAATTTATAACCTGGCGTGCCCGGCATCGCCGATTCATTATCAGTTTGACCCTGTGCAGACCACGAAAACCTCGGTGCACGGCGCGATAAACATGCTTGGGCTGGCAAAGCGCACGCGTGCAAGGATTTTGCAGGCCTCAACCTCGGAAGTTTATGGCGATCCGGAGGTTCATCCTCAGCCGGAATCGTACTTCGGCAAGGTGAATCCGGTTGGAATCAGGTCCTGTTATGATGAGGGAAAACGGTGCGCCGAGACCCTATTTTTTGATTATTGGCGGCAGCATAAGGTTGCAATTCGGGTGATAAGGATTTTCAACACATATGGTCCAAATATGCATCCGAATGATGGGCGCGTGGTTTCGAATTTCATCGTTCAAGCGCTGAAGGGCCAGGACATCACCATTTACGGCGACGGTTCGCAAACCAGGAGTTTTCAATACGTTGACGACTTGATTGATGGAATGATTAAGATGATGGAAAATCAGGAAGGTTTGATCGGTCCGGTTAATCTGGGCAATCCCGATGAATTCACCATCAAGGCGCTGGCGGAAAAGGTTTTGGAGATGATTCCGGAGAGCAAGAGCAAAATTGTTTATTTGCCGCTGCCGAGCGACGATCCGTGCCGTCGCAAACCCGACATAAGTTTGGCAAAGGAGAAACTGAATTGGGAGCCTAAAATAAAGCTGAACGAAGGTTTGAAAAAGACCATCGATTATTTTAGGGCGCTATGATCAAGTACAGCTTCATTATTCCGGTTAAGGAGATTAATGATTATATTCGCGAATCGGTGCCCAAGATTCTGGAAATTAAGCGCGACGATTTTGAGGTGATAATTTATCCCGACGTGGCGAACGGCGAAAAGTGGGCTAAAACTACGCAAATTTCAACCGGCTCTGTTGGTCCGGCCGAAAAACGCACGCTCGCAATTCGCGACGCCAAAGGAGATTTTTTTGTTTTTATAGATGATGATGCGTACCCGAACGGCGATTTTCTGGACATTTTGGACAAAGATTTTGAAGATAAGGAAACAGCGGCCGTGGGTGGACCGGCAATAACTCCCAAAACCGATTCTTTTTGGCAAAAAGTTTCCGGGGCCGTTTTTTTAAGTTCTTTGTCCTGTGGTTTTCCCGAGAGGTATGTTTCGATAGGCAAGAAGAGGGAAGTAACGGATTGGCCATCTGTCAATCTATCGGTTAGAAGGGCGGATTTTGTTACGGTGCATGGGTTTAACAGCAAATATTGGCCGGGTGAAGACACTTTGTTTTGCCTGGATTTAATAAAAAAGACCCATAAGAAAATTCTTTATGACCCTGACTTGGTCGTTTTTCATCATAGGAGATCAGGTTTAGGCCGGCATCTTTGGCAGATTTGTCAATACGGCCTGCATCGCGGTTTTTTTGCGAAACAATTTCCTGAAACTTCTTTTAAATTAAGGTATTTCATACCTTCTTTATTTGTCCTGTTTATTTTGGCAGGCCTGTTTGCTTACGATTTCGGTCGTTCGTTTTTAATCTTGTATGGCATCGGTTGGTTTGTTTATTTGTTGGCCCTGGTAAAGGCTTTTTGGGACATCCATAAATATGAAAAAAATATATGGATAGGGTTAAATGTAGTATATTACATATGTTTTACTCATATATTTTACGGATTAGCCTTTATTAAAGGATTTTTATTTACAAAAGAATTAAAAAGCCGATTAAGGTAATAAAATATGGAGCGTGCAACAGTACAGGTAGTTTCTAAGGGAGACATTGAAATAAGGGTCATTCGAGAGCGATGCATCAGTGCGGGAACTTGCGCAGTCTATGCGGAAAAAACGTTTGATATAGATGAAGGAGGTATAGCTGTTATAAGAAATCAAGATTGGGACGGTTTGGAGAAAATTATTGCTGCGGCGGAGTCGTGTCCCGTTTTGGCCATAGAGGTATATCAAAAAGGTGTAAAATTATTTTCCAATTAAATTATGTCGGTCTTAAAACCTACTCCAATTGTCGCGGTTGGGTATCCGCCAATACATTCAAGTAAAGGTGCTCCTTTGTTGTCTCAAAACCGCCAGTTTCAATATTTCAATACGCCGACATATATTTATCCAATGGTGCCGGCCTATGCCGCTTCTAATTTGCAAGCGCATGGATATAGGGTTTTTTGGATGGATGGGATTGCGGAGAAGCAACAATACGAAGAATGGGTGGCTAAACTTATAGAAAACAAAGTTGATTATCTGATGGTTGAAACTAAGTCGCCTGTTGTCAAGACTCACTGGCGCCAAATCAATGATTTAAAAAAGCGTCTGCCTAATCTAAAACTTATTTGGGTCGGCGATCATGTCACTTATTTGCCCTATGATTTATTTGAAAACAGTTCGATCGATTATGCAATTACAGGGGGCGACTATGATTTTGTGATAGTTAACCTGCTTAATCATCTTCGTACCGGCGAGGCGCTTGAAGGAGGTGTTTATTGGCGAGCAAATGATAAGAGCATTACTGCTAAGTCAGTAGGGGATAAGGTTTTACCGTCTGGTGAAAAAATCAATAATTCAGGCCTTGCTTCTGTAAAACATGACGTGAACAGTTTGCCATTTGTTGATCGCGATCTGACAAAGTGGCAGCTCTATGCCTATGAAAATGGCAATTACAAGTACACGCCGGCGACATACATGTATAGCGGGCGCGATTGCTGGTGGAATCGTTGCACTTTTTGCGTATGGGATCACACTCTCAATCCGCAGGGGTCTTATCGCAGTTTTTCTCCCGAGCGTTTGTTTGCCGAGGTTAAACACGTTGTTGATAACTACGGCATAAAAGAGATTTTTGACGATGCCGGTACAATGTTTATTGGTCCTAAATTAAAAAAGTTTTGCCAGCTCTTGATTGATTCCGGCTATAACAAGAAGGTTCGTTATGGTTGTAACATGCGCTTTAACGCCTTAAACCAGGAATACTATAATCTTATGGGAAAGGCTGGTTTTCGCTTTATCTTATACGGAATGGAATCTGGCAATCAAAAAACGCTTGATAAATTAGATAAAGGGACCAAGGAGGCCGATACCATTAACGGCTCAAGGATGGCTACTCAAGCCGGTTTGGAGCCTCACGCTACGATTATGCTTGGTTATCCGTGGGAGTCCTATGAAGACGCAAAACGAACCATTGAAGTGGCTAAATATTGCTTCAAAAAGGGATATTTTAACACTATGCAGGCGACTATTGTTATTCCTTATCCAGGGACGCCTTTATACCGTGAATGTAAGGAGAAAGGATTGCTTTTGACAGATGACTATGAGCAGTTTGATATGCGCCAACCGGTCATGAAAATTCCGTTCCCGCGCGAAAAACTGCTCGAGTTGGAGCAGGAGCTATATTCGGCTTTCGTATCGCCTCGTTACATTTTGCGTAAAATAGCTGGCATACGTTCTTTGGGAGATTTTAAATATTTGTTTTACATGGCTAAAAAACTATTTGGGCATCTTCTGGATTTCGATCCGCAGCAAACGAAGGTTAGCTTTATATCCCCAATCTTTTGGAAAAGAACCGCTCACGCATTGGGCCATCACTTTGTTCGCTCCAAAACCGCTGTCGATAAGGAAAAAGACGCCGTTCGGTTGGAAGATAGCGCCGTAAATCGTTAATATGCATAACTTTACTTACCCAAAAGTTTTAAGTATACTTAAAACATGTTACATATTAGTGATAAATTTTAAGTATGAATAAGATATACAAAGAGAGACCGTATTATTTAAATCAGATCAGGCCTTTTATCGGATCAGATCTAATTAAGGTGCTTGTTGGCCAGCGCCGAGTGGGTAAGAGTTACATTTTATTTCAGTTAATAGATGAGATTAAAGCAAAGGATAAAAAAGCCAATATTGTTTATATTAACAAAGAAGAAAACGAATATGATGCCATTGTTAATTATCATGACCTGATTGTTTATGCCGAAAAGCGCATTATTAAAAATGTAAAAAATTATTTGTTTATTGACGAAATTCAGGACATTGAGAATTTTGAGAAAGCCCTCAGGCATTTGGCCGCCAAAAAAGTCTTTGATCTTTATTGTACTGGCAGTAACGCCAGGTTATTGTCTTCCGAAATAGCCACCGGTTTGTCGGGGCGTTATATTGAAATACCGATTCATCCTTTGTCCTATCAGGAATTTTTGCAATTTCACGCCATCTCGTCCGGCGAAGAAAACTGTTTAAAATATATTCGTTACGGTGGCCTGCCATTTCTTGCCAATCTGGAACTTCGTGATGAAGTTGTTTATGGCTATTTACAAAGTATTTACAATACTATTGTTCTAAAAGATGTGGTCGCCCGTTTTAATATCAGAAATATCAATTTTCTTAACCGACTACTGGAATATGTGGCTGATAATATTGGTTCGTTGGTGTCAGCTAAGCGCATTAGTGATTTTTTAAAGTCACAAAAAACCCAAACGACACCCAATAAAATTTTAGATTATTTATCTTATTTGTGTTCCAGTGGCATTGTCCGCAAGGTTAATCGGGCCGATATTAAGGGCAAAAAAATCTTTGAAATCAATGAGAAATATTATTGGGAAGATTTGGGTTTAAGAAATTCTCTGGTTGGTTACAAGGCGACGGAGATCGGACAGATGCTGGAAAATTTGGTATTTTTACATTTATCACGGTTGGGATTTAAGATTAATGTCGGGCAGTTGGATAATAAGGAAATTGATTTTGTGGCTGAAAAAGAGGGCCGAAAAATTTATATTCAAGTGGCCTATTTAATCAGCGATAAGGCCGTTAAAGATAGAGAATTTGGTAATTTATTGGATATACCTGACAATTATCAGAAAATTGTGGTTTCTATGGATAAATTAATCGGTGATGATTACCGAGGGATTAAGCATTATCAGATTATGGATTTCTTACAGCATGATGAATTATTGAAGGTTTAGCCGCTAGACTAAAGCCATGACACACTTACCAACTTTACAGGAACGACTAAATAATAAAAAAATGAGTTGCGTTGAAAAATATCAAAGGGAGTTTTTTGTCAACTTTTTAAGAAATACTAGTTTTCCTCCTGATTCTATGGGTCTATCTGTTTCGTGCGGAGATGGTATCTGGGATTATTTGGTCCTTAAAAACAGCAATATCCAAAATATCGTTGCAACCGATATAGTGGATTGTCCAGTGCGAAAAGAAGATCAAAATCTTATCAGGAAATTTGGGTCATGGGAGTTTGTGCAAGTACAGCCGGAAGAAAAATATCCTTTTTTTGATTCAAGTTTTGATTTTATTTTTCATGAAGATGTTATTGAACATGTCAAAAAACCTTTTCTATTTCTTCAGGAGCAATTTAGGGTATTAAAAAGTTGTAAAAATCCTTTTTGGGAAATGTAAATTCCCTTTTAGGGGTGGGGAAAATATTGAAATTGGCCAATATATTCATATGCAGGAATTTACGGAATTTTCCTTAAAATTAATGATGGAAGAAGTCGGTTTTGTTAATGTAAAGGTGTTTTATGTGTTTTGGGGGATACATCCTTTAAATTTAGAATTTTCAGCCTATCCTAAAAGTGCAATTGGTAAGCAAATGGCACATTTTTTGTATTTCAGTGGAGAAAAGGCATAAACTAAGGGAAAGACAGATATGGCAAATATTTTAGTTTCAGTTGTCGTTACTACCAAAAATGAGGAAAAGCATATTGCAGCATGCCTTGATTCGATAAAAGGCCAGTCTTACAAAAATGTTGAGATTATTGTCGTTGATAACAATTCTGAAGATAAAACAAAGGAAATTGCCTTAAAATACACACCACACGTTTTTAACCACGGGCCCGAGCGCGGCGCGCAAAGGAATTACGGCCTAATCAAGAAGGCAAAAGGGGAATATGTCATGTTTGTTGATGCGGATATGACTTTAAGTCCGCATGTTATTGCAGATTGTGTGGAGCGCATAAAAAAAGATTCTTCTCTCGTCGGACTTTATATATCCGAAATAGTAACAGGCAACTCTTTTTGGTCCAAAGTAAGAAGATTTGAGAGGAGTTTTTATGATGGCACGGTTATCGATTGCGTCCGCTTTATTAAACGTGACAAGTTCGTTGAGGTTGGCGGATTTGATGAGAGTTTAACAGGGGGAGAAGATTGGGATTTGGATAAGAAACTCAGGCAAATTGGCAAAACCGTTCTTGCTAGAAAGCCTATTTATCACAACGAAGCGGAATTTAACCTGAAAAAATACCTGCACAAGAAAAAATACTATGCGCAAAGCTTCAGCACCTATATTGCAAAATGGGGCAAAAACGATCCGGATATCAAAAAGCAATTTGGATTCTGGTATAGGTTTTTTGGAGTTTTTACTGAAAATGGAAAATGGAAAAAGTTGGTAGGGCACCCTATCTTGATGGTTGGGATGTATTCATTAAGGGTTAAAATAGGTTTAATATTCTTGACTATATGAATGTAAAAAAATTGCAATATATTTGTTGTCCGCAATGTAA
Source organism: Candidatus Peregrinibacteria bacterium (assembly GCA_016220145.1). Lineage (GTDB taxonomy): Bacteria > Patescibacteriota > Gracilibacteria > UBA1369 > UM-FILTER-53-11 > JACRID01. The sequence goes on from JACRID010000067.1 coordinate 15,961, forward strand.
ATCTGATTTAGTAATGTTTAGTGATGATCTTTTAGTATGCAAACTGTGTAGCAAAAATTATTCTATACAAGAAGGCATCCCTATTTTGGTGGACTTAATGAAGTTGACACCACATTTGCGGGGTCAAGTAAAATATTTCGAAAAAGAAAGTAAACAAAAATCCGATTATAAACTTGATGAATGGCAGAAGAGCTATATAAGGCGATTGAATGCAAATTTTAGACTTAATGAGAATGACGTAATTCTAGATATAGGAACTGGATCTGGCTACGTCGCTGTTGAGATGGCTCGAAAAGGGTTAATAGTGTTAGCTTGCGATTTAACTTTTGCCAAACTAATCAGGTTAAAAAATATTGCCGAACGCGAGCATTTAAACAACAACCTGTTCTTGGTTTGTTGCTCAGCGGAATCTTTGCCTTTTAAACATGTAATTGTAGATTACGCCGTTTCCAATGCCGTTTTGGAGCATTTGCCAAATGAATCTGCTGCAATTGATGAAATGGTACGTGTTTGTAAAAAGAAAAGCGGCTTAATGATCACAGTTCCATTAAAATTAAAATATGTTTATCCAATTTTCTGGCTTATTAATTATGTGCACGATAGAAGAATTGGGCACCTTAGGCGATATACGGATGATGTATTGTTTTCTAAATTTAAAA
>JACRID010000068.1 GCA_016220145.1 Candidatus Peregrinibacteria bacterium
ATAGAATAGTCATCTTTGAGCCAGCATAAAAGCCGGATTGGTTCTTTGTTCTCCAAATGTTTGTGGATAACCAGCGTATAAACGAATCTAATATCCACTCTCGTATTGTGAGCGTTTAAAAGATAGACAGAATATTTTCCTTGAAGTATATCTTTGATTTTCAAAATGGCCCCAGTTTCTTTAATCACAACCAGTCGATTTTCCCTTAGACGACAGATAAATTGAACTTTTGCACTGCGACGCAGGAATTTGAAAAATGCCTTGTCGTCATTGCCGCGGTCAAAGACCCAAATACCTTTTTTTGCAAAACTTTTTGGCATAATATTCGACAATACGCCGTCGAATTTGATTCTGCGTATAATTCTCCCCGTCATGCATTTCCAGCTTCAATAGCATGTTGTTAACCCCAACGCCGCGGAGAACGAATCCATTAGTGATTCTTCCTTCGCTCCCGTCAAATACCCGCGATAGATACGGAATTTTCTTGGAGGATTCTTTCGATAGATCGGTCAAGTCATAGGCGATAATCGTGTTCCTTTTAACTTCGTTTTTCACTCGCGCAAGCGAGAATTCTTCGACCCTCTCACGAAGTTTCATATTGCCCAAATGGTATGAATATTTTTCTCCCTGCTTCTTCGCCGTCTTCGTATTGTCTTGCGCCAGATGCCTCAAAATCGGCGTATTCTCAACAAAAATCCCTCGTACGATTTCTGCAAACGATTTCTTTTGAGGTTTTGTCATGCCCGCCGTTATACATCTGCTATTGTTTCTTATCGTGTCTTGGATATATTTATACATAGTGAAATTGGGTTAGGTTTTGAGGGTGGTTCTTCAAAAATTTAACCCTTTTTCTCATTTTCCAACAGCCATTTTAACAGGTTAACTAGCTTAAAATCGGGGTCTTTTTAGCCCGTTAAGCTTGACAAAATGAAAAATGAGCTTATAATGACCTCCTTTTTTAATTTTTAATCAAATTTATTATGTCAGGAGCAATTACAGTTGAAGACGATTTTCGTGAAGACATTGGAAATGATGTCTCTGTCAAGCTCGGTTGCAAGCGCGAGCATGTATTTGCCTATGAGTGTGAAAGTGGTGGGACGAATATTTCGGCGTTGGATGTGACACAAGCTCAACTTGAAGCGGTTGTGAAACAAATGGGGCTTAGAATCAAACAGGTGTGCGAAGGAGAAAACACTGAATCCGCAAGAGTTTATGTAACTGACACAAGAAACATATTTACTGAATCCGAGATTGTGCGGAAGGTTGGATATGGAGTCGTTAAGCCTATAGGGCGTATAAACGGTACGGAATTTGTATCCAAAACGTTATCTCAAGCTAAGCTTGAGGAGCTTATTAGAAGTCTGAAACTTCATGTCAGTGAGGAAGGGATAGTAGTGGGGCGTTGATAAATACATTGCTTGTAATCCATCGCCGCTTCTTTTAGTATCTCTTTCGTATGCCACTTCAGATTGGAATCGTCGGTCTCCCGAACGTTGGAAAATCAACTCTTTTTAATGCGTTAACAAAGAGCAGAAAGGCAAACGTGGCGAATTATCCTTTTTGCACCATTGATCCGAACGTTGGAGTTGTCGAAGTGCCGGATGAAAGACTAAAAAAACTTATTGAGATAGAAAAACCCGCGAAAGTTGTGCCTGCAACTGTTGAATTCGTGGATATCGCAGGGCTTGTTAAAGGCGCCAGCAAGGGCGAAGGCCTTGGTAATAAGTTTTTGGCCAATATTCGCGAGTGCAATGCGATTGCGGAGGTTGTGCGCACTTTTAAGGATGCGAATGTGATTCATGTGCATGGGGATGTGAGTCCTAAGCGCGACATTGAAATAATTCAAGCTGAGTTGATTTTGGCGGACTTGGAAACTCTGGAAAAGCGCGTAGATAAGGCAAAATCCGAGACCAGGTCCGGAAATCAAAAAGCCATAATTTATCACGATTTGTTGTCGAAAATTAAAATTCATTTGGAACATTGGAATTTCGCCTATGATTTTCCTAAAACGCCTGAAGTGAATGAGGCTCTCAAGGATCTTCATTTGCTGACCAATAAGGCATTTTTGTATGTCGCCAATGTGGATGAATCGGAAATCACAACTTGGCCGAAAGAAAAGTTGTCGGTGGAACTTGGGGTCCCGATGTCGGCGGAAATTATTCCGATTTCCGCCAAAATAGAAGAAGAATTGGCGCAGATGACGGACGAGGAGTCCCGCGTGTTTTTGGATGATCTCGGTTTAAAAGAGCCGGGTCTTTTTGCGCTTATTCATGCGGCTTATCGAACTTTGGGCTACATTACTTTTTTTACCGCCGGACCGAAAGAAGTTCGCGCATGGACGACGACTCGCGGCGCAACCGCTCCAAACGCGGCCGGCGTCATTCACACCGATTTTGAAAAAGGATTTATTGCCGCCGAAGTGATTTCTTACGACGATTATGTCTCATGCGGCGGTGAACAAGGCGCTAAGGAGAAAGGAAAAATGCGCGTTGAAGGAAAGGAATATATAATGAAGGACGGCGACGTTGTTCATTTTAGATTCAATGTATGAGGATTATTCCTGCGATTTATTTGTCCGGCAGCAAGGTTGTAACGCAATATAAAGCCCAAAAAGAAAGCGAAGAAATTTTGAGCGGGGATCCTTTAAAGTCGGCGAGGTGGTTTGAAAAACACGGGGCGAAAGCGCTTCACGTCGTTGGCACCGACGGAAGCGAGGCGAACCGCAAAGTTGCCGTTCTGATAGCGAAAAACACCAAACTGGCGGTTTCTTATGCGGATGGCGTTTTGTCACAAGAAATAATTGAGGAATTGTTGGCAGCAGGAATTGCACAAGTTTCATTGGATCAGTTCTGCGAAAATCTTTTGGCCGAAGCCTTGCAAAAATTCGGGCCTGGAAAGATAACTTTTACAATAAAGGCTAAACGGAATTTGGTTGAGAGCAAGCCGAATCTTGATGTTATGGATTACGGCAAGGATTTGGTCGATAAAGGCGTTACTCAAATAATTTTTCGCGATACAAAGTCGGAAGGGACTTTTCACCCAAATTACGATGAAGTCGAGAAGCTTGTGCTTAATACCACCGCGAAAATTTTCTCCTTTGGCGGAGTCGGCAAAATGTCGGACTTGGAGGTTTTGGCTAAAACGGGCGCTTATGCGGCGATAATCTCCAAGGCGTTTTTTGAAAACAAACTTTCCGTCAAAGAATGCGTCGCAAAATTCGAGGGATAGGGTGAAGGGATTACGGGTTATGCGGTTCCATCTGCTCCTTTTCCTCCATAATCCTGTACTGCGAATTGATCAACTTTGCCTTCATTGCCGCGTAAAGTATGAATGCGCCGCCTATTAAAAGCGTCCACGAAACTTTGAGTCCAAGAACCATAGACTCGGTTATGACCGTAAAAATGCTCGCAAGATTAAAAATTGTGAGCAGTGGGAATATATCCAGATATTTTGATGCCACATGCCACAGCGAATAGGACATGCTGGTTGAGCCAATTCCAAGCACCATGATCCAGAAGAATTCTTGGCCGGTTATCTTTGTCACTTCAATCCAAGGCACAAACGGCGCTAAAAATAGGCCAGCAAAAAACAAGAATTGGGCTGTGGCCGCCAGCGAATTGTGATTTTTTTCTCTTTGTTGATATTCGTGCATGCTCAATAAAACAAGCGCCCAGGCGATCATCGCCACAAATTCTATGACGTCGCCCATCAGTTTGACACTGGAAGCGGTTAAAATATCTTTTGGGTCGTTAATCAGCAAAAGCGCGGAACCTATTGAACCTATAATTACGGTCTGAATCACACGTTTCGGCAATTCGGGATGCTTTATTAAGTGGTGAATCCTCTGAGGTATAAAAATCATCATTATCAAAAGAACCATTACCGGCGAAAAAGCCTCCAACAAAATCGCATCCGACGCGATGGTGTATTCAAGCCCTTTGTGGAAAAATAAAAAATTTGCCGCAAGGCTTATTGCTATCAGCCAGAAAAACTTTGAGTAAGGGACGCACAGTGAGCTTACGGGTTTGCGCATTGCCAAATCCCAAATTAAAACGGTTAAAGCAAGTGCCGCCGAACCTATCAAAAGGCGCAAATCACCGATCAGAAACGGGTTTACGCCGTCTTTTATCAGCCAACGTATGGCGACGGAATGAAACCCCCACAAAAACGATGCGCTCACTGCGCACACGTAACCAATCAGTATTTTTTTTGAATTCTGCTGCATAAATGAAATTTAAAAGATTTTTTGGCGTTTGTAATTTATATAACTTGAAGTAAGCATTGCATAAACCGCTAAAATCATCCCGATTACAAATACCCAATTGAATTGTATGTTAAATGTGAAAATTTCGCCCAGTACCGTAAAAAGCGCCAGCGTGGTTATAAGATAAAGAAAAGGCCAATAGAAAGCTGTCTCCTCCAATTCGGGAAAGCTGCGCTGGGCGAGTATTTTTAAATAATAAACCAACACAAAAAGCATTGCCGTGCCGAAATAAATGATTATATCCGAAACGGTTTCGGCATACTTCCAATGTGAAATGACGCTGTGTATTACGAACGGGTGAAATAACCATAAACCGATTGTTATAAGGCTGTATAAAGTAAAAATCAGCTGTCTCCTTATAAACAAACGTCTTATTTTGTTCACGCCGTCAATTCGTTCCAATCCTTCGAATACCTGAGCCAGCTCGCTGTAGTTTCTTACCATTATGGTTAGATAGCAGCGGTGGCGTCTGGCATACCATGGCTTTGTGACAATGAATTTCACTATTTGAATCTGAAGTGCGTTAACGGTGCGTATTATCTCTCTAAATTGATTTTTATAGTTGTCGCCTATGATAAGGAGGCCGACACGTGAGTGAAAATTCTTGTTGGTGCCGCATTTTTTGCCTATATATGAAACATTTCCGGTATCCAGCTGCTTGTTCTCATGCAGAATATGCACGATGTCTTGAGGTGAAAGGCTTCCATCTCCCACTGCAATCAAGATGTCGTCCAGATTTTTATACGGCAGTTCTTTCGCGATGATTTTGATGCGTTTTGACGTTAGTTCATCTATGAAATTTTTACCTATGCGGTCAAACTCTTTTTGAAGGAATTTGCGCCCTATTGTACGTTTTGTGTCCACCGGTTCGCGTTGCAAGTATTCTTTTATCTTATTGATGGCGAGGCCGGTTTTGGCGAACTGAAGCCAATCGCGCTCAGGGTGGTTGGTCTTATCGATCGTTATTTTTACGGTGTCGCCATTCTTCAAAATAGTCGTTATCGGGTAAATGTTTTTATTGATTTCCGCTTTTACGGCGCGGTTTCCGACATCCGAATGTATCGCATACGCGAAATCAACGGCGCACGCTCCGTGAGGCAGATCGATAACGTCGCCCTTTGGCGAAAAAACGAATATGCGATCCTGAAAAACATCCAATCTGAGATGTTCAAGAAATTTCTTGGAATTGCCGTTATCTTTTTGCATTTCCAAAATACGCTGCACCCAGCCGGAGCGCTGTTGCATTATGTTCGCGAGTTCCTGTTCGTTTGAATATTTATAGAAATAATGTGCCGCAATTCCATATTCGGCTTCAAGATGCATGTAACGCGTTCTTACTTGAAACTCAATTATGCTGCCATTGATGCCAAAAACGGTGGTGTGCAGGCTTTGGTATCCGTTTGGTTTCGGCACCGCGATATAATCCTTTATGCGGCCCATCTTTGGCTTAAATAAATGGTGGATTATATTTAGCACTTGGTAACAGTCTTCGCGGGTCGGAACAATTATGCGTATTGCGATAAGGTCTTCTATGTTGTAAATGGACTGCTTCGTTTGCAGTTTTTTGTGGATGCTGAAAAGCGTTTTGGGTCTGCCGATAATTTCCGCCTCCATCTTTTCTTTATCCAATTCCTTGCCGGTTATGCGAATCATTTCGTCCAGAATAAAACCGCGTTCTTCCATCTTTTCCTCGACTTCTTTTTTAAGTTTTGAGTGTTCGAGAGGCTGAAGATTCTGAAAACATAAGTCCTCGAGTTCCGTGCGAATTTCGCCGATACCGAGAAGATTGGCTATGGGAACGTAAATTTCGAGGGTTTCTTTGGCAATGCGGATGCGTTTTCTCTCATCGGAAATAAAACGCAGCGTTTTCATGTTATCCAGGCGGTCCGCAAGCTTTATCAAAATTACGCGCAAATCTTCCGCGCAATGTATAAAAAGTTTTTTCAGCGATTCTATGTGGCGCTGCTCCATGGTCTCGTGATATTGGACTTTGGAAAGTTTTGTAATGCCGTCGACAAGATATGCGATTTTTTTGCCAAAACGGCGTTCAATCTGGGGCAAAGTGATTTTTGTATCTTCCGGAATATCGTGCAAGAAAGCCGCAACGAGAGTGTCTTCATCCACATGCAGACTCGTCAGAAATTCCGCAGTTCTTAGAGGATGAATAATATACGGTTCGCCGGATTTGCGCAGTTGACCGTGGTGAGCCTCCTTTGCAAATTCATAAGCCTCACGCACTTTATTTATGTGAATTTCTGAAGAGTAACCGCGTATTTTTTGAAAAAGCTCTTCGCAGAGCGTGTCTATGCTTGGAATTTGCAGAGGCTTCATCGTCCGATTATAGGCTTTTTCAGGCTCCGTTTACAAGTTGAGGAACTTCTGAAACTATCTTTGAGCCGCAAATTACAAATTTCGGCTGCAAACTTTTCAGAGGTTCCTTGACAGTTTCTACATTCAAACGTACGGCTCCTTCGAAAAATAGCTTCGCGCCTCGCACTGCCTTAATTCAAGATTGTAGCATTGATTAATTATTGTATAATTCCTATGTATTTATGAAAGAGAAAGTTATTGTTGCTATGTCGGGAGGGATTGATTCCTGCGTGGCCGCAGCGCTTTTGGCAAAACAAGGTTACGAGTGCGTTGGAATCCATCTGCGTTTTTGGATGGATCCGGTTTCCAATGGCGTTGATGGAAAAACTTTGCCGCAGAACAAGTGTTGCACCATCGACAGTTTGGAAGATGCCAGGTGGGCGTGCCAAAAACTCGGGATTCCTTTTTATGTTATGGACGTTGCAAAACCGTTTAAACAAAAGGTGGTGGATTATTTTTTGGATGAATACGCGTGCGGGAAAACGCCAAATCCGTGTGTGGAATGTAATAGAAGTATAAAATTCGGCAAACTTTTAAAGCGGGCGGCGGAACTCGGCGCCGATTATGTCGCTACCGGGCATTACGCGCGCATTTCGAAAGATAAAACCGGCGGTTTTGCGCTTTCTGCGGCCCGAGACAAAGTGAAGGATCAGAGCTATTTTCTTTATCACCTTGGGCAAAAACAGTTGGCAAAAGTTCTTTTTCCGCTTGGAAATCTATTGAAGTCTCAGGTTTATGAATTGGCCGGCGAATTCGGGCTCAAAAGGATTGTGGAGCGGAAAGAAAGCCAAGGATTGTGTTTTTTCGCTGAAAATACGCCAAAATATTTTTTGCAGAGGCATTTGCCGGCCGGTCTGTTTAAAAACGGACCGATTGTGACGGTTTCAGGCAAGGAAATCGGCATACACAAGGGCTTGCCGCTTTATACTGTCGGACAAAGGCAGGGACTTGGCATTGGCGGCGTGGCCGGTGAGAAAGAAGGGGAAGGGTGGTATGTGGTTTCAATGGACGGAAAAGCAAATAAGCTGGTTGTCGGGCGCAAAAATGACATTCTTTTTAAATCTTTGGTCTGTTCGAAATTAAGTTTTGTAGATGGCGCTGCGCCAAAAGACGCAATGAACGTAAGGGTTCGGATCCGTCATCGCGGGCGGCTTGTGCCGGCAAAGCTTGTTGTAAAAAATGGCAAGGCATTTGTTGAATCCAAGAGTGGCTTTACCGCAGCCTCAAAAGGGCAGTCCGCGGTATTTTACCAAAGACAAAAAGTGCTTGGCGGAGGTATTATGAAAAGTGCGTTATGAAAAAGAAGATAAAAAAAGAACGTGAACAAGTTTACAGGCTGCATATAGACATGGAGCCGCACGCGTATGTGAGCCATGTTGCCAAGCCGAAGGTGGAAGTTAAAAAGCAGGCTGAGCCGCCGAAGATTGAGATAAAAAAGCAGCCGGAATTACAGAAAGTTAAAATTAAGAAACAGCCGGAGCCGCCAAAAGTGAAGGTTTCTGGCAAAAAGCCAAGCAAGATATGGGCTTTTATACGGGACAAAGTGCAGTTTGCGCTGGTTTCCGCCGTGGTTTTTGTTGTAATTTACGTTGTGTTGAATTGGCAGGCGCTCGCGACGAATCTTCAATATTATTGGGGTGTTTGGAATGGGGTGGAAAGTCCGCTGGAACAGCTTATCGCGCCCAAGCAAAATGAGCCCGAGAGGCTTGCGGCGGTGGAGATAAAGGGTGGAGAAGTGCAGGATCAAGTTCCTTATTTGAATCTTGAAATTTATCCGCCGGACATGCGAATCGTTATTCCGAGAATAAATCAAAATGTGCCGGTTGTGGGCGTGAAAAATGAAAATTTGATCGCGCGGAAGTGGGATGATCTTGAAGGAGATATTCAGAAATCGCTGCGCAACGGGGTAATTCATTATCCCGGAACGGCGCTGCCGGGTGACAATGGAAATGTTGTTTTAACCGGGCATTCGTCTTATTACGCTTGGGATGCGGGCAGATTCAAGGATGTTTTTGCACTTCTTCATCAGGTTAAAAACGGCGACAAAATTGTTGTATATTTCAATCAAAAAAAGTTTATTTACGAAGTTTTCAGCATAAAAGTCGTGCTGCCGAAAGATGTGGATGTGCTGGCGCAAACGCAGGGCGAACAGCTTACGCTTATCACTTGCACGCCTGTTGGAACAAATTTAAAACGCCTTGTGGTTTCCGCAAAGCTGGTTGGGAAGAACTAATTGCAGTCATATTTTGCCGTGGCTCGCAAGCGCTACGGTTTTGCAAACATAAGATTTTTTCTCGACCTGCCCTGCGGTGCGACCGAAATGGCGAAAATCAGCTAAAAGCTCGCAGCGACGAGACTAGCTGCTCGCTTTTTTTAACTCATCTTCACCACTTAGCCCCTGAAGCCGGGATTGGATTGGCTTTTTGAATGGGAAAAATGGGGATTGCGTAAAAAATGTAGTGCCAAAAAAATTGACGTGTGATGATGATGGGATATTCTGCTTTTCGAAGCA
>JACRID010000070.1 GCA_016220145.1 Candidatus Peregrinibacteria bacterium
CCTTCAACCGCAAATTGATCGATTACTTGCTTTGGTACAATACCAGACGCCCTCATCACTCGCTTGGTCTTTTGTCGCCAATGAGATATATTGTATCTACATTACCGGCTCGGGAGTCTCATATGTTATGGACGAGTACATTTGCTTGACAAAAGTGAAATTTTTGATATAATGAACTAAATTAAGAAAGCAGTTGTCTGTTCTTTAAACCATAAAAATTTAAATTTATACAAGAGAAAGAGAGGGTTGCGATGAATACACAGAAGGTGGAGATGACTAAGACAGCGCTTGCTATGCTGTTGACGGCGGCGTTGTTTGCGGTAACCAATATGGTGTTTTTTGCCATATCAGGACAAATGCTGTTAGGCTTACTCATTGTTTCTGGAGAGGTGCTTTTGGTTTTTTGCGGACTGATTAAGTTCAGCGACGAGAAACCGAAAACCTATCTGGAAGTGGCTGTGCGCGCCTTGCAGGCTGTTACCGCGGTCTTCGTGTTAATGGCCCTGGCGCTGATCGTTTAAAACGCCGCAGAACTCCTAAACCATGTTTGGGAGTTTTTATTTTGTTGATTTTGTCATTTGACACGCGTTGATGCCCGCAGTATTATCAGACTAAAAGTATCTGATTATGGACATTATTTTATTTACGCGTTAATTATGAGATTTTCCCGAAAAACCGATTATGGCCTTATATTTTTGGAAATTTTAAGCCATGCTTATAAGCATGGCGCTGTGATTACGGTGCGTGATGTGTCCGAAAAATACGGCGTGCCGTATTCTTTTTTGGAAAAAGTGGCGCTGGATCTGAAAACCGCGGGCATAATTGTTTCCAAAAAAGGCAAAGGCGGCGGATATGTTTTGGCGCGCAGTCCTAAGCGGATTACTATGCGGGAAATGTTTGCCGCTCTTGAACGGCCTAAGATGATGCGCTGTTTAGAGTCCGGTAAAGCGAAAGGGTCGTGTTTGTTGCAAGCCGTATGTCCTACGAGGAAGCGTTGGCAGGCTTTGGATAAAAAAATATTGGAAGTTTTGCGCCAGACTACTTTGGCCGAGATTTAATTTGAGAATATGAAAAAGATCGTTAATCAAAAATCTAAAAAAAGAATTTATATGGATCACGCGGCCACCACTTATTTGGATTCGCGTGTTAAGTCTGCCATGGAACCATATTGGGATGAGGAATTCGGCAACGCTTCGTCTTTGTATCGTGAAGGTAGGCGCGCCAAAAAGGCGTTAGATATCGCGCGCTCTTCCATATCTGCTTTGATAGGGGCAATCTCCGATGAAATAATTTTTACCGGCGGAGGCACGGAAGGCGACAATATGGCGATCTTCGGCGCGGTGCGCACGTTTGGAGGCTTAGCCTCCAAACATATAATAACTACCAAAATAGAGCACCACGCCGTTTTGGAGCCGTTGCATATTTTGGAAAAAGAGGGTGTAGAAATTACTTATTTGGATGTCGGCGAAGATGGAATCGTTAATCCTGAAGATGTTAAAAACGCTTTGCGCCCGGATACCATTTTAGTTTCTATAATGTATGCCAATAATGAAATAGGCACTATTCAGCCGATCGCGGAAATCGCGGAGAGCATCAAAACCTTTAAGGCGCGCAATCCGGCATCGTTATATCCTTTATTCCATACCGACGCTTGTCAGGCCGCGGGATATTTGGATATGAATGTGAAAAATTTAGGCGTTGATCTGATGACGGTTAATGGTTCCAAAATGTACGGTCCCAAAGGCGTTGGATTTTTGTATAAAAGAAATGGCGTAAAATTGTCCCCCCTTTTATACGGAGGCGGACAGGAAAAAAGATTGCGTTCCGGTACGGAAAACATTCCGGGAATAATCGGATTGGCTAAAGCTTTTGCGATCGCGCAAAAGGAACGTGAAAAAGAATCCGCGCGGCTCATCAAATTGCGCGACATGTTTATAGCGGGAATTTTGGAAAGTATACCGAAAGTGGTACTGAATGGTCACGCGAGCAAACGATTGCCGAATAATATAAATGTTTCCGTTTTGGATATTGAGGGCGAAGGCATAATTCTTTATTTGGACGAATACGGCATCGCGGCGTCTACCGGATCGGCGTGTACTTCGGCGGATTTGGAACCTTCGCATGTGATTTTGGCGTTGGGGCGCCCTTATGAGTTCGCGCACGCGTCATTACGGTTTACTTTGGGGCGCCGAAATACCAAGACGGACATCAAATACGCGCTTTCTGTTTTGCCGGACATAGTGAGAATTTTGCGCGGCATTTCGCCGTTAAAAGTAAAAGTTAACGCTAAGGGCGTGTCCCATCCCGAAGCCTTTACCGGAACCGTTACTAAAAATAGTTATAAATGATACAGTCAATTTCCCCGTACGGGAAAATTGACTGTAGGAAGATAAGTGTTGATATGAAAACAAAAACCAAAAAAAATAAAAAAAGAGATGTTAATGTGGTGAATTCCAAAACCGGTGAAACTTGGTATTATTCCGATACGGTAAAGGATCATTTTTTCCATCCGCAAAATATTTTGCTTAAAGAACCAAAGG
>JACRID010000069.1 GCA_016220145.1 Candidatus Peregrinibacteria bacterium
TACTGAAAACTTTCCTCCGGTATTTCGCAGGACATACTAAATGATACAGCAACAAGTTCTTGTTATGGCTCTTGACTATATGCTCGCTCACGCGAGCATTCTACCCGCGCAGCAAGCTGCGGGGAATTTTTTCGATTAAATTGCTTTAAGAATAACACTCAGGCATCTTAAAACGCAAGCGCGCATTGCCGTGCTACAATAAATTCCGTGCCAAGCAAAATCCCCAAAAACATAAAAGCCATGGGAGTCGTCAGTTTTCTGAACGACGCAAGCACGGACATGATTTATCCGCTGATTCCGATTTTTTTGACAAAAACGCTGGGCGCGTCGCTGCCGATGGTTGGGCTTATTGAAGGCATTGCGGAAACCACCGCAAGTTTGTTGAAGGTTTTTTCCGGCTGGTTTTCGGACAAGCTGAAAAAGCGCAAATTGCTCACGGTTTGGGGATATGGACTGTCGATGGTTTCGAAGCCAATGCTCGCATTTGCGATGGCTCCGTGGCATGTGCTGATTGTGAGATTTTCCGACCGGTTTGGAAAAGGGCTGCGCCAAGCCCCGCGCGACGCGCTGATTGCGGAATCCATAACGCCAAAGCACCTTGGGCTGGCATATGGCTTTCACAAAATGATGGATACGCTTGGCGCGGTGGCCGGTCCGCTTCTGGCGTTTTTGCTTCTGCCGCTTTTCAATGAAAATTTGCGCACGCTGTTTTTGTTTTCGTTCGTGGCTTCATTTCTCGCGCTTTTGACTTTAATAATCTTCGTCAAAGAGCAGAAGAAAATAAAATATCTGTACGCCTTCCCAAAACTTTCCCTAAAAATATTACCGATTCACTATAGGTTTTTTCTGCTTGCCATCGCCATTTTCGCGCTCGGCAACTCGTCGGACGCGTTTTTGTTTTTGCGCGCCGGCGACGTCGGCGTTCCGGCATTTTTAATACCAATCCTGTATGCGTTGTCCAATATATTTTTCGCAGGATTTGCCTTCCCTTTCGGCAAACTCGCGGACAAAATCGGACCTTATAAAATCATGGTGGGCGGCTACTGCGTTTTTGCGCTTACATACTTTCTTTTCGCAGCCGTGGCGTCGCCAATCACGGTTTGGATCATATTTCCGATGTACGGGATATTTTCCGCCATGACGGAAAGCATGCAAAAAACGATTACTGTCAAAATTGCGGATCCTCAAATCAAAGGCACCATGCTCGGCCTAACCTTTACAACTTTGGGCATTTTTCAGTTGCCATCAAGCGTAATCGCCGGTTTTTTGTGGGAACGCGCCGGGGTAGAAACGCCCTTCCTCTTCGGCAGCATTTGCGCCCTTATTGCGGCAGGAGTGCTTTTTTATTCTTTTTGGCTTTTAAGGAATTCCAAGCCAGCTTTACAGCAATCGAACTAAGAAGCGCCACCAACATTCCGCCAAAAATATCCATCGGATAATGCACTCCAACCACAACCCTCGCAAGAGAGCTTATTAGCGCAATAATAAAATAAAAAATCCCCCACTTCGTATCTCCAAAAAGCACCGAAAACGCCATCGCAAACATAATTGTCGCATGCCCGGACGGGAAAGAAGCTTCAAGCGGATTATGCGGCTCAAGTTGAGTAACCGCACCGGCAACAAACGGCCTGAATCGATAGAAGAAAATCCTTATAAAAGAAACAACAAGCACTTTCCCGACAAATGCGGAAGCCAAGGCCTGCAACGCAAGCGCACCGCGTTTTTTATCGTCCTTTTTAAACAAAATAAAAAGCGCCAATCCGGCAACCAAAGCAAAAATCACCCACTCGGCCAGAGCAACGAACGTAAAATCCCAAGCTTTTGAAATCCCGGCGAATGAGTTGAAAAATTTAAAGAGACGGTAATCAAGATTGAGCAAGACTGGCATAATTTACAAATATGTTAGCACAGATTATAATTCAAACATCTTAAATGGATTTATTCTTAAGCATTATACATATATGACAACTGTTGCTGCCACCATTATCAGCGGCGTACCGATGAGCCACACCGCTCTTGCTCTTGGGATTGTTTGCTTACTGCTGGCTCTTCCTGCGTTTTTTGATCCGAAGAAATTCAAGGCCGCCATGGAGGAATTTTTTAGCGCCGGCAAGCCGGTTATGAGGCTGACTGCTTTTGTCTTTTTCGGCACTGCATTTTTTATTCTAAATAGCCACTGGTCAATAACAAAGAATGCCAGAGGGCTTTTGACAGTTTTGGGTTATCTTTTGGTGCTTAAAGGAATTTGTTGGCTTTGGTTCCCTGGTTGGATTTCCAAAATGAAGCTTCGCTGGTTGCAAAAACCATACATGCCTTTGTTGGCCGGAGGATTGCTTCTTTTAATTGGCGTCGGTTTGGCTTATTTGGGGATTTGGGTTTACTAGATCATCTCTTATGTCATATAAAGGCGGTGGTCCATTTAATAACCTTTATAGGTTTATTAGTGGTAGCGTGAGGTGGGGAGGAGAGACGAAAGTGTCAATGGCCATGAGCCACTCGGAATGCGAACATCTCTCCTCATCCGCGCTGTAA
>JACRID010000071.1 GCA_016220145.1 Candidatus Peregrinibacteria bacterium
CTGCTTCGAAAAGCAGAATATCCCATCATCATCACACGTCAATTTTTTTGGCACTACATTTTTTACGCAATCCCCATTTTTTCCATTCAAAAAGCCAATCCAATCCCGGCTTCAGGGGCTAAGTGGTGAAGATGAGTTTAAGTTTATTTCACCCTCACATTAATATCTTACACCACTACCCCCCTCCTCTTGTCAAATATAATCTGTTATGGAGGGCCACGGATTTCCGACGGAAAGCCGACTTGACGACCACCACCAGAGGTGGTGGAGTCATCTTAATGTTGACAAAACTGGATGCTAAAAATAAAAAGGTGAAATTTAACCTGCAAAAGCATCCGAGGATACTTTTCAACCCGTAAATTACACCATATTGAAATTTAAGGTATAGCAAGAACGCGGTCTTTTTAGTAACCAACGGATCGACGATTGCGCACTACAAAACGCGGGTATACTTGCTATGTATAGTATACATATAGTATACTATACATGTGAATTACATAAGAACAATTTTCAATCAACTATACGAAAATATCGGCAAAAAACCGATATTGGTACTCTACGGTGCGCGACAAGTTGGCAAGACCACCTTAATAAAGTCCATTCTGGCCAGGTTTTCCAATACGTTGTATTTGCAGGGAGATGATCCCAAAGATGCCATGCTGCTTGAACACAGATCGGCCAAAGAACTTTCGGGGCTCGTATCTGGATATGAACTGGTAGTTATTGACGAAGCTCAAAGGGTAAAAGATATTGGCGTTACGCTGAAGCTCATTGCCGATAATGTGAAACAGGTGAGAGTTATCGCCACCGGATCATCTTCTTTTGAATTGGCCAATAAATTAAATGAGCCGTTGACGGGAAGAAACCGAAAGTTTTATTTGTATCCGCTATCAATCAAAGAAGTGGTTGCTGCGTATGGAAAGTTGCAGGTGAACAAAGAACTTGATTCTTATATGACATTTGGCATGTATCCCGCAATAGTTAATGCCATATCCAGAGAAGAGAAGGCTACGCTTATAAGAGAATTGGCGGGGGATTATTTATTTAAAGATTTATTTTTATTTGGAGGCATTCGCAACCCGTTTGCTTTTGAGAAACTGGTAAAACTCCTGGCTTTGCGAATAGGAAGCGAAATATCATATACGGAGCTTGCGAAAGAAGTTGGCGTGAGCAGAGATACAATATACAATTACGTGAACCTGTTGGAGCAGGCGTTTATTATTTTTCGTTTAACGCCACTGTATACCAATAAAACGAAAGAGATTAACAAGAGCCACAAAATATATTTTTATGATATTGGAATAAGAAATGCGCTCATAGGCAACAGCGATCCGATAGAGATTAGACCGGATAAAGGGGCGATATTTGAGAATTTTTTTATTGCCGAAAAAATAAAAGAGCGTGCTTATAGTATGCATTCGGGCTATATGCATTTTTGGAGGAATAGACAAGGATCCGAAGTGGATTTTGTTGAATCAACGGGCGGCCCGCAGGGTTACTTGGAAAAAAGCGTGAGCGATTCTTCTTCAGTCACGGAGATTTTTGCCTATGAATGCAAATGGAAAGAAAAAAACTCCGCGCCCGTTTCATTCAAAACGTCCTATCCGCACGCTCACTTTGAATGTATTACCACTGAAAATATAGTTGAGCATTTTGTTTAAATTTGGAAAATTACAACGATTCCAATTCCAATTTTTAACGAAAGCCGATCTGACAAAACCGGCCACGAAAAATAAAAAGGTGAAATTTAACCTGCAAAAGCATCCGAGGATATTTTTCAACCCGTAAATTACACCATGTCGGCTCGATTGCGATGCCCTTTACCTGAAGCTTCCAATATTATATAATTGCGTCAATCCCCTGGGAGCTATTATGTCCTTGCGCTCTTCATCTCCGGAGAAAATTCATGTCCAGAAAAAAAAACCGATTATTCCGCATTCACGTAGACTTGAAAAAATAAATGAGGTTTTTGCCAATGTCGCGGCAAGAATACATTCCGTTCTGCATCCTCATGATCCCTCCTCAAAAATGCAGGCCGCAATTACCATGGCTGATAAGGAAATGAAAAAAGAAGTGCGTTCCGTACCGGGCGGCCACGAGGCGTTTTTGGAAAAAATGAACGATGTTCCATGGATGAAACCGCTGATTCACATGGTCGGTAAAGGAACCGATGAACTGCGGCTTGGACAAAGCATTCTGGAGGTTGATTTCAAAGGATACAGCACTTTGCTTGCCGAAGGAAAAATTCCGCCGGACATCCTTCTTCAATTTATGGCGCGGTTTTATGCCGGTGTCACAAAGATTGCAACATCCAATGGCGGACTTCTTTTCCGCACTCCGATGGGCGATCGCGTTGAATTTGCTTTTGATGATCCGTCAAAAGCGGAAGAGGTCGCAAAGGCGGTCAAGTCTTTTATGGCCAATGATTTTCTCGACAGAAATTGGAAAAAACGCCTGTCGCATTTCGGCATCGCCGAGAACTGGATTCCTGAAGCGCATACCGATGCTTATCCCGACGAATGTGTCGCCATAAGACTTTTCAGATTCAGTCCGCGCCGTATCTTGCCGGTATATTCAAGAGAAAAAGTCCAAAGCGCTCCTTCCCGTGTGAATGGGCTTGATTTTGCAAAGAATGTAAAAACCGCCGTTAAAGCGGCACAGCTTTGCCCGATGCGTCCCGCGGCAATGATGGCGGAAAAACCCGATATGGCCAAGGAATATAAATTTGTGGCCGGTTTGCAGTGTATCTGTGAAGGCAAACCGCTTTTTAAGACGGGGCGAACCGAAATGAAACAAAAACTCGCCGGCGCCATTCTTCGGGAATGTTCCGCATCTTCCTCCATTCAGGTTTTTAAAGCGGGAGAAAAGGGCGAACTTGTTTTCTTCAGCAGAAATCCCGCCGAACTCCTTCAACTTATATGGAAAATTTCCGAAGTTTGCCGCACTTCCGAAGTTCAATGCAAAGCCGGAGTGTTTGGCGGCGTATTCCATGCCAGCGAAATCTATCCCGAAGTACAGCGCGGATGGCCGGATGTTCATGGAAAGGCTTATGCCAAAGCCATTAGAGCCGCCAATTTTGAAGAGGGGGGCGATATCGCAGAAGAATCGGAAAGGATTATAGTGGGACAGGAGGTAATTGATGGAGTGGAAATGGATGACGGCAGCGTCGTAACTTCACGCACCGTTTCATTCAAAAATATGGGATATTATACCGTCTACATCGTGAATGCTATTGCCGGAAACGTCAGGCTGCGGCAAGCTCCGGCCCAGAATATTGAAGAATTAAAACGCAAACTGGCCGAAACCAAAACCGGCAAAGTTCAGTTTAACGGGAATCTCCGGTCCGCATGCAATTTTCTTAAAAGAGAAGGACGCGAATCAATGTATATGAAATGTTCGCCGCGCACCGATATCGCTCAAAGAATAGTTGCTCAACTGATAACTTTTTTTGAACAAAATCGCGAGAATGCCCCCATTTCCGAACAGAACAGCGAAAAAATCATTGAACAGATCAAAGAAAATCCTCGCCGTCTTGTTGATTTCCTTGAAGCCCATGATATTTGCATGGATATTTTTCTCGCCCGTTCCGACAGACTTACCCCGAACCAGCGTGTTTTTGCGGATAAATTGCTGGAGTTTACAAAAGGAACAGAAATTGTCCGCATTGTTCTCGATGAAGAGATCCAGAGTTTCTCCTCCGCTTCCAAACCGGCATCCGAAGAGGATGTAGCGGCGCAGGACATCTACACCCGTTTCGTGAAAGATCATAAAATTTCGGAAGAGGAAGAAGAGTTGATTATTCTGTTTTTTCTTGCCGGAAAATCTTTAAACCGGGACAGCATATCGCACTATTCCCGTAAAAGAGTCGATGTCTGGGGAAAAACCGTAGAAAAGCTGATGGCAAAAAAAATTCTTAAATTTGAAGAAGCGGAGAAAGGGTGGTCGCTTGCCGTGGATCCCGAATTGCTTGAAGGATGCCCAATGCGAAAGATCCGCATGGCGGAACAGTTCCATGAACTCATCGGCAGAAATCAGCTTCTGAGTGGGGGATTATACGCTGATCCGAAAGAAAAAATATATCTTCTTGGCCACGCCATAGAACACCTTGCCTCCCTCAAAGAACCGGACTTTTCCACCATTAAACAAGCGATGGACGAGATAATCGGTCTCTGCGACAGCGTACGCGATTACAGATTGGCATTTGAATACGTTGAAAGAAAATTGGAACTTTTGGAAAGAACGACAACCGGTGGAGCGCGTAAGGCGCCGGCTACGCTGATTGAAAGAAAAGGGGTACTTATGGAAAGATCCATACGCGCCAGAAATTTAAATTATGGGGGGAAACACCTTGATTCATTGCGGCAACTTTTAAGCGGGGAAATGGATGCCGTTCTTTCACCATCCGAGAAAGTACGCGTGCGCATATACCTCCTCACGGCCCTCCTTTCCCCCGAATTGGTTGAAGATGCGGATGCGCAGGAAGAATTTAATGGAACGAAAAGAGAATTGGATTCATCCCCTTCTTCCGCGGGAGAAGACGGCGCTTCCTCGCGTATTATCACTCAACTTCAACATCTTTCGGGCATGATGTCTCTTTACAGGCCGTCCCAAGGTAAAATTCACGATAGGAACCCCGAATCTTACGAAGCGGTTATCGCCTCATTCATGACTTTTTGCAACATATACGGAGATTCATTGGATCCGTATTCGGCCATCGCAATGGCAAAGGTAATTGCCGCGTGCACCAAATTTTATTTGGAGCAAAAAGGTGATAACTTTTCAAAAATGGATGGGTGGCTTCGTTTTGCGGAAGATATTGCGAATCGTCACAAAGAACGTTTTATTGCGACAGAAAAATTAACCGGAGATATTGGGAGATTTCTCTACAATCTTGCGTCTAATTATGTTGCAATGGCCCGCCGCAGACAGCAGATGAAAGAACCGGCGGTTGCGGATAATATTTTGCGGCATGTTCGTGCGTTGCGCCGCCACGCGGAAGAAAACGCCGATGAAGAGAACTTGGGATTAAGTTTACATCTTGAGGTGAGTCTTTTGAATCACCAGGACAAGCATGCTGAAGCGTGGGAACTTTTTAAGAAACTGCTTTCAATTAATATGGGACCGGCAAAAGCGGTTGCTTATTACATCAATGCCGCGGAATATCTCTATAAAATTAAGGGTACCCCTGAGGGCGACATGGTTCTTGCGCGACACTATCTCAAGAAAGCCAAACGATTGCTATTTGAATCGGGGATGTCCCCTCCAAAATCTTACGTTGAAGAATTTAAGAAATGGGACAACCTTGTTGCCGAAGAATTGGGGGTGGAACCGCTTTCCCCTTTATTGGCGGCCGCTTAGGGATATGCTGAAAAACAAATTTTCGTAGCGAAATTTTGTCATAAAGTTGCGCCCTTGGCGCATTAATTGCTTAGGCCGCCCCTGCATGGGGACGGCATCGAGCCTTGGCCTGACCTCGCTGCGGCTCGGCCTTTTGTGCGAAAATTCGGGGTACCCGCGTAAGCGGGTCGCAGCGACGAAGGCGTATCAGGTTTGATACGGCGAGGAGCTTTGAAAAATTTGCAGCCAAAATGACAAAATTGCAGCAGAAAAGAGGTTTTTCAGCATGTCCTTA
>JACRID010000072.1 GCA_016220145.1 Candidatus Peregrinibacteria bacterium
GATTTCTTTTGCCGTTTTTCTTTGTATCCAAACTTCGGCAAACTGGACACTTTTTTTTGCATAACAGAAAAAGTTAAGGGATTTTCTCTAATTCTAGCAGAAATATCACCTTTTCAGCCCCCACGAATTACCATTAAGCCGCAAATTACAAAAAAAATGAGGGAATTTCATGGGTTGATTTCAGAGAAGCAATTGGAATGACGATATTTATTACGCCCGCGCCGTTTCCGTCAAAAAACTCTTATCAACCGGCCTGCGGTCCAAGAAGCATTCGTCTTTTTCGTGCCAAAAAACCGTAGCGCTTTCGCCCGGCCTCCAACACAAATAAACCGGTTGGCCATTGTGCATGCACGGGAAGTCAACTGTTCCAAATTGCATGTCTTTCAGCGCAACGCCGACGTCAGCAAGTTCCTTCATGTGATATTCAATCTCATTCAAAAATTTCTCCGCCAATTCCAATTTCCCAAGCATTTCCGCCTCACTCACTCCGGCCTTATTTTTTCCAACCTGCACCTCTTTATGCAGATTTTGCGCCATCTTCATCTTTCGCAAAATATCCGAAACAATCGGGCTTACGAGAGCAAGCGCTCGAGTTGCCTCATGAATTGTAAAAACTTTTTCCATCAGGGCTTTATTCTACCATAACCTTGTCCGTAATAAACCTGGCAATTCTGCTGAAAATCATCTCGATTTCTTCCGAGTGTGCGACTGCCGGTGTTCCCTGATCGCAAAACCCGACGATCTGTTTTCTCATTGGAATACTGCCCAAAAACGGCACGCGGAATCTTTCCGCCAATTTGCTCACCGTTCCTTCTCCAAAAACCTCACCCCGCATGTTTTCCAAAACGCCAATAACCGGAACCTTCAAAAGAGCGGCGGCGTTCATCGCCCTTCTGGCGTCCAAGGTTGCCAGTTCCTGCGGCGTGCTCACCACCACCAAACCATCCACAAAGAAATTCTGCAAAATGGTTATTGAAGCATCGCTTGTACCTGTTGGGAAATCCACAATAAGAACGTCGAGCTGTCCCCATTGGCTTTCCTTAAGCATTTGTTGAATGATTTTGGAGAGAATTGGACCGCGCCAAACCACCGCTTCGTCTTCAGTCGCGCAAAGTCCAGCCATCGAAACTATTTTTATGCCGTATTTCTCGGCCGGAATTATTTTATTGTCGGCCGTAAGCGTCAATTTTGAATTCACCCCGAAGAGTTTGAATATGTTCGGGCAGCTGATATCGGCATCCAAAACGCCAACCTTATAGCCCAATTTTGCCAAAACAAGCGCCAGGTTAGCAGCGACAAAAGTTTTGCCCACGCCTCCTTTCCCACTGATTACACCGATCACGTTTCCGATGCCCTGAAGTTTGACTTTCTGTGAGTTTAAAGATGACATACTAAGCCTGTTTTCGTCGCAGCTCTCTTAGTTTATACGCGTTTGGCACAAAAATTAAAATCGCAATAAGTCCACCAATAATAAACCACCACTTTATTGGGAAGATCGCAAGCATGGCAATGGCCAAAACCTGACCAAGAAGATATGGTAGCGTATCCGAAGTCCTGTAAACCGAGACAAGTTCAATGTCTTTTTCCGACATTTGCCTGAAAAAATAAGAATCGCGCGTCATTTCAAGGAAGGAAGTTCCAGTTGCGGCAATGAAAAAGAACGTTATGAAGTAATGAAGGTCTGTCGTGAAGCCCAGCGCCAGCGTAAAAACTGCGGCCAAAATATAGCCAACCATAAAAATCTTTCTTTCGCCCGTTTCTTTGTCCGCCATGCGTCCTATCGGGAATTCAAAAATGGATTGAGGCACGCCCATGAGGGTTTTTGTCATGCCGATGATCGGAATGGTTGCGCCGATTTGCAGCATAAGCAAAGGTAAAAAGTCCCAAATTGAAAAAATGAAGCCGAGCCCGGCGTTGTTGATGTAAGTGCGGCACAAGTTCGCATCCTTAAAAAAGAGTTTGAGATTTTTTGCAAACGGCTTGCTGTGCGGAAAATGAACTTCTTCGCCGCTCAAGTGAACCGTGAAAAATATAATGAGGGCGATAAGTGAAACGACGGAAGAGGTCAAAAACAGCACGTTGAAGCCAAATTTGTCGGCTATCAAACTACCGAGCAGCGGGCCGATCATCCAGCCTATGTTGCTGAATGAGCCCAGTTTGCCGGCGTTTTCCGCAATTTCTTTGTAGTTGGAATAATGCTTTATATATAGGCTGACATCCAAAACAAAAAGTGCCAAAATAAATTGATATGTTCCGAATACGATCAGCAAAATAGGAGTGTGCTTAATAACCGTATAAGATGCGAACGATACCGTGAAAATTATCAACGCAAGCAGCAAGGATTTCCTTTTGCGCAAATGCTCAATGATGTGCGCCGCATACAGATTTGAAAGAAATGCGGCAAAATAACCCACCAAAAATACTAGGCCGACTTTTGCGTCCGTGCCGACGAATTGCTTGAAGTAGATCGGCAAAATCGAAGTCAAAAGCGCCGCGGCCAAGCTTCTGAAAAAAGTGACTTCAAAAATCACCCAAATGGGTGAGCGCTTAAAATGAATTTTATGCGTAAAACTCTTGTTCATGATTGCCAACACTCTACTAGATTTACGCCATCATTGAAAATTGTTCCGGATAGTACAAAGAGGCAATTGTGTCTTCATACGGATAAGTCGATGGAATCCACATTTTTCCCCACATGCCCTGCTGTTTTAGTTCTTCTTTTATCTCCGCGACGCGCACAAAATATTCTTCTTTGCTGTATTTTTTGTTAAGAATTTCATATTCGGCGTGGTTGCGGCTGATGCATCCAAAACAGTCGTGAGAATTGAAAACATGTTCGCAATAATACAAATTTTGGGAAAACCAGCACACTTGGCAACAGGTCAGTCCATAGGAATTTGTTGTGCCGATCACGTTATAAAGGTCTTCCGATATTGTTGCGGCGCAATTATCTATATCCACGCAGGATTTGCAGGCCATGGCATGTGTACCACCATAAATTATATCTTCGGAATTTTTTATTCTGTATGAATAAAGAACATTCTTACAGTTGCGAAGTTCCGTGCCGATGCAGTTCTCGCAGTTTTTCTGGAAGAATTGGCGCTGAGGGACTTTTGTTCTTAACTCCTCAAGCTGTTGCAATAACTCCTTTGTGGAATTCATCTTTAATAAAAACGCCTTTTGTTTTGCAAAATCTTCTTTGGAGAGTTGCTTGTTTAAGATGCAATAAGATTGGTTTTGCATGCAGGTGCAGAGAAAGCAGTTTTGGCAGTTGGCCATGTCGTAGCAAAAATCGCAATCCGAGCAGCTCATAAGATATGAGCCAAAGTTGCAGTTGTAGCACTTTTCGCCAAAAACCAGTTCGTAACACACCTCGCTTTTTTCAACGTCTAGGCAGTCGAGGCACGAAGTGAGTTGAGAACAATAATGAGTATAAAAGGCATCTTCGGAATAATGTGTTCCAAATGCCAAATAGCAGTTCCGGTTGAAGGTGGAATAGTTTGTGTATGCGCAATTTTCGGAATTGGTGTGTGCAATCGCGATGCGCGGGGTTTGCTGCTGCAGTTTTGTAAAATCTTCTATGAAGGACATGTTTTATTTGGGTGAACCTACGGTTCCCCCATGAGCTCGCCTCGCGAAGCTCGGACTCGCCCCCCTCCCTTGTTTCGCTCGGCTTGGGGCCCACGAGACCCAAGCCTCGCTTCTTGCAATCATAAACAGCAAGTCAGACAGGCGGTTTAAGTAGGGGATTATGGCTTTGTTTAAAGGCTCCTGCTTATTTAGGCAAATTATAACACGTTCCGCCCTGCGGCAAACTGCGCGTGCAAGGTGAGCGTGCGCGGAAGGAATTGTCTCGCCAGGCAGAATAAAGTTTTTAAGTGGCAGCAGCTCTTTCTCCAGCTTATCGATTTCATTCTCAAGCACTTTGATGTTGGCATCCGTTAGCGGTTTTGCGAGTTTTGAATTCCCAAACTCTGCGCATATTCCCGAAAGCTCATTTTGAATGCCGACCAAGAGCCGGTTTAGATTTTCATCTTTGCTGTGAGCGCGAAGAACGCCAATAGCGCAGCTGAGTTCATCAACCGCGCCAAGGGCTTCAATTCTCTGATGGTTTTTTGGCAAACGCTTGCCATCGGCCAATCCGGTTTCACCAAGATCGCCGGTTTTTGTGTAAATAGACATGCTATTTCCTGTTTGCGGAAACACCTCCCATGATTGCGCCAACAACAGCACCAAATCCCATGCCAAGCAATGAGACGACGTCATATGGCATAACGCTGCTTCTTGAATAGTTGGTAAAATCTCGCGGATCAGTGTAAACGCCCACTTTATTAGCTATGAATGCGATCAAAAGCGCGAACAAAAAGCCGGCTACTATTCCGCATATAATGCCCAATAATGAGTGGGTTATCATGCGTGTGAATGGACGATTTTCGAGGAATTTTCCGAGACACATAGAAAATAAAGTTATGTGGTAAAATACGCCCAGATTATATCACGTTCGTTGAAAATTGGAGTTCTAACAGATTGAGAGAGTTTCGAGACAACTCGTTACTTCTTTCAAAAGGGAAACGCTCGGCTCATTGGCAAAAATCAAGCTGGCGGAATTATTAATATAAAAGTCTTCCGCCTTTGTTGATTTGTGCCATTCGCCGTCCTTCGCTTCACCCCCGCTTGGCGGGGGTTTCGCTTCGGAACGCGTTTCTCGCATTCTCGGGCCCGTAGCTCAGTTGGTCAGAGCAGTCGGCTTAAAGCCGCAGAACCTAAGTCTAAAAGATATGGATCTGCGCAATGGGCTGTTTGCGGAGTAATCCGCAAACGATTATCTGTCAAAGTCGGGGAAACCTAAATTTGCTTAGGCAAATATGGCAATCCCGAGCCAAGCTTTCCCATTTAGCGGGAAGGAAGGTGTAGAGACTAGACGGCAGACTCCCCCGCCTTGCGGGGGAGAAGGGATAGTCCAGATTACAAACCCGAAAGGGGTCGCGAAAGCGATAGTAAGATGCATAACCGATTGGTCCCTGGTTCAAGTCCAGGCGGGCCCACCACTAAAGATAACGTTCAACTACGTGATATACGTTTTTTCACAAAGTCCGCATGGACTTGAAGCCGCAGGCGACTGGGCGCCCGCACCTTAATTTTTAAATAGGCGGGCAGTCGCCGAGGTAAGGCCCTGAGTCCGAGCCGTAGGCGAGAGGCGAAGGGCAAGTCCAGGCGGGCCCACCATAAACGTATGGTATTAGTTATAATTTTTTTTATGAAAAAACTCTCCCTGTTTTTTGTAGCAACATTGGTATTGGCCGGATGTGTTCAGCAAACACCTCAAATTACAACACCAACACCGATACCAACACAGCCAACTACATCTCAAAATGCGGAAAGCTTTAAATCTGTACCCGGTCAAAAGTTCGGCGATATGGTTTTTGCAAAAGTTGAAAGCAATTATGCGACATTCACTGGCACCGCAGAAGTTACGGGTCAATATTCAACTTCCGATTTGACTGGCAATATCTGTTTTTATCCCGACCAAAATTCGGCTGGTAAAATTCCAAATTTGAGAGGAGTCGGTTCACAAGTGTATTTTTGTTTTTCAAATGGAGACATAGCAAAAAAACTTTTAGGTTCATCTGAAGGCAAAGCGACAGTTACCATCCAAGGTTATAAAGATATGACTATTGCCACTTCCCAAGAACCTCTTTCGGAATTGGTCAAAGTTGTTTCAAAGAATTAGGCTGGCTTGAGTCTGGGATATAAATTCGACTGGTAGCGCGTTGGAAAATGATTCTAGCGTATTTTTCTTCTTGCATTTACCGGTAAATCTGTTCTATAATATCTATAGAAATTTATTAACAAATTCCTTATGTCTCAAGATCAGTGCATTTCCGTTACAGAACTTCGTACCAATACGCAGGATTGTCTGGAAAATCTGGAAAAAGAGCCGAAATATATCTTTATAAACAATCGTCCTATTGCCGTGCTGCTGGATATCAATGTCTACGAGGCTAATTTCATGAAGCCCGAATTGGTGGAATTGGAGACGGATGAGGTTGATGAAAACTTGTTAAAGCAAGCGAAGCAAGCTAAAAAAATCAAGAAATCAGATCTGATTAACATTCATTAAATTCCAATGCCCCAAATTAACGCGAGGTCTTTTGAATCAGTACAGGAAAGCTAAAGGGTATCTTTTAGGTGGAAACGCTCTTCAGGTGAGATTTAAGGAAAGAAATCCCAAGGGTAGTGAAATCTGGTATTTCCGCATCAATAAGCAATTTCGCGCTTTAGGTATATTTGACGAAACAGGCAATCTTATTGTCTTTAAGATAGATAACCACCAATAAAAATATGAACTTTTTCCAATCTAAATCCTGGAAAATTATTGCCCTTATTGGTATTGGGATAACATCTTTGATTACGGTGCTGTTGGTCTCTCTCAATAACGGTGGTTTTATTGCGCCCCACCATATATTCTTGGATTTTTTGCCTTTTATCCTTTGGTTTGCATTTGTTGGGTGCGTAAATTGGGTTTATGGTGGCGAAAAAACGCGTGCCATTCAAAAATCAGGTCTTTATCAATTCCCGGCAATTCTTGGATTTCTGCTTATTGCTATAGGCGGAACTTATTTTGAAATTCAGCTTAATACAATTGCGTTTATAACGTCTGGGATTCTTGGTTATTTATTGTTTTTTGTTACATTTCTGATGATGAGGAATCATGCGGTCAAGAACAATATCCACATAAAATGGAGTTTTGTCTTTCTGTTGGCAGGAACAATCCTTTTATCATATTGTTTAGGCGGCGTTCTTGGTATTAAGGGACTTGTGGGGCAAATGACTGGTCTTTTCATAGGCATAATCGGCTCTTTTATTGCGTTTTTCATATTACGAAAACTGCATAAAGTTGAAAATAGGTTAAATTCACCTTTGGCCGCGGAAGTTTTTAGGAGTCTTTCAATGACTTTGATGGCCCTTATAGTCGTTACCTTCTGGTATACGTTTTTGGCGGTATTTTTGATTGCAGGGCTTTTAAAGTAGGTTTCCTAGATGCGCTAGTACAAAAACTTGCACTAACGCTGTTAGTGCGCTATAATTAAGATGTTATTAACAATAAGAAAATATGACGACACTTACCATTCGCATAGATGAAGATCTTAAGAAAAAAGCTTTTTTTGAAGCTGAAAAGCTTGGTATCCCGTTGACACTGGTGGTAACCAACACCTTAATGAACTTTGTTAAGTCGCCAAAAGTCATTATCGGCGAACCTGAAGTTATTGCGGTAACTGCTCCCATACAGAAGAAAATGGATAAAATTGGTACTATCTTATCTAAAATAGAGGCATGAAATTAGTCATTACCGCCTCTTTGAAAGAGACGGAATACGAGCCGCTCCGAAAAAAGGTAACTTTGGAAATACTCAAAAAAGCGGCGAGAAAGTCTCTTGAAGGACTTGGAGATAACATTAAAAATTCCAAGAAGATTACCGGAACACTTTTAAATAAAATCTATCTCACGACTCCGGGTGGAGCGGCCAGGGTAGTCTTTTTGATTCAGATTAGTGAAAATCAATCTGTGTTGGTAATGATTCGACTGAAAAATGATAAAAAGGTTGGATCAAATATGACCGTGGATAATCCCAGATTTAGGGCAATTCTTGAGAAAAATCTTGATAGTATTTTACGGGATTTGAATTTAGGCATGTATGAGGTATACGAGGTATAAAAACCGTGAATTCCACCCCATTTCTCGATAGATTCACGTTTTGTTGACAAAATGGCGTGAATTTGATATACTTACCACATGGCTACTCCTCATTTCATCCAGAAAAGGCTCCAGGGTCTTAAGGAAAAGTATGACACTTTGCGCGTCGGCAAAGAGTCTCTTATCAAGATACTTGATGAGTCTGAGATTCCGGAAAATGTGTATAACTCGAATGCGATCGAGAATTCAACCCTGACGTTAAAGGAAACCGAGAAGATTCTCCTTGAACTGGAGGTGTCTCGCGATATTTCTCTGCGCGAGGTGTTTGAGGCGAGAAATCTGGCGCGCGTTACCGAATATATTCGCCCAAAAACGGGAAAAGATGAAATGACCAAAGACTTTGCGCTTTTGCTGCACCGCATGCTGATGGGAGGAATAAACGAGGGCATTTCGGGCCGCTTTCGCACAAAAAGCGAGTATGTGCGCGTGGGAACATATATTGCGCCTCCGCCGGAATATATTGAGCAAATGATCGGGCGCATGCTCCTGGAATATTCGAGCAATTTTTCCGCGTATTTTTTAGATAAAATCTCCAAATTCCATTTGGATTTTGAGCGCATTCACCCTTTTGTGGATGGCAACGGCCGCATCGGCCGCGTTCTCATCAACTGGCAGCTTATGTCTCTTGGATTTCCATATGTGATTATCCGCAACAAAGACAAGAAATATTATTATCGCGCGTTCACCGAATACAACGACGCGAAGAAAACGAAAACCATGGAACGAACGCTTGGGCTGGCTCTTCTTGAGTCGTTTCATAAGCGAATTGCTTACTTGAAAGGTGAAAAAATCAAAACGGTTGCCGAATACGCGCGCGCACAGGGGAAATCTTCTTCGGCCATGCTAAACGCGGCGAGAAGGCAAACGATTCCGGCATTTCGCGAGCAAGGGGTTTGGAAAATAGGGGAGGCGCGGGATTTATAACGACCACGTAAATACTTGAGGATTACGGCCCTCGTGTTGATAGTGCATTACTGAATCCGGCAAATCGCCCGGTTTTGCCGCAGAAAGTTCGCGCACTTTTCCGTGCCCTTTAAAACCGGCTTTTTCAAACACGTGAGGCACGCTTTGTGTAAGGGCAAAGACTTTTTCGGAGCCGGCGGCGTTAATGGCTGCTCGTAGTACCGTTCCGCTTAAGCCATTTCCTTTTGGTTCCGCCCACATACTGCAAAGTTCGTGCCAGCCGTCTGCGTTTGGCACAAGCGAAAATCCGCCAATCGGGGAATTTTTTATGCGTACAACATGATGATGTGCCATTGCCTCAGCTAATTCTTCAGGTGAACGAGGGCGAAAATATCCTTGTTGGGTCATTTCTTCATGAACCGCCCTAAAAATTTCTTCTTCAATTGGTAATAACGGCCCGCATGAAATTTGGGTTTCATCTACGCACAAAGTGCCGCTTCCTTGCCATTTTTCGATTTCATCAATGAGCCCGGCTGCGTTTGTGATAGCGACTTTTCCAACATCGGGCAGCATCTTTTTCACCTCCAGCAATTTCTTTGCCATTCCACCGTCTACTTTAACTTTTGGATGAGTGCCGCCTAAAATATTTTGTATGTCGCCGGATAAAATAAGTGGAACTCTTGCGCCTGTGTTGTCCAGAATCGCACCGGTTCCGGTGAGCAAAATAGCGCCATTTATGGCATCCCGATGCTGCGAAACCAGAGAGTGAACTATGCTGTCGGCGTTTATATTTAGCGGTTGATCGGTATCGCGCTCGCGGCCAACAAATCCGACCGCTTTAAGCGGTGAATCTTGAGTCGGCATAATGCCTTTAATTTCTGTTGCGTTACCAACCAGCCCAAATTCGCTGTCGCGTTCGCACACAACCGAATCTGGCGAAACAATCTCTATAGAGCTTTCAAGCGCGGCGATCAATTGTCCGCGAATTTCTTCATATGCCGGCAATACGGCGTCATTCAGAACTTTTTCGGTCGTTACGCCAACGCCGCCCAATTTTTTCCTCGGTTCAGCATGCTTTTGTTTCCACTGCGCCAGTTCCGCACCGCCCGCTTTTACTACCAGCGTTTTTCCGCTATAAAGCTGATCATACGCCTCCTCCGGTTTTGCAATTTTTCCAAGCATAACAAGAGCAAATTATGGACTTTTTGCAAATAACGTCAATAATCGGCCGTTATGAGGCTACAGGTTGAAATAACAGGGATTGCATAAGTTCAGAAACATATTGCACTCCATAGGGGAATGAAACCTATGGAATATTCATCAAAGATTCACAGCAAATATAGTGGGGTTAAAGGCTTTGTGCGGCTGTACCGACTGGCGGTACGATATCGGACTATGATAACCGAAACGGAACGCACTCACTGGGCATTCGATAATCGCCTCTCTCCTCTTCATTTTATGCTATCCTTAAAACAACCTCGGGAGTGCAATTATAGGTGAACTTATACATAAATTTGACGTAAGAGCCTGTAATGGTGTAAGATATATATGAATAACATAAACAAAAAGATATGAAAACACATCATCATCCAAGAAGTTTGATTGCCGTGGTTCTGGTGGCGGTGCTGGGGGTGGCCATTATTTCTTACACCGCGTCGGCTTCGACGACGGTTGGAGCGGATATCACGACGACAGGATCCGTCACAGCCGCTTCTCTTAATCTCACCACGGCGCTGACTGTTGGCAATGGGGGAACCGGCACTACAACTCTCATAGCATACGGGCCGATTTTTGGTGGAACCGCCACTACAGGTGCGTTACAAAGCAGCAGCCCCGGGACATCCGGTCATGTTTTGACCAGCAACGGGGCAAGCGCTTTGCCGACTTTTCAAGCTGCTTCCGGGGGAACGACGGCAAGCAGCATTTTCAGTGCCATTGGTTATGGCGATGGGAGCGATGGAACAAACTGGGCCGTTGGTTGCGGCAGTTCAACCGGTAATTTCACCCTTACTCGGGATGTCATGTGTTCGTCATTGACTATCAATAACGGGCATACATTGAGTACTGCGGGTTATCGTATTTATGTGACGGGAACGGTGACCATCGTAAATGGAGGGACAATTTCGGCTAATGGCGGAGCGGCCTCTGGATATAATCAGGGAAGTGGAGCTTCAAGTCTAAAATGTGGGAGTAGTGGCAGCGGTTCGAGTGGATATGTATACGGTGGTCCAGGAAGCTCCGTTACTACCGGTGGCCGTGGAGGAGTCGGTGGTGACGGTGGTGCCGGATCATCAGGAGCCGGTGGTGCCGGCGGCACTGTAACCACTACTGTCACTGCGGTACCTTCAAGCGCAAGTATAGTAACATTGTGTAGTGGTATTACGGCAGCTATTACGGGTACTTTAGCTGGTGGTGCGGGTGGCGGTTCCGGTGGCGCAAATTCAGCATTGCAACCAACTGGAGGAGGCGGTGGTGGCGGCGGAGTAATTGTTATAGTAGCCGGCATATCAATTGTAAATAACTCCGGCGGCACGCTTGCAGCAATAGGTGGTGCAGGAGGCAATACACCAAACAGCAATACAGGCGGCGGCGGCGGTGGCGGCGGCGGTGTCATTTATCTTACATCTCCATTAATCACCATTGGAACAACAAACGTAACTGGTGGAGCTGGCGGAACCGGCCTTGTTGATGGAGTGATCACCGATAATGGCGCTACCGGGTCCAGCGGCAGTATAATAACATGCACAGGTCCAAGTCTGACTTGTTCGTTATCAGGAACCCCGTAAAATATAGGCAGATAACATAAACAAAAAGATATGAAAACACATCATCATCCAAAAGAATTGATGGCTTCAATTCTGGTCGGAGTACTTGCTGTAGGGCTGATTTCTTATACGGCATCGGCTTCCACGACGGTTGGGACCGATATCTCTACCGGCGGAACATTAACTCATCTTCACCACTTAGCCCCTGAAGCCGGGATTGGATTGGCTTTTTGAATGGGAAAAATGGGGATTGCGTAAAAAATGTAGTGCCAAAAAAATTGACGTGTGATGATGATGGGATATTCTGCTTTTCGAAGCAGA
>JACRID010000073.1 GCA_016220145.1 Candidatus Peregrinibacteria bacterium
GGCAGAACTTAAAAGGCAAAGGTTAAAACTGGTAATTATGGGATATTCCCTGCAAACAGTGGAGCGCAGCCCTCCTTCAGCCCCGCCTTGCGGGGCTTGCGGAGGACGCTTGCATCATGATGCTCGCTCTGCTTCCTTTAAATTAATTGTTTTCAGGAAATATCCCATAATTACCATCTCCATACTTTTTCCTTTTAACATTTCCCGTTTACCATTATATTTTGCTTATGATCACAACAGACAACATAAAGGCACAGCTCAAGTACACACTTTCAAAAACGGATTTTCCGCATCTTGGGTTCAAATATGAGGGAAAAGTCCGCGATAACTACACGAAAGGCGATCGCCGCTTGCTGATCGTAACGGATAGGCTTTCCGCTTTTGACCGCGTTATAACAACGATTCCGTTTAAGGGCCAGGTTCTGAATCAAATCACCCAATTTTGGTTCGACCAAACGAAGGATATTATTGGCAACCATGCTATTGAATTTCCTGATCCAAATGCCGTTCTTGCACACCAATGCAAACCGATGATGGTGGAAATGGTGGTGCGCGGATATATCACCGGCGTTACTTCGACTTCAGCTTGGTATCACTACGAAAAAGGCGTTAGAAATTTTTGCGGGAATAAATTGCCGGAAGGGCTTAAGAAAAACCAAAAACTGCCAAAGCCGATTATTACGCCTTCCACAAAAGCCGAACATGGCGGACACGATGAATCCGTAAGCGGAGAAGACATTTTAAAGCGCGGGATTTTAACCAAAGAGGAATGGGATTTTTTATCAAAGGCGGTTTTGGCCTTATACAAGAGGGGAGTTGAGATTTGCGCCAAACAAGGAATTATTTTGGTCGACACAAAATATGAATTGGGCATAGCGCCGGGCGGCAAAATCATCTTGATAGACGAAATTCACACTCCGGATTCCTCCCGTTTTTGGTTCGCAAATGAATACGAAAAACGCCTTGCCGCCGGCGAAGAGCAAAAGAAAATCGACAAGGAATATCTTCGCGAATGGCTTGCTGATCATGGTTTTAGGGGCGAAGGAGAAATTCCGGCAATTCCTGACGATGTTCGCGCCGAAACCGCCCGCCGCTACATAGAGGCATATGAATTAATAACCGGCCGACCATTCCACGCGGAAGTTGGCCCGGTGGAAGAGCGCCTCAAGAAAAATTTAGCGAAATACGAATGAGTTTCTTTCAAGAACTGGAGGAACTGCGCCTTAAAACGCCACGTATCGGTTCCATCCGGCTGCAAAACATCAACAGTGAATATACTCACAACACCGATCAGTGCAAAAACTGTTATTTGATCGCGAATGCGGTAAAAAACCAGGACTGCATGTATGGCCGCGATTTTTACGGCAACGACGATTGCGTCGATTGCGATCACATTAGCGATTGCACTCTTTGTTATGACTGCATGAACGCGTCAAATTGCTACAACTGCACTTCCATGCAAGACAGCGCCGACTGTTCGGATTGCGATTTTGGGCTTTATATAAAAGGTTGCCACGACTGCATCGGCTGCGTGAACATTAAACAAAAGCAGTATTATATTTTTAACGAACCGTATTCAAAAGAAGAATATTTGCATAAAAAACGCACATTAACGCGCGATGAAATTAAGAAAAAGTTTGAAGAATTGAGCCTTTCTTCACCGCATATCTCAGGCATTTTAATAGACGCCGACAATTGCTTTGGCGACAATTTGCAACACTGTAAAAACGCTTTTTTGCGTTCGACTGCAACAGCTGCCAAGACGTCGGCTACGTCGAAGAAAGCAAAGGAGTCAAAGACTCCTGGGATATTTTCGTGCTTGAACAAGCGGAATTGTGCTACGAATGCAGCTCAAACTACATAATGAACAACTGCAACTTTTGTTTCGCATGCACAACCTCGAGCGATTTGGATTTTTGCGAGCTTGTTTTTAACAGCAAATATTGTTTCGGCTGCATCGGCCTAAATCACAAGGAATATTACATTTTGAATAAGCCATATTCGCGCGAGGATTATTTTAAGCGCGTCGCGGAAATAAAAGAGGAATTGAAATGCGACAGCGACTACGGAAGAGGCTTTTGGAGCCCGACTTATCCTTTTCAAGATACGGTTGGAAGTTGGCCGAGGCTGTAAAAAGCGCTCCGGCAAGCCATTGACAGTCTCGGTAGTTTATGCAATACTTCATCCATGAAACTTAAAAAATTCTTCGCCAACACCATTCTCGGAATTTTAGCTATATTTGGGGTTATTTCACCCGCAAGTGGCTATTACACAGACAGCAAGGACATAAAAGCCTACAAGGACGGCTACAAGGCCGGAAAGGGTTCAAAATACACCAGCGACGAGGAAAATGCCGCTTATTTGGATGGTAAGAGCGACGTAAAAGGCTCAAAAGCATTCACTGACAGCAAAGACGCCGCCGCTTACAAAGAAGGGTACGCTGACGCAAAATCAGCTAAGACTTTTGCAAACAATGGACTCGCACCTGCTTATGACGCTGGCTATCAAGACGCAAAAAACGGGAAAGCATCCAATGAAATGTCATATACAGACGCGAAGGATTCGAAATCATACGCGACAGGATATGCAAACGGCAAAGATTTCGTTGAATTCACAAGTGAAACTAGTACCAACTCAATCGCATACAAAGACGGCTACGACGATGCAAAGGCAAAAAGTAATTATTCGGATCCAACACTTTCAAAGGCATACAAAGATGGAGTTCAAGACGCAAAAACCGAAAAACAATATTCCGACAGCAAGAGTTCGGATGTTTTTCAAAAAGGTTATTTGGATGCCCGGCAAAGCAAAGGATATAAAATTTCTGAGAATGCGAAGGTTTACAGCGACAGCAAGCAATCTCCAGCGTATGACCAAGGATATTCAGATGCAAAGAACTCAAAAGCCAGCCAGTCAGCCGAATACCAAGACAGCAAGAGTGCTGCAGCTTATATCACAGGCTATACGGATGCTAAAAATTCAAAAGCCTTTGTAAACGACACTAAGGGATCAAAAGCGTTTGCAGCAGGCGTTGAGGCGGGAAAAGGTTCAAAGGACTCTAAGGATTCTCAAGATTCAAAAGGCTCCAAGAGTAATACCAATCAGAAATAATTATTTTTCTCCGCTTTCTACCAAAAAATCTTCGTATAGTTTTTTGTTGTATATAAAGTCGTAGGCACCAATAAAGGTAAACTTTTTACCGCCAAATTTTTTCTTAAACTGTGTAAACCCGTACCAGTCATGAGATGGGTCGGCATTATCCGGTGCAATTCCCCAGAAGTCATACCATTGGCAGTTTTTCGCCTTTGCGTACCTGATAATCTCCCAGTGCAATTTGCTTGGAGCCATTTTTTCTCTTTCTGTATTACTGGAAGCCCCAAAAAAATAAGTAGCCCTATCCCCGTAAAAAATTACTACGGCGCTTGCCAGCGTTTTGCCTTTATACTTCGCAGAAAAAACGGTGCCGCTGCCACTATGAGCCAGACTGTCCACCAAAAAATCAAAATAATAGTCCTTCTTGGCGCTGAATTTCTTTCTTGCCACAGTTTCCTTGTAAATCTTCACAAATTCTTCAACGGCTTTCCTTGAATCGTCTTGAGTAACCTCAATCCCAACTTTTTCGGCAACTTTTATGTTGTAACGACCTTTGGGCTTCATTTGGGCCAAAATCTCCGTTTCACCCTCCGAAAGATCCACCATAAGCGTATTTTTCGGCTCCATGTTATAAGGAGCTTTTTCAAATTTATTAAAGAATTCAGGAACGCGGTCTAATCGCGGATCAATGCGAATGTGAGTACTGCGTTCCTCCTCCTTCAGGTTCGCGATTACATCAACTTCAGACATCAATCCATGAAAATAATCACCGGCTTTTGGTGATTCATAAGGCAAAACCGGCCCTTCTGGTATATACAAAAAATTCTTAGTTTTAGAGAAGTGAAATTTTAAAATAACCGCGCCGCCTACAAGTTTTTTATCTTCAAAAACACCGATTTTAAAAGTTTCCCATCCGGTTCTGCGCTTTAAATCAGCCCAAAAGAAAGATTGCATAAACCCGCTTGCGGAATTAGCTTTCACAAGCGCTTCCCACTGATCCCTAAGGTCTTCGCCAATATATTTGAATTCCATCTGGTTGAATCTTACATTTTCAACGGGTTTTAAAAAAGTGTTATAATTTGCGTATGCCCATCTCAAAAATATGTCCGTTATGCGCCTTGCCATTTCAGGTGGAAGACGAAGATGTCCTCATGTTCGCTAAATTCGGCTTCGATCCTCCAAACATGTGCCCAAAGTGCCTACACATGAGGCGTTTGGCCTTTCGCAACGAACGTGTATTTTATCGCCGAAAGTGCGATGGAACTGGCGAAAGCATTGTCTCAATTTACCCACCGGATTCTCCTTATAAAGTCTACAAATCCGACTATTTTTTCAGCGACAAGTGGAATGCAATGGATTTCGGTCGAGATTTTGACTTTAATAGGCCATTTTTCAAACAATTTCACGAAATGAAATTGCAGGTTCCGCGCCTTGCAATCCACAACGTAAATCACCACAACAGCGAATACTGCAACACCTGCGTCGGCAACAAAAATTCCTATTTTATATTTGGCGGAGATTACAACGAAGATTGCATGTACGGAGTGCTTTGCGCTTACAATAAAACAAGTTTGGATATTGATTACTGCTACCGCAGCGAACTTTTGTATTTTTGCTCGGACACGCTTGAATCATATGGTTCGCGGTTTTTGTTCAACTGCAGTCACTGTTCGGACTCTTATTTTTGCGAGGAATGCGTTGGCTGCCACGACTGCATCTTGAGTTTTGACCTTAAAAATCAGCAGTATTGCATAGAAAATAAAAAGTATTCGCGCGAAGAATATTTTGAACGCAAAAAAGCGCTTATCACCGGGAAACTGAGCGACACTCAGAAATTATTTGAAAAATTTAAAGAGATGCGCGGTCACAGAATTGTGAAATACGGCCACATTGTTAGCTGCCAAAATTGCACCGGCGATTACATAAAAAACAGCAAAAACTGCACAAAATGCTTCGATATTAAAGACGGCGAAGACAGCCGCGAAATAATATATGGAATAACATTAAAAGATTGTTTTCACTGCGATTTGGTCGGCCTTAATTCAACATTGATTTTCAACTCCGTCAGCGTCATGGACGATTACAACATTGTGATGTCTTTTTGGGTTTTGGACTGCTCAAATGTGGCATACAGCGATTTCTGCATGAATTCTCATGATCTATTCGGCTGCGCCGGACTCAAACACAAACAGTTTTGCATATTAAACAAACAATATTCCGAGGAAGAATATAAAACGCTGCGCGCAAAAATTATCGAGCACATGAAGAAAACGGGGGAGTGGGGCAAATTTTTCCCGCCGGAGTTATCCTGTTTTGGTTATAACGAAACCACGGCCCAAACTTATTTCCCTCTTATAAAAGAGCAAGCGCTTAAACTTGGCTATAAATGGTATGACGAAGCCTTCAAATCTCACACAAAACAGACTTACCAAATTCCTGACGACATAAAAGATGTTACGGACGAAATTTTAAATGAAGTGCTGGAGTGTCCTGGTTGCGGCAAAAATTACAAAATCTTGGACCAAGAACTGCGCTTTTTGCGACAACAAAATATCCCTATTCTTGGGCAGTGCGCATACTGCCGCATAAAACAGCGCGAACTTTTGCGCAACAACAGAGAACTCTTTAATCGCACCTGTGCAAAGTGCGGCGTTGGCTTCAAAACGACATATGCGCCAGATCGACCGGAGACCATCTATTGCGAGAAATGCTATCTTGAAGCAGTATATTGAGCGATGAAAGAGTCTCAGTGCATTGAATGCCGACAAAAATTCACCGTAGATGACGCGGACATCGCATTTTATAAACGTATAAATGTCCCAAATTCAAAAAGGTGTCCGCAGTGCCGTTTAATGCGTCGCCTTACTTTTCGCAACGCAAAAACCCTTTATTACAGAAAGTGCGATTTAACAGGCAAAAGGGTCATTTCCCAGTATCACGAGAATGCTCCTTTTCCGGTTTATAGTGTCGACGCTTGGTGGGGCGATTCTTGGGACGCCTTGGATTATGGCCGAGATTTTGACTTCAACAGGCCATTTTTTGAACAATTTTTGGAACTGGAGAACGCAACTCCTCATTTTGCGGCCTTTATAATCGGCGGAACTCTGGAAAACAGCGATTTTACAAATTGCACAGGCTATCTTAAAAATTGCTATTTGATTGCCGAATCCGATTATGATGAAGACTGCTATTATTCCAACCGCTTAAATAATTCAAAAAACGTATGCGACAGTTCTTTTGTTTACGGCGGCGAGCTCTGCTATGACTGCATGGACTGCAAAGATTGCTACAACATCAAATACAGCAGAGACTGCAAAAATTGCGGTGACAGCGCGTTTCTTTCAAATTGCCAAGAATGCCGAGATTGCATTGGCTGCATCAATCAGCGCCACAAGCAGTACATGGTGTTTAATAAACAATATTCGCGCGAGGAATATGAGAAAATAAAGTCGGATTTTGGAATTGATACCTATAGCGACGTGAATGAACTTAGAGAAAAGTGCGATCAGTTCTTTTTGACTCAACCATATAAAAATCTTCAGGCGGAACACAACCAGGATTGCATCGGTAACCGACTTTACGATTCCAAAAACTCTTTTTATTGCTTTGATTCCAGGGACTTGGAAGATTGCAGGTATTGTTTACGCCTAACTCTCACAGTAAAAAACTCAATGGATTACACCGGATGGGGAATGAATTCCGAATTTGTATATGAAAGCGTGGCGTGCGGGGATCATGTATACAATATTAAATTCTGTTCAAATTGC
The DNA here is from genome assembly GCA_016220145.1 of Candidatus Peregrinibacteria bacterium. Taxonomy (GTDB): domain Bacteria; phylum Patescibacteriota; class Gracilibacteria; order UBA1369; family UM-FILTER-53-11; genus JACRID01. Next base: position 6,861 of record JACRID010000073.1, read on the forward strand.
ACCACAAACTTGGTTGACTGCGAATATTGCCAACAATGCACAGGCTCACGAGATTTGTTTGGCTGCGTCGGGCTTAAGAAAAAGCAATATTGCATCTTCAACAAGCAATATACAAAGGAAGAATATTTTGCTTTAAAGGACAAAATAATCGCGCACATGAAGCAAACCGGAGAATATGGCGAATTTTTCCCGGCAAATATTTCACCTTTTGGATATAACGAAACCATTGCGCAAGATTGTTTCCCGCTTACAAAAGAGCAGGCTCTTACAAAAGGTTACAAATGGAAAGACGCTGACGAAAAAGCGGTAATTCCACAAACAATTGAGATTCCGGAAAATGTTAAGGACGCAAAGGACTCGATAATAAATGAAGTGCTTGTTTGTGCGGCGTGCGGGAAAAACTACAAAATAATAGCGCAGGAACTTAAATTTTACAGGTAAATGTTTGTTCCGATTCCTCATGTTTGTCCTAGCTGCAGGCACGTTAAAAGAATGGAACTGCGAGATCAGCCAAAATTGTGGGCAAGAAAATGCAGCAGGTGTGGAGAAAATATGATGACGAGCTTTGCGCCAAAGCGACCGGAGATTGTATACTGTGAGAAATGCTATCTTAAGCTCATCTTCACCACTTAGCCCCTGAAGCCGGGATTGGATTGGCTTTTTGAATGGGAAAAATGGGGATTGCGTAAAAAATGTAGTGCCAAAAAAATTGACGTGTGATGATGATGGGATATTCTGCTTTTCGAAGCAGAATA
>JACRID010000074.1 GCA_016220145.1 Candidatus Peregrinibacteria bacterium
ATTCCACGTCAAAATACTGCTCCAGACCTTCGGGCAGAAATGCCCAGAAAAAATCATCTTTCATTGAAATTTGGGGTTAAATATATTTTACCCCCAAATTCTATCTTAAAAACTTTTTCAAAGGAAAAAACGTATGATCCAAGCTTTTGAGGTTATGAAAGAAGTGATGGATAAAGAGCTGGTCCAGCGCGCGTATGAAATTCGCGAACACATCGTTGGCAAGCGATAAATCGCTGGACAAATACCAATTTTCCCGATAAAATAACACAAAATTCCTCAGCGCAACCTTATGATAAAAAAAGGAGATTTTAAAAAATATAAGATAGCGACAATCGGAAGCCACAGTGCTTTGCAGATATTGAAGGGCGCAAAAGACGAAGGCTTTCAGACCATTTGCGTCTGCGAAAAAGGCAAAACCAAACCTTATACGAGTTACAAAGTTGCCGACGAAATCATCGAAATCGACAGTTTTCAGCATTTTTTCAAGATAGAAAAAGAGTTGATGGCCAGGAACGCGATTGTTATCCCTCACGGATCTTTTGTCAGTTACCTGGGTTGGGAACGCGTTCAGCAACTTAAGTGCCTGCACTACGGCACAAAAGCCATCTTGGAATGGGAATCCAATCGCACAAAAGAGCGACAATGGCTGACCTCGGCGGGGCTCAACCAACCTGATATTTTCCAGCATCCGGAAGACATTGATCGCGCGGTTATAGTTAAATTTCATGGTGCAAAGGGCGGACTTGGCTATTTCATCGCAAATAATCCAAACGAGTTTTACGAACGAATGAAGGATTATCCGCATGAAAAAGATTACACGATTCAGGAATACATCGTCGGCGTGCCGGTTTATACGCATTATTTTTACTCCCGCCTGACGGAAGAATTGGAGATTATGAGTTTCGACAAGCGTTATGAATCCAACGCCGATTCCATTGGAAGAATTGCCGCAAAGGATCAGTTGGATGTGGGTATTAAGACCAGCTACACGATTACGGGAAATATTCCGCTGGTGGTTCGCGAATCGCTTTTGCCGGATTTGTTTGGAATGGGGGAACGCGTTGTTAAAGCCTCGCAGGCGGTTTGCAAGGGCGGGCTTTTTGGTCCATTTTGCCTGGAAATGATCATAGACAAAGACCTGAAATTTTACGTTTTTGAAATTTCCGCCCGCATCGTCGCCGGAACAAATTTGTATATAAATGGCTCTCCTTACACGGATTTGAGATATGGCGAACCGATGTCCACGGGCCGCCGCGTCGCGCGCGACATCAAACAGGCGATCGAAGCCGGACAGATGGAAAAAGTGCTGGGATAATTACAAACTTTCTCCTTCCGCTAAAAGCGAATTTGGCAAGCCAAGAGCTATTTTCCATAATGGCTGTATTTCCACATATTCCGAGTTTATTGAAGTATCTTGAATAAGCCCGTTTTCGTCCGTATCCCAACAAAGCATTATTCTATTGGTTGCTTGAGGCAAAAGTTCGGAAACCGTTTTGCGAAATTTTTCAACATCACTCCTTTCGATTCTTCTTTTTACTTCAACTGCAATAAGACGCGAGCCCGCCTTAACCGCAAAATCAATTTCTTTTGTTTCTCCGCCCGTTTTTTTTCGCAGAAAATAAATTTCAGCTTCTTCCATACGGGAGAATGTATTTACAACCATTGTTTCAATAGTCATTCCGTTTGGTGCTTTCCTTGGGATAAGGCCGTGATCTATGGGATATATTTTGATATGTCTTTGCCTCAAAGATGCGGCATTACCGGTATATCTTGGAATTACCCTTAGGTAGCCTGCATTTGAGAGCAAATCCAACATTACATCCATAGTGCTTCTTGGTATGCCAAGTTCTTGACTTGCAGTTGTAATATTTAATTCTCCACCCGGATGAAAATAACAATATTTTAAAAAACGCGCTATCTCGACTGATTTGGAAATGCCTTGAAGTTTTAAAATGTCGTCTTGCGCGACTCGCCTTACATAAAAATCAAATAATTCCGACGCCACCCGTTGATCTACGTCGTGCCAAAATTCGGGGAATCCACCCTTTAGTAGCCACGTTTCTTGCAAATTTAACGCCTTTTTCCATTTCTCATCTTTCATCGTTTCAATGTGCATCGGCATGGGATTTGGCATGAAATTGCCGGCGTCTTCATGAGTAGTCATTAACCATAATTTTCGCCATTGTTCGGTTTTTTCCACAAAATCAATATCTTCGGGATATTCCATCAGCCAAAAATCCACAAGAGAAAAAGGGGGCATAAAAATTCTACGCGTTACGCCGTGCAATGTTTGCAGCGATTTGCTTATCAAATCAAAAGAAGAAGACCCTGTCATCATAACCAAAAGAGGCGCGGAAAAAGTGGCTTCCAAAATGGTTTTCATCCTGGAGTCCCAATCTTTTACATTTTGTATCTCATCCAACAAAAGCAAACGGGGCTTTTTTGTATCGTATTCTCTATTTCCCCATAATGTCACAATCTCGGATAGCGCATTTTGATTGTGTTGCATTTCGGGATCGGCTCTTTCAAATGAATAATACAAAATATTTGAAGCTGGAATTTTTTTGAGAAAAGCGCGAATTACTTGATACATCAGTGTAGTTTTTCCAACGCGGCGCGGTCCAACAAGAATTGGCGCGCGGGGTTTCTTATTTTCTTCAAAATCCAAAAGACGCATTACATCTTGAAATTCACGGCGTTCATAGCTTTCCGTGTTCCAGTTTGAATTGTCCCACCAAGGGTTGAGAGCTTCAAATAGATAATCCATATGGTTAGATTAGATATTCCATAGCCCTAGAATAACAAGAACTGATCTGGAATGCAAGGCTAAATTTTACCCTTTATCCTCAAAAGCGTTATAATCTGACCATGATCAGCCAAAAAGACATTCAAAACATTCTGAAGTCCTATGATTTGGACAATCTTACTATTGGCGTACTTGGCGGGCACAGCGCTTTGGACGTTTGCCATGGCGCAAAGAAACTTGGGTTTAAAACCGTTGCGGTTTGCCAAAAGGGCCGCGACAAAACTTATTCAAAATATTACAAAACCCGTGACGCGCAGGACCGCGCAGGAACGACTTTAGGCTGTATTGATGAGGTGATTTTGGTGGATAAATTCAGCGATATCGTGAATCCGGAGGTGCAAAAACGCCTGCGAAAAATGAATACGATTTTCATTCACAACCGTTATTTTTGGGTTTATTTTAAGGATTTTGCCAAGGTTGAAAATGAGTTTCACGTGCCGATTTTCGGCTCTCGCAGTATGTTGAAACTGGAAGAGCGCAATCAGCCGAAGAATCAGTATCATTTGCTGCAGAAGGCGGGAATTCGTATTCCGAAAATTTACAAAAAGCCGGAGGAAATTGACAGGCTTGTTTTGGTGAAGGTTAATGAGGCGACACGCGGTTATGAAAGGGCGTTTTTTAAGGCGGCGTCTTTTGAGGATTACAAAGCGGTTTCGCGGGATTTGCTCGCTCGAAAGGTGATAACAAAGGAAGCGCTTGAAAAAGCCATAATCGAAGAGTTTATAATTGGCGCGCCGGTGAATTTTAATTATTTTTATTCGCCGTTTGCGGGTGAGGTTGAACTTCTTGGAACCGACACTCGCCGCCAGACCAATTTGGATGGTTTGCTACGTTTGCCAGCCTGGGAGCAAATTGAGGTCCAGGGAGATTATCCTAAATTTGAGCCAAAAATGATTGAGACCGGCCATTACGCAGTAACGGTGAAGGAGTCCCTTGTGGAGAAGATTTTGGATTTGGGCGAACGGTTTGTTAAAGCGACGCAAAGTGAACACGGCATCGGAATTGTAGGGCCGTTTGCGCTTCAGGGTGCGGTAACCGCCGAAGAAGGCAAAGAAGACATCGTTATCTTTGATGTCAGCTTGCGCATTCCGGGTTCTCCCGGCACACGTTTTACGCCGTATACGGGTTATTTGTATGGCGAAAACCTAAGCGTCGGCGAAAGAATCGCGATGGAGATCGCCGAGGGCGTGAAACAGGGTAAGCTTGTGAAGATTCTAACATGATGGACTAAGCCGCTCGTTTGCCCCAATGTGGTGGAGGAGGCACTGGGCCTTTATCGTGTAATGTTCCTCTCATGCGTGCCGCGTCTGCACGTACGTCAATTGCTTCAGTGGATTGCCCAGCCAGTACGTGAAAAGCCCGGCTACTAGTTCCTTTGGTTAACTCGGCCGGTAGTTTAACATCTCTCAAATTTTCCATTGCTGCTCCGTGTAAAGCCTGGACTAATAGAGCAGCTCTTTCCTCGTTTCCACCGAGAAAAGTCTTTAAAAATTCCATTACAGTTTTTGGAGTTCCCTTCATTACAGCCAGTAGAGTTTCTTTGTATTTGGGCGGAATCTTTTGTTCAGAGTGAGATGCTGATGATTGTATCTCGCTTACTATTGCATTCAAAATAGCATCCCTTCTTTCTTTGCCCTTACCTTTCACTTCTGGATTTGCGAGATTTGCCAAGTCACTTCCCTTGATATTTAAAGCCTTTAGATGAACTCCAACTAAAGCTTCTGGTCTTCCCCCCGGGGTACCTGATGGTGTTTGCATATTTGTTTTTGTTATAGGTTATTTGGTTATATTATACAGCAAAACGACCGCATTAGTCAACTGGTCGGGATTTCAGGTTTATCTTCAAAAATGTTAAGATGCGCCCGTGAAAAAGGTAGTGCTTCTTGCGGCAGGTCGAAGTAAAAGAATGCAACCTGTTCCGGATAAGAATTTTCTGCAATTTCTAGGGAAACCGTTGGTTGCGCATCAACTTGGCACTTTGATTCGCGCCGGTTTTTCTGAAATTTTGGTGATGGGAGGTGCGCACAATTTGGCTGACCTTAAGAAATTGGTTAAGGAGTACGATGCCAAAGGTGCAGAAATTACGGTGAAGGAACAGGAGGATTTGGAGCTTGGGATGGCGGGTGCGATTTTGAGCGAGGAGAAGTGGATTGGTGGTGATCCTTTTTTTGCGGTTAGTGCGAATGATGTGGTGGATCCGTCGGCATATGATCTTTTAAGCGAAAACGTTAAAACTGGCGAAGGGCTTCTTGTCGCCAAAAAAGTGTCGGAATATTTTCCGGGCGGGTATTTGAAAGTGGCAACCGGTGGCGCGATTTCCAAAATTGTGGAAAAGCCGGGAGAGGGAAAAGAGCCCAGCGATTTGGTGAATATCGTCATGCATTATCATCCAAATTCGAAGGCGTTTTTGGCCGCTTTGAAAAAAATATCTTCTAGGCCGAACCGCAGTGAGGCTAATAATTACTGCGCCAAAGGCGCATCCTTTTCGTGTGATGATCGCTACGAACTTGCACTGCAGCAGCTTTTTGATGCCGGCGTCGTTTATCGCGCAGTACCGTTTTCTGGTTTCTGGCAGCCAATAAAATATCCATGGCACGTTCTCCGGTTGATGAATTATTATTTGGATAATTTGAAGCCGCGATTGAAAGGAAAGGGAATTGAAATCGCCAAAAATGCGACAATAAAAGGCAACGTTTATTTGGAAGACGGCGTGAAGGTTATGGAAGGCGCCGTGATTAGCGGGCCGGTTTATATAGGTAAAAACACTATTGTTGGCACGCATTCTTTGGTTAGGCAGGCGCACATCGGCGCGGACTGTGTAATTGGGCGAAGCGAAGTTGCGCGCAGTTTTATGGGTGATGGCGTTTGGTTGCACATGAATTACATTGGCGACAGCGTGATCGGTAATGACGTTTCGTTTGGAGCCGGTGCACTGACCGGCAATTTCAGGCTTGATGAAAAGAATATCCAGGTGCAGGTGAATGGCGGCGACAAGATCGATTGCGGTTCAAATAAATTCGGTTTGGTCACCGGCGATCATATAAGAGTTGGAATAAATGTGAGTTTTATGCCGGGCGTTAAGATCGGCTCAAATGCGTTTGTCGGCGCCGGAATAGTTGTGGCCCAAGATGTTCCGGAAGCCAGTTTTGTAACAGGTTCTTGGGAGCTTAAGATTAAGCCGAATCGCGAGAAAATAAAGCCGCGTGCGGATCACTAATATATTTTTTTGCCCAAAAGCCTGGCATGTCGCTCGGTCTAACATGTACGACCTCGCGACCGCCGCGGGATTGGCGCAGAGGCATCTGCGCCACCTCCCCCGCAAGGCGGGGTCGGCATGATCCCGCGGCCCAGCAGGCTAAACTTGGTCAAAAAAACATCTTAGCGATCCGCACACTGTAACTGCAATCCCCATGAAAATTTCCTGCATCATCGTCAACTGGAATCTGAAATATCTGCCGCGCCTGTGCATTGAGGCGCTTAAGCGCAGCAAAACTGACTTTCCGTTCGAAATTATCGTCGTTGACAACGATTCCCGCGACGAAAGCCTCGAATATCTTGAACAAATGCACAAAAAAGGGGATATAATCTTGGTCCATTCCGGCAGCAATCTTGGCTATGGTAAGGGAAATAATCTTGGCGTGCGCTACGCCAAGGGCAAGTATGTGCTGATTCTTAATCCTGACGTTTCGGTTGAATCGGACACTTTGCAAAAGCTGGTTGATTATGCCGAAAAACACCATGAAACCGGCGTTCTCGCGCCCCAATTATTTTATTTCAACGGTCAAATCCAAGATTCCTGCAGGCGTTTTATGAAGCCTGCCGACTTGGTGATAAAGCGCACCGGACTCAAGAAAATCGGCTTTTTCAAGAAGAAAGTGGATCAGTATCTTATGGAAGATTACGATCACAAAACCACGCGCGAAGTTGATCTCGTCACCGGGGCTTGTTTAATGCTTCCCAAGGAAGTTTTCGAAAAAGTTCACGGCTTTGACGACCGCTATTTCCTTTTTATGGAAGACGCCGATCTGTGCAGAAAGGTTTGGAATGCCGGGTTTAAGGTTGTTTATTATCCGGAAGCGAGAGCACTTCATTATCACAAACGCCTTTCCGGCGGCAGTCTTTTGGGGCTGCTTCGCCAGCGCGTATTTTGGATACACTTGGGGTCGGCAATAAAATACTTTTGGAAGTGGAAGGGGAAGCCGTTGCCGAAGCATAATTAGACTTTTTATGGCTGTGTTAAGCCGGATTCTTCGTTGACGGTGCATCCCTTCGCTTTCTTATTCTTGCTCTCAAGGTCCATGCTCCACACCACGGCGATGCCGTTCGTTGCGTTTGAATAGAGCGCGCGGAACCTCCTGGCAATCATGTCCACGGTTGTTACTTTATTCCCGCTCAAAATGTATTGCTTGGTAAGACCCTTTGAAAATTTAGCATCGCTGGAAGCTTCGACGGCGACCTCGTTTCCGCCTTTTGCAGCCTTAGTGACGTTCTTAAGTCTGACATAAACCGTTTTACCCGCGTCCTTTACATCCGCAAATTCAATTGACCCCTTTTGCTTTTTTGAATCCTTATTCAGCAGCCAAAGATCAAAAGAACTTCCGGGGCATTTGTCTTCATTCATATAAACGCCATCCAAATCCGGATCCGGATCTTCCGTTCCGAATGCGCTGTGAAGTTTTGAATACTGTTCATTTGCAGCCAGCACAAGTCCTCCATTAATGACCGTAAAAACCAGCGCAAGCGCAATCAAAGTTTTCTTTGTGGTATTTGCCATATGTTTTTGTTTTTAAATGTTAGAAACAGTTTTATGTACTATTATAACATCTTTTTGTGGTCTTTGCAAGTGCGGACTTCCCAAAATGATGATTTTATGTTAGAATTAACAGATGGAACAAGGTCAGACCCAAATCAAAAACAATAAAGAGGTTCACCTGGAACAACTTCGGGATGCTGCGAAATCCGCAAGAAAATGGATATTCATATATGCCGGTTTAACCGTCTTCAAATTTATTGGAGGTTATTTAAGTAATTTGGTTGTACTCTTTGCCGATGCATTTGGAAATTTCATCGTCATACTTTCCACCTTAATGCTTTACCTCGGTATCAGGGCGTCACTGAAAAAAGCCGATGACCAATTTAAATACGGCTACCATCGCATTGAAACATTTGCAGGATTCTGTTTGTCGCTGCTCATAATCTATGGAGGATACAAAGCATTGATACAAAGCGCGGACCAATTGTTCACGCCGGAAAAAACATCATATCTTCTTTTTGCGGCCATTAGTTCGCTCATCTCGTGCGGTCTTTCTTATTCCGCATACAGATACGACAAAAACATGAGCAATAAAATTAATTCGGTGGCCTTTCAGGCGAGCTATGCGGATGATAGAAACAGCATGTTGAGCAGTACCGGCGTGTTGATAGCCGTTGGCGCCGAATATTTTCATATTCCATACGTGCAAGGAATTATCGGTGTAATCATTGCGGCAATAGTCATTGTGACAGGCGTATTAAATGCAAAAGATGCATTTCTTTATCTTATTGATTACTGGAATAAACCGGAAGTGGAACAGCGCATTCGCAAAATCTTGGAGAAATCGCGCATTATATCGGAGGTAAAGCTCATACGTCTGCGCCATGTCGGGACATTCATTTTCGGAGAGGCGTTTTTGGGAATAAATCCGTTTACGGATCTTCGCGATTTAAGAAGCGAACTTCGCAGACTCGAAAAAAAGGTGGAAGAAGACGTGGAACACATTGGAGATATCATTCTCTATATTGATCCTCCGATTCCGCATACTGCAAAAGTGGCGATACCTATAATAAAAGAAGATGGTCTTGCCTCGATTATTGCTGACGATACAAAGCAAAAATTCCAATTTTTCTTCGCGCAGGTACTGGAAGGAAAGATTATCGGTTCATCGGTTACAAAAGAAACGTTTACAATTCAAGAGATCGGGCGCATTACCGAATTTCTCAAGAAAGAAAATGTGAATATTATAATCTCGAACATGGTAAACGCTCTTCTCTATTACAACTTGAGACTTAATGTTATAAGAGTTTATCCTCATTTTGCCGGCGTGCCGGACGTGGGGAATACGATAAAGCTGCTTTTGTTGGATTTATAAAGAAATTGGGGTCTGTGCGCGGGCCCTAATTCGGCGCATTCCTTTTGCCTTCCGCAAGCCATCGGATCACCTTCGGGTACCATTCTTTTTCCAAAGTCTGAACACGCTCCTTTAATGTGTCGGGGGTATCGGTTGGCAGGACCGCGCACTTTTTTTGAAGGATTATTTCGCCGGTGTCCACGCCTTCTTCTACGTAGTGAATCGTCATGCCGGTTTCTTTTTCGCCTGCTTTTAATACGGCTTCGTGCACATTTGCGCCATAGAAATCCTGACCGCAGTATTTTGGAATCAGCGCCGGATGAACATTTATGATTTTTTTATGGAATTTGCCGGTGAAGAAAGGCGTCAGAATGCGCATGTAGCCGACCAGAACAATTAAATCCACCTTTTCCGCTTCCAGAATTTTTGCCATTTCGCGGTCAAATTCAACCCTGGATTTTTCTTTCGGATCAACAAAATGAGTCTTAAAACCTTGATGATGTGCGCGTTCAAGCGCGTAGCAATTTTTCTTATTGCTGATCACGCATGCCAGCTCAACATTCAAATGCCCGGCTTTGATAGCGTCGATTATGGTTTGCAGATCGGTTCCGCGGGTGGAGGCGAGGACGGCGATACGAAACATGGAGAGGGAGTAGGGAAGTAGGTGGTAGGGGATGGGCAGGAAGAGAAACAGAAGAACGGAGAATCAGAGCCCTATTTCCCTACCGCCACTAATGCTCTACTCCCTAATCTTATCAAATTAAGAAATTTTTTGCTGTAAATGCCGCCAAAAATGCAATCGCGCGGGTTCACGCAAATTTCGTTTTTCTTTTGGCGGCGAGTCGTGAATTTCACCGGTGCGTTGCGAATTACAACAAACGGGATTTTTTCTCCACCTTCGCCCATGACGAGCAGTGCGCTTGAGGATAAATTGTCCGCTACCGCTTTTTTGGTTATTTTAAGCGCTTTCCCGTGAATGTCTTTTTGTCCGCGCGCGTCTTCGACTCCTTCAAATCCGGCCCAGGAGATTGCAATTCCGGTGGTGCCCCAACGCAGCGGTTGGCAGTGGGAATCGCAAATCACGACGCCAAAATTCTTGAGATTAAATTTGTGGCAAAGCTTTTTTCTTAAGTTTTCAGCGGTTTGCCAGGGATTTTTTGGCCAAATCACTGCAAAGCCTTTTGGAATGTTTGATAAATCTATGCCGGCTTCCGGAATTAAAATGCCGTCTTTTAAGGTTAAAATCATGGTTCCGGGCAGGACGGCATCGGCCTCGCGCAACACAAGTTCAACTATTCTAGGATCTTCCTTGCCGCGGCCATAACGTGTTCTTCTAAACATTTTCGCCTTCTTGCCGACCTTGATTTTGCTTAAATCTATGACTTTTCCCTGCGAAACCGAAACAATTTTGGAACTTAAAACCAGAATATCGCCGGTTTTCGGTGCAACGCCGTTCTTTACAAAATATTCGGATATTGTGTCCGCCAGATTAAAGTTTTTTTTCAGAATTGCGGTTTTAATTGGAAGTATTTCTATCGCCATATATTAGCAGTACGTCTACAATAATAATTTGCGTGAAGTTTTGAATTGGATATAATAACTTGAATTTTAGAGCGAAGTTCTTTGAAAATTAGGGTGAAGGGTGGAGGGCGGACGAAAGACGACGAACGTTTACACAGTAGAGAGAGGCTTAAGGTAAAAGCCTGGATCTCTCTCTGCTTTGTATTCTAACGAAAAAGACAAATAAAAATAAGGTTCTTCTTTATTGCGAGCGCACAGCGCGAGCGCGAAGGCCGAATGAAGAAGCCCGAGCGTTCCCGCGATGGGCGACTGAATAAGGCCTGAGCTTACAAAAAAAGAATACAAAAACACAATAAAATATTCCGCCAAAGATTCTTTCCCCGCCTAGCGGGGATTCCAGAATCACGGCCTCGTCCCGGTTGCGACTCTAAACCAATCCAATACACAGCAGAAAAGTGCGAGATTTGCGGTCCGCAGCGAAGCGACGCCACGCCACGGCAGAGTGTAGCGAAGGACGCCGAACGATGAAAATGGCACTTCTTGTAACGCAAGAAAGATATTTTCATCAGTGAGGCGAGCAAATCCCTCTTAAGAAAATTTCCGGCCCCCACAAAAAAGTTGGGATACCCGCAATCGGCAATCATGTTACCCCGCCTAGCGGGGGGCCAGCGTTCTCTCAATTGCAACTTCAAATTTTTGAAACCGCAATCGATAGAGAGCCCTGGATACATGATGAAGGGCTCTCCATAACTTGGGCGGAGGCCCTTTTTCGCGTGTTGGAAAAGCCAGCTCGCGGCCTGTGCGCTTAATAATTACCCCGCATCATTTCCGCTTGAGTATCACAGCTGCTCGCGGTGGGGCGCTTTGTCGGTGTGTATCTTACAAGATAGACATTCCTCTCTGAATCAGGGCCATACGAGGAAGCAGATACAACTTCCACCGTGCCATCTTGATTTTTTAATTTTACCGCAGCACCTTCACCGGAAGTGAAAATTTCGTGAAATACCGAATCGTTGATCATCGCATAAACCGCCAAAGGTTTCGGCTCGCCGTTGGGGTTCGGCTCATTAATATATACCGACGAATACCAAAGAGACGGCCAATTAAAAAAACCACCCGGAATGCCCGAACTTCCTGCAAGTTTATCTTTGCATTCTTTTGAAGTAACCAGTCGGATACCGTATAAATCATTCTTATTCGGTAACAGGAAATTCAGATAGATCACTTTTCCTCCCTCCGCCAACAAGCCGGTTCCTTCGCTATAATAAAGATTTTGAGTGTTTGCCAGCTCTTTTTGAAGAGAATTCCATCGAGTCTGATCAACATATATTAATTCAACGATCAATATAAAAAGAGTCACCCTGATCACTAACTTTCTGTAAAACACAGCCTTAACCGACTTGGCTTTATTTGCCCAAGCAATAATGAGCAGCATCGCTGTTAAAAGGATAAAAAACAATTTCAACAAATCCATTTCCATATTCTGTTCTGGTTAAATAATACTTACCTGAATGGTAGCACAAAAGCCCCACGTCAACTATTAACCTGGTGGAGCTGACCGGATTTGAACCGGCATTTCTTGGGTGTCAAGCCTAAGCGTGTTACCATTACACCACAGCCCCAAACTTCACCAGGCTGTGTTTGTGTATACCAAAACAAGATGAAATTTCTGTTACAAAATTATTAAAAAAGTATGAACTTCCCAAAACGGCCCTAAAGGGGACGAGAGGACGAAGCGCATCCCGCTTTGCGGGATGCGTTACAGAAAAACCCTTCCGTTTGGAAGAGTTCCTGTGACACCCAAGAGAGACTGCGTGTAGCAGCGCCCAGGCTTTATGCAAATATAATACCAAAATATGCCTAAAAATCAAGCAAAAAACACCGGGGTGCATTTTCACTCCTCCACAAACGCCTGATGAAACACGAACGTCAGCGCGTGTTCAACTTGCGAATAATCCAAGCCGAATCTGTCCTTTTCGAAAATCTTTTTGTCTTTTGAATTGAAAACTTCCGCGTGCAAGGCATAGGTTGTTGCCTCGCCCTCGCGCGTTACCGCGAATACAGCATAATAATCCTTTCCTTCTTTTGAGAAGTCCACTCTTATTTTTGATGCTTTGTTTGTTTTTGTTTTCATTGAGAGATGTTGTTTTGCTAGCGCAAAACGTTATTTGCTTAGCCGAGCTGCGGCTCGGCCTGATTGTTATTCTATGTTTTTCATGTCATGTACATCCAAGCCAAACCTTCTGAAGGTTTTGCCCAAATCTGTGCATCTTTCTGCGGAAAAATATGGAGGCATCATGGCTTCGGCTGATTCTTTGCCGGCTTTCGGTGCTTCTTTAGTTTCTCCTCGTCTTTTGAATAATCCTTCGAACATTTTGATTGTTTGTATTTATTTAAGTTAATATGTTTACACTATTCTACTATAAAAAATGGCTACAAGTCAACACTGCGAGCTCAAATACACCATTAAAACCTACGGTTGCCAGTTTAATTATTCCGATTCGGAGAGGGTCGCGACCGTGCTTGAGAATGCCGGCTATAAGCCAGTAAAACGTGAGAACGAAGCCAATTTAATCGTCTTTAACACCTGCTCAATAAAGCAAAAAGCGGAGGATCGCGTTTATGGACTTATGCCGCTGATGAAGGAATTAAAAAAGACCAATAAAAAACTTTTGGTGGCGATCACCGGCTGCATGGTGCGAAAATCTTCAACGCAAAAATCCATTGAAAAGGATCCGCTGGTTGAGACGTTACCGGAAGTGGATTTGGTTTTTAGAATAGAAGATTTGGCGATTTTGCCGAATTTGCTTCTGGAGGCGAGCCCCAAATTGCCGCTTGAACTGCGCAAAGAGGGCGATGGAGATACTCTGCGGAATTATTTTAAGATAAATCCAAAAAGCGTTTCAAACTTTCAAAGTTTTGTTCCGATTGCGCGTGGTTGCGATAAGTTTTGCGCGTTTTGCATTGTGCCATACACTCGCGGGCGCGAGCGCAGCCGGCCGATGAGTGAAATTTTGAAAGAATGCGAATTGCTGGTTAGCAAAGGCTGCAAGGAAATTACATTGCTCGGGCAAAACGTTGACTCGTACGGACTTTCTTTCCTGGATAGGGAAGAGAAGCGGTTTAGATCGCTGAAACCCGGCGGAAAAATTTATTTCACCAGGCTTTTGGAGGAAGTTGATAAATTGAAATTCAGGGGTTTAAAGCGCGTGCGCTGGACTTCGCCACATCCAAGGGACCTGACCGACGACGTGATTGATGCCGTCGCGCATCTCAAAACCCAAATGCCATACATTCACCTCCCTGTGCAATCCGGCAGCAATGCGATGCTGAAGAAGATGAATAGGCCGTATACGCGCGAGCGCTATCTGGAGTTGATAAAAAAGATTCGAAAGAAGATTCCCGGTTGCGCGATTTCGACGGATATAATCGTCGGTTTTTGCGGCGAAACTAAGGATATGTTCAATGAAACCGTCGAACTTTTTAAGGAGGTGCGCTGGGATATGATTTATTTTTCGCCGTATTCAATGAGGAAATTCACCGCGGCCCATCGCACAATGAAAGATGACGTTTCGCCGGAGGAAAAGCGCCGCCGCTGGCATGTGATAAACAATCTTTTGCATGAGATTTCGCTGGAAAATCACAAGAAGTTTGAAGGCAAAACCGTGAATGTGCTGGTGGAGAAATATTTAAAAGGCGGCCTTTGCGAGGGATATTCCGAACACTATAAACGCACGCAATTTCCGGTTAAAAGTGCGGCTGAAGGCAAGAAGCTGATTGGCCAAATTGTGCCTGTAAAGGTTAAAAAAGCGTTTAAGTGGAATTTAACGGGAGAACTGAAGAAATAACCAGTAAGTCGGCCCGTTGACAGATATGCATATGCTTGCTAAAGTCTTACTCCTTTAGTCATTTTTAATATGCCACAGAAACTTACAGATACGGTTAAGCTTGCGGAAGGTACGGATAGCAAGGGCAGAACTCCAGATGTGAGAGTTCTAAATCATGTTCAAGGCACATTGGATTTGGCTGGTCCAGCTGGAGAAATGAACGTGTTTAGGGCGATGATGCCTCACAATGATGCACCGGCAACTTTGCCGTTTAGGGTCGAAACCCTTAGGACTATTGATGAATATTTAAGTGAAGTTGCCGGCGCAATTGGCAATGCAGTTGCAGGTGTTCGTTTTGCGTTGAATAGGTGGGATCGAAATATTGGTCTCAGCTTGGTTAGCGTAAGTCTCACTCCTCTTGGCGCTGATGGCTCCGCGATTGATTTGACCAAGCTTGGCGAATTGAAAGGACCAACGATTGGTTTAATGCCGGGACGCTTTCCGCGCCAGCAACGCAAGTGCCCGCATGACAGGCTAATGGTAAAAGTCGGATTTAGTCCGAGTGAAGGTTGCATTGAAGCCCTGCGCGTTTTGACCGATAGATTTCATGGTGCGATTATTGATGCATCTAAACCCGTCGACGATTCAATGCCGCCTGAATTGGGGCGTTCCGACACGTCGCTTGTTGCAAACAGCTCACAGAGGATAGAAGTTGTTGCGCCATGTTTTAATTTTAAGGCATTACAAGATTCAGGATTGCCGTTTCAGGCAATGCCGAGCGGCCCCGACGATCGGTTGGTTCCTCTTCCTGATCAGGCGTATTTTTGTCGATATAAACTAAATGCAATATTATGAATACGAGAAACCGTTTAGCTGCCATACCTGCTGCGCTTGCGCTTGTCGGCGGATGCGCAAATACAAGGGTAAACACAAAGGCGACCGCCGATGTGCATTCACCTGTTATGGAGGCATGTATACAAGCCGAATTGCAAATAGTTGCTCTTTTGACCACTCTACCTGAGTTAACTAAAGTTTCTGATAGTTGCGATAAATTTGCACCGGAAACAAGAGGAAAATTGATTGCACTGGAAGGCTCACTCAGGAGAATGGGGAACAATTGTGCTGAAGCTTATGCTGATGATAAGGCTACGTTAAAGTCCATTGGGGATCTGGTCCAACGGGCAATTAGGGCGTTGCACTGTACTCCGGGCATGCCAAATGTGGACGAGAGTAAGCCTGCTGTAAAACCAAGTGAAGATGGAATCAATGAAATTTAATGATTCATTCATGTAGAATCTCACCGAAGCTTTTAAAAGCAGGAATGGCTTGTTTGAGCAACTTTTTAGCTCCAGAAGTCTGCCCGGGCATTCGAATCTGCAACAAAATCTGGAATTTGCAATACGAGCCTATAAATTTGTCATCGCCGATTTCCTCCTTCGCCCCTGCCTTGCGGGGGCTTCGGGCTTTTCTCAAAGACTATCCCGATACGAAGGCATTTATGCTTTACGGAGGCAATAAAAAAATGTGGGAGAGCGGTATTCAGATTGTCCCGGTTGTTGAATTTTTGAAAGATATTGTTACTTATTTAAAAAGTTGAATAAAAATACGGGAGTGTGTACCATTGAGCCATGAGTAAACCGAGAAGTCACGAAGGGCCTTCTCAATGGGATGAGATTATAACAGGTCAGTTCGATGTGGTCGATGGAGTTTGCGGACGCTGTTGGTCGAGAGGACCGGCAGAAACTGTAGCCCAAGTACGAAGAAAGACGGGGAAGGGAGTATCGCCAGAGGAGTGGTTTGGCACGGACGTTTTCAAAGGCAGGCATTTGAATCCGAATTATAAGCCGCCAGAGCTAGGGCCGGTCGGGAAAAAACGTGGAAAAAAATAAATCAGCGTTTCAAGTGGGGATGACCGGTTCAAGCATCATTTCCCCCACACGCTGGAAAACGTCATGTCGCGAGTGAGAGGGCCTTCGAATTTCCATACGCCGTCGGCGTCGAATGCGCTGTTTTGGGGAAAGTATTTGTAATTCAAAACGCCGCTATCAGGCAAAATTCGTTTTTTAATAGTTATATTTTCTTGGCCGGCCTGTTTTTGCACAGTTAAGAGATATTTGTCTACGGGGTCTAAATTCAGTCTAAATGGCAGCAAATAGCGGATTTTTAACTCTTTCATCCTGCCCGGTGCGGTGTACATCTTTGCGGAAAAATAGGTTTTGCCCGTTTCCTCGTCGAATTTCAGTTTAACGTCGTTGTAGGGACTGTTTTCAAGGGTGGATCCCGCGGGAACATAAATACGGAGCGCTTGTAAATTTGCTTCTTGGCCAAGTATTTTCAGCAATTTGGGCGATGCATCGGGGAGGCCGAAAGTCTGTGCCAACGACGAAAGTCTGCGCTGCGCCGAATCATCCCATTCGTGAATTCGCGTGATGGTAACCTCATCGGTAACGCGTCCGTCCGATCTTAAATAAGTGTCGTGCGCGATGGTTTCCGAAACGTACGCGTCGCTTTTATTTCCACTGATTGAAGTGTGCACTACGTTTAAATAATCCTCCCGCGGGCCGGTTTTTGCCATCAATCCCGCCATGCCCTGCTTTTCAAAGAATGCCTGCACATCTTCGTTTTTTGAATATGCCATTATGTGCTTGGACTCTGCTGCGCTTTGCAAAACCGGCATTAAAGAAACGGGATCCACATGCCCGAAAACCGCCTTTTGAAATGCGGGAACGAAACTTTTAAGAATTGCCTTTGGATCTTCGCGCCCCGACATTTTTGATTCGACAATATAAGACAACACGGTCGCAAAATTGCCGCTTGTAAGCGGTTGGCTGAGTTCCGGAATTTTTATCGGCCCGGTTAAATTTAAAATATCGCCAACCACGGAAAGATCCACGGCAATAACGGTATCGACTCCGGGCCCGCCTTCTTTTTCCAAAAACCACGCGGCCTTTTGCGCCGAAAGAGGGAAGTGCGCGGAATAATTGGAATCGCGCATAAACCAACGCGTATTTGCAGGCAAAATCTCGTCCGGCGGAGGCAAAACTTCTTGCAGCTGATGGTCGGCGCTGTAAATATCCGAAATCCGATTTTTTACAAGATATCCGTCGTTTGTTTCCGCCAAAATAAAATTGCCGATAAAGCCGCCGGTAGGCCTAAGTTCCGCATTGTTTTGCAATAAAATCAAATAAGAATGGGGCTCTTTGTCTCCAAGCAAAGCCAAAATCGCCGGCATGTCGGCTTTTAAGCCCGTAATCGCCTCGGATAGAGAAGCGAGCGCTTCCTTTGCAAAATTAAAACGCTCTTTTAATTTCGCCGGCACAAACGAATCCGGAATCTTTTTAATTTGTTCATTTGCCTTCATCAAGGAATCCGCGGCCTTCTCAAACAAAGGCAGCTGTTCTTTAATTTTTGCCGTCAGAGAAGGCATGGAAGCGTCGTAAGCCTTTTGATTTTCGATTAAAAAACTGCGCGGGATTACATGAAGCCTGGAGGCGGCCTGCGCAAAAATTCCACCGGCTTGCGCGATATACCGACCCGTTAAAATCAAGGCATTGGCAGCGTCAAAAACCGGATCGTTCATCTTAAACATTTGCGTTTTTGGAGCAATAAACCACGTATCGTTTTGAATTCCGGCGAAAATTTCCTGCGCCTGCGCAAACAAATCTTTAGCTTTCTCAAAGTCGGATGCCGCAATCGCGTTGCCGCCCTTTAAAATAGTCTCAAAACCGGTCGAAGCGGCGTCGGTGATGCTCTTTTTTAATGCAAGTCCGGTGTTGCCCATGTTGATTAAATTTATGATTAAAAGGGCCAAACATGCCGTTACGAAAATAAAAATCAGTCCGGTTATGCGCTGCGTTTGTCGGTCGGGCTGCTTATCTTTAAAAACCAGCGAAATTTCTTTCGGGTCGCGCTTCTTATCCTGTGCCGGTTTTTTTACAATATCCCTGAAAATCACTTTAACCTTACTCTATCACGAAAATAAAACTGGTTTCCATATGGTCGGAATGCGTGCGCTTGGAAAAAGTGAAAACGCCATTCGGCAAAACCGCCATTCCAAGCAGTTCGGGGTTTTTCATGATTGGGTTCAGGTAATCCTTGTAGCGGGCGCTTTCCATAAAATTTATACCCGGTTCTTTTGTGAGCTGTATGGCCTTTTTAAGTGTCGGCAAATCGTTGCTTACAATCCACTTGTCGGCAACAAGCGAGTCGTAAATTTCGCCGGAATTTCCTTTTTGTCCAAAAATAAAGCCGTTTATTTGCACGCCGTTAAAATCTTCGGAGAATTTTCGGACGCCCTCCGGATTTGGAATCAATTCAGCGGCTTTTGTGCCGTCCGGAAGGATTACTTCGCGTTCTTTTGGAGAGAACGTCGCGGCGGTTTTTGCGAAAACACTTCGTACATTTTCCACCATTTTCAGGTAAGTATTGTCCGGTAACTGGGTTATAAACAGTATCTTTGCGCCGTTTATTGAAAGAGCCGATTCAGAGGACATTATCGGCGCCAAATCTTTTTCAAAATTTATACCCGGCAGATATTTGTCGGCGAATAAATTGAGAAGGGTTGCAAGGCGCGGAGCAGTTTTGTCCTTGCCGATGAGTGAGTCTATTTTGTTTATCTGAGAAGGTAAGTTTTGGCCCGAAAGCACAAGTTCGGAATCGGGCGGCAAAAGCGGAAGCAAAAGCGCTCTGTAGGATTGTTCTGCAATTAGAGGAATATTCTCATCATTGATTGCATAAGAACTTCCCGACCAAACATTCTCGTTTTTCTCAATTGCCATGCCGAGTGTTTTGAACGAAAAATTAATCCAAGGCAGGCGCGGGAAGTATTTCGCAATCAAAGCAAGACTTTCGCGCGGGAGCTGTTTTGGCTTCAAATAAACCCAAAACGGCTTTGTGAGATTTTGGCGGACTCTTATGAAATCAATGTCGTTGCTTAAATGTTTTGTGAGTGCGGATTGTTTGTCGCACAAGGTTTGAAGTCCGCCTGAAGACGGCGCTATGGCAACCGCTTTGCCCCAAAAAGCGAAACTGATTGCCGGAGTGTCAAATGCTGCGGTTCCGCAATCGGCTTTTTCTTTTATTGCCGCACCTTGGTTTTTGTAATTTTTTAAGAATTCGAAAGCTTTTTCAGGTGAATTTGTTTCGACAAAAACGTAGGGGACCAATTTCGATTCTTGCCCGTTTGTTTGAGATAGAAATGCCAGCGCAGCTTTGCCCGAAGCCCAGGGCGCGATGTCTCTTTCCCAAAATAATCCAAAAGTCTCATTTATTTTTAACTCAATTTCAGATGGAAGTCGGCCGGTTGATTCAATAAAAGCGACAGTTTCATCCGCCGGCAAAAGCTCCGGAATTCCGGTGATGCGCGCGGATTGAAAAACAAAATAAACCCCCGGTCCGATCAGACAAAAAATGCCAAAAATAACCATAATCAGCCCAACTTGTTTTTGTTTCATCGGCGTCGGTTTTTTCATAGACAGCGTGAGAATCTTAACAGATTTGCGGCCTCTTTGGTATAATCCACTGAGCATGACACCTACAGCCAATCAAATTCGCAGACAATACATCGATTTCTTTGTGAAAAATTATAAGCACAAGGAGATTCCGAGCGCGTCGCTGATTCCGGAAAATGATCCGACGGTTTTGTTTACGACGGCCGGAATGCATCCGCTTGTGCCGTATTTGTTGGGCGAGCCGCATCCATCAGGAAAACGGCTTGTTAATGCGCAGAAATGCGTGCGCACGGACGACATTGACGAGGTCGGAGACGCGACTCATCTGACTTTTTTTGAAATGCTCGGCAACTGGTCGCTTGGGGATTATTTTAAGGAAGGAGCTATAAAAATGAGTTTTGAACTTTTGACTTTACCGTGGGAAAAAGGCGGATTTGGATTGCCGGCAAGACGGCTTTTTGTTTCTTGTTTTGAAGGAGATAAAGATGCGCCGAAAGATACGGAATCGGCTGAAATTTGGGAAAAATTGGGGATCCCGACGGACAGGATTTTCTTTTTTCCGAAGAAAAAAAACTGGTGGGGGCCGGCCGGGCAAACCGGGCCGTGCGGTCCGGATACGGAAATGTTTTATGATGTTTTGAATGATCCTGATTTTGCGAAACACAAGCCGGGTTTCGAGGGTTTGAATACGAAGTGCGATCCTTCTTGCGATTGCGGGCGTTATGTTGAGGTTTGGAATGACGTTTTTATGCAATATAACAAGAATGCGGAACCTTCGGCCGGCTCAGGGCAGGCCGGTTTTTCTCCGCTGAAGCAGCAGAATGTGGATACGGGATTGGGTTTCGAGAGGCTTGTCGGGATTTTGAGCGGCAAATCCAGCCCGTTTGAAACCGAGCTTTTTGAACCGGTGATGGAGAAAATTGCGAAGTTGAGCGGGACGCCGGATGCAGGTTCGCCCGACTACGTTCGCTCAAGCAGAATAATTGCGGATCATTTGCGCGCGGCGACTTTTATTCTCGGGGATCCGTTCGGGGTTTCACCTTCAAATATTGACCAGGGATATGTGGTCCGACGCCTTATTCGCCGCGCAATTCGCCACGGAAAGCTAGTCGGCATCAACGGGTTCTTCACCTCGGAAATAGCTAGAATTTTCATTCCTATTTATGGCGAAGTTTATCCGGAATTGGTAAAGAACAGCGAAAGAATTGTCAGCGAATTAAGTATGGAAGAAGAAAGATTCTCACACACAATTGAACGCGGTTTGCATGAACTTAAAAAAACAGTTCAAGGAAAAGCGCCGGAAAGCGCCGACGCAATCGATGGCAAAAAGGCATTTTATATTTTTGAAACTTATGGATTCCCGCTTGAGATGATCGTAGAGGAATTGGCTAAAGATGGCTTCAAGATCCCGCGCGAACAGTTAATCCAAATTAAAAAAGATTTTGACGAATCTTACAAAAAACACCAGGAATTATCCCGCGCCGGCGCCGAAAAGAAATTTTCCGGAGGTTTGGCTGACGACAGTGAAAAAACCACCATGCACCACACGGCAACTCACTTGCTTCACCAGGCGTTGCGCGACGTTTTAGGCCCTCACGTAGCCCAAAAGGGCTCGAACGTCACAAAGGAGCGCTTGCGCTTTGATTTTTCCCATCCTTCAAAAATGACGCCCGAGCAAATTAAAAAAGTCGAAGAAATTGTGAACGAACAAATTAAGCGAAATTTGCCGGTCCATTATGAAATGCTGACCGTCGAAGAAGCCAAGGCAAAAGGCGCGATAGGCCTTTTTGAAGAGAAATACGCGGCGCTCGGCAATCAGGTAAAGGTTTATTTCATCGGTCCTTCGGCAGGCTCAGGACAGGCTGTTTACAGCTGCGAAATTTGCGGCGGCCCGCACATCGGCAACACCGGCGATTTAAAACACTTCAAAATACTGAAAGAAGAAGCCTCCAGTGCGGGGGTTAGAAGAATCAAAGCGGTGGTGGGCGGAATTAAATAGGGGAACTAGGGTTATTCTTCGTCGGAATCCCCCTCCTCTTCCATCTCTTCCTCCACTCCCGCCGCTTCCTTAATTTCCCTTTTTGCCTGTTCTATAAGTTGTCTCAATGTTGGCTTTTCTCCCACAGTTAATGCTTTCAGCAAATTGACGGACTGGACCGCAATGCCTGCGTATCCAAAACGGGCTTCCAAAGTTTGCATATCGCCCTCGGTAAGATTTTCAAGAGTTCCAAGGCTGGCCGGATGAACTTTACCCAGCATTTTTCCAGTTCCTTTCAGGCAGCCATTTTCAAACGTATGGTCATCAAAAATCACATAATTTGTTTCATTTATAGTGAAATCCTGTCCCCATATTCTGCACATAACTTCCTGCAAGGGCAAACGCCTCTCGGTATCTATTTTTCGCGCAACGTTAGCCACATTTCTCAATAATAATTCAACGCGTTCCGCCTTTTCAAATTCCTTCCAAAAGCCATTTCCTTTTCCGCGCGCTTCTTCAATATATCTCGTTTTTGTGGCCAGCCATATATTTAACACACGCATAAAAAGGTTGTAGTTTACCGCAATAAGAGCCGGTGTAATTCTTGCAAATTCCGTTCTTTGTCGGTGTAAGATACTCAAAAATATTTTCATTGAATTACCTGCGAAAAGTTCACCTGTGTTTTCGCAGCTCACGTTCGGCGTTATTATAATTTCTCGCTCGTTTTCCGTAAGATTCAAAGGTTCGGGTGTTTCCATAATTTTTCAGAGGTTCCCTAAAGGAGAGATGATTGTAGCATCTTGTAAAGGTGTTGCAAACATGAAAACCTGCTATAATTTCAGCTAAAATCCCATGACTTTAGACAGAGAATTTTTCGAGGAAATGCCAAAGGCGGAATTGCACCTTCATTTGGACGGGGCGCTTAAACCGAAGGATATTTGGGCGCTTGCGCAAAAGCACCGCGTTACTTTGCCAAATCTGCCGGAACAAACTCAGGATGCTTTGCAAAGATATTATCAACTGCCGAAAGGCGTAAATCTCAGTGACCCGGAAGCGTTTAATCGTTTTCTTGGAATGTTTAAAGTCGCACTTTCGGTGATGCAAACGCGTACAAGTTTGCGCGATGCGGCTTTAGCGCACGTCATGGATCTTCATTCCCGGAATTATGTTTACGCCGAAACGCGTTTTGCTCCGCAGTATCACACGGAAGGCGGAATGTCGTTGGAAATGGCGATTCAGTCTGTCATCGAAGGGCTGCAGCTGGGGTATGAAAGAACCAGAAAAGAAACGCTTGTTAAGCCTATTGTTTGTATAGGACGCGAAGCTAATCAAGAAACTTCTTTGGCTGTTGCAAAGGCGGCGCTGGCATTCGAACAAGATGGCGTTGTCGCGCTTGATCTTGCCTGCAATGAAACTTTGTATCCTCCGGAGCTGCACAAGCCGGCTTTTGAACTCACCTTTAAGTCGCCGCTGGCGCGCACCGTGCATGCCGGAGAATTTGCAAAAACGCCCGAGCAGCGCGTTCAAAATGTGCGGACAGCTCTTAATGATTTGAAGGCCGACGGCCTTGGTCATGCGATTCCTTTGCCAGGGCAGGCGGATTTGCTGGCGCATGTGAAAAGAGCCGCTATCAGGGTGGAATCCTGTCCGCTTTCCAATAAAATTACCAGAGCAATAAATGGAGATTTAAGAGAACTTGCTCTGGATGTTTTGCTTAAGGAGGGAGTTCTTGTAACGGTCAATACGGATGACCCCGCGATTTTTGGCACTTCGCTTGCGGATGTGTTGCAAGCAGTGTGCAGGGCTTATGGTTTTGGCAAAGAAGAAGTTCGAAAATTAATGCGTAACGCCGTGGAGAGCGCTTTTTGCGACCACGACGAAGAAATGAGGGCGTACTTTGCATTCAAACACAAGGGCTTACACTTGTTGTCTGATGAGCCTGATAATCCGTTTAATCAGCTTGGGTAGGCCTTACCGTTTACTCAGTCCAAAGTAATTTTTGTCGTAGCATGCGGTAATAATTATGTCCCGCCATTCTTATCATGTTAAAGCTGCGGCTGGATTTTCTGATTTTAATCACGTCGCCGCGCTTCAAGTTTCTGGTGATTTGGCCGTCGATCGTCAGCACGATCGGCTTTTTTTCCGCGCGCCATTCTGTTTCAAGTTTTATGGTCAGCTGTCTGTCATTTGGAATTATTATTGGACGTACGCTCAGTTTTATGGGACAAATCGGCGTCATAACCATTCCAAGAATTTTTGGATGAACAATAGGACCGCCCGCGGAAAGTGCGTGCCCTGTGGATCCTGTAGGCGTTGAAATTATCAATCCATCCGCGCGATATGTTGCAAGTTCGCGCTGGTTAACTTCCACATGCAAATTTATCAAACGCGCAAAGCCTCCTTGGTTTATTACAGCCTCATTTATTGCCAGCGTTGTGAATTTCTTTTTGCCGTTTCTGTATACCGTAACGCGCAGTAAAAATCTTTCATCGAGGCTGAATTTGCCGGCAAACACCTGTGGCAGGTTCTTAATGAATTTTTGAGGAGTAAAGGCCGTCAGAAAGCCCAAATGCCCCATGTTCACTCCGGCTATAAACGGTTTTTTGCGTCCCATAAAGCGCGCGCTTTTCAGAAGTGTTCCGTCTCCGCCAAGCACAACAACCAAATCCGCTTTTCTCATCATTGTCGTCCTTTCCATTGAACTTTTTAAGCCCAATAATCTTGCGCAAACCTCATCAAAAAAAATCTCTTTACCGCTTTTTTCAAGTTCTTTTACGAGTTCATTTAAATAATTTACTCGTTGATCGAGCTTGTGCTTCGCAATTATTCCAACCTTTTTTATTTTTACGCCCGGAATCGGTTTGATTGCCATGCGAGGGTATTATACCAGATTGAGATTTTTTTATTGATTTTTAAAGAGTAAGTTCGCCCGGGACGTGATGCGCTTCGTCCTCTCGTCCCCGCAAGGAACCACCGGAAAACCTCCGTCGGCATTGTCATGCTGTCCCGCTCAGCGGGATCAGCATCTGGACACGAGATCCTGAAATCAGCGCCGCAGCGCGATTCCGCAGAGGCGGGACAAGTTCAGGATGTTAGTTTTTCGGAAGACCCTAAGTAAATAGCACCACCGGAAGACGTATTTTAATCTGTTAATTACGTTTTTATTTGACAAAAATGGCGAATAGGAGTTTAATTTGAACATTTATAAATAGGTGAATTCTGACCTCAAATGCAACTTTTGATGTTAGGGTCGGAAGTAATAATACCATGAGCCATGGCGACCTCCAAAGCACTGGCGTAGTTTAGGGATTTTCGGTATTTGTTGTTGAGTGTTGATAGTGCATGCTGCA
>JACRID010000006.1 GCA_016220145.1 Candidatus Peregrinibacteria bacterium
GAATTAAAACGCGAAGTTCTGGCATGGGAAAAAAGAAGCAACAAAGCCAAACGTACGATCACATGGAAATTCACCACCGAAAAAGCCCAAAAAATATTTCCATGCCTTTACGAGACCGAATTTAAAGGATGAGGTACTAGTATCTACAATGTCGAATTTTGATTTATGTATATCAAAAGAATGCCCGTACATATGCGGTGAATCGCCGCGAGCCGCATACGGATTGATTTTCCGCAAAGCTTCCTGAAACGCTTCGCTTCGTGAAAGTCCTTTAACTATCAGTCTTACATTAAATCTGCGCGGAAAACCTTGTGCATATAATTCTTCGTTAAGTTCTTGTGAAATTCTATTTATCAAACTTTCAGTATGCGGATAACAACATGTGTACCTGTCATCATTTCCTGTATTCCCATCGTCAAGCATCCCAACGCCTCTCAACCTATAGTGAGGGGAAGAATATTGAGGCACGTCTTTGAGGTCGGCCTTTTTTATATCCTCAACCGTCTTAAATTTCAGCAAATGTAATCTTTCGGCTATCTCAAGTCCTGTCGCAAGCCTGTCTTTTAATTTGCGTCGCTCGGCTTTTGTTCGCATAGGAACCCCTTTAAGCATTTGTTGTTTCGATGCGAGCAATGCTTGCGCAATGCCTTGTTCATCCAAAACATACGGTGCAAATTGATTTTCGGGTTGTTGTTCCGGTGAAACAGGTACTTCTTTTGGTTGCTCCGCCTGCCTATTTGCAAATGCACGGCCACCGAATGCGGCACCCAAACCCAAAGCGCCAACAACAAGATCACGTCTTTTAAGACGGGGGTTGTTTTCAAGTGTCTTACCGATTAACACTGCGGTTGCCGCTGTTACCGCGCCAACACCCAATGTTTGCATGTGTCCGTTTCTCATTCCATTTCTAACCATTGCAGTTACTGATCCGCTCATCTCGGATTCCGGTTCACGTGAAGGGGCAGGCGGTACATATGAATCATTGCCAAATTCCAGAGTTTTCCCTTCGTCAGCGCTGGCGAACAGCTCTTTCATCGCCATGGCTCTAATAACATAATCGCGCGATTGTTTGCCAAAATTAAGATCGTTTCCGCTTTGGATGTAAACATACGTCATTAAGGTGTAAAGATCTTTGCCATATGGACCTTTACCAAGTATTTTTTCAACCGCTGTCGGCGGATAGTTGGTCATGAACCATTCGCACATTTTCTTTACTCTCGATGGACCGGTTTGATAACCATTAACCACCGCCTGATGTAGAAAATCCTCGTCTGAAACTCCATACATTTGCTGCATATCCATCACAACCGTGCTTTTGTTGCCCTCGGGGCCTTTGTCTTGATTGGCCAACTCTCTGTAGAATTTTTCTATAACTTTAACCGCCACCGGTGTAGCCAGCGCAAAGTCGTTTCTATGATCGAAAGGGATGTCTCGTGGTACTTTCTTCTTTTTTTTAGGACCCTTTTTTACCCATATGCGGGTCGTACCCATTAATCCAAATTCTTCCGCGGCCTTTGGCATAAGTTGCCATGGTCCGGCTGCATGAACTTTGTTTTCTCCTATTTCCGAAAATTGAGACTCCGCGGCGCAAGCTCCAATAAAAAGGGCTGCCAATTCCTGTGGCAAGGAAGATTTTGCAAAAGATTTTCTGGCAAACTGCAATCTGGATTTGCGATTTTTTGGAGAGACCGGCGCTTGGCTGTTTTTAAATACAAATTCAAATAAACTTTCGTCCGCCGATGTTTCATGTGATTTTCGGACGCTTAAAAGCGTCGGTTCCTCTTTATCTTTGGTAAGAGAAACGTGAACCGTCGGAAAAGCAGTCTGATTTTTTGTCTACTTCAACATATTCCCGCGCGGCGATATTTGCCGGTACCGAAATAGGTGTTCCATATATAATGTTCCCATTCTGATCGATAAACATGACTGCGTCCCTCTTTAATTGCGAAAAAGCCATCATAAAGCTTGATACCTTGTCTTCAGTTAATTCTCCGGTGGCCCAGTTCTCGGCGCTGCTTGGAACAACTTCCTTTCTTTTTGGAGGAGGAGGAGTTTCCGGACCCCGCTGCCTTATATGCCTTAAGTGCAGGGTTTTTGCCACTTTTGCCCCCATTATCAAAACTATGGCTTGCACCGCCCCGGTCGCAATTTCTCTTCTGGTTGGGCTTCGTGGCTGCTCTGGCAAAGCTGTCGGTGGCATATCTGGAGAGTTTCCAATTGAAGGAATGGTATTGGCCATAATTCTATCTGTAAAATGTGTTATTGTTGTACAACAATACACATAAGATTAAGTTATGTCAATACGGATTGCGTTCACCAATCTATCGTTTCTTTGCCAACCGACTTCAGGTAATCGTTTGTTTTACTGAAGTGTTTGCATCCAAAAAAGCCGTTAAATGCGGAAAAAGGGGATGGATGAGCGGCTTTTAGTACCAAATGCCTGTTTTGATCTATAAATTGGCCTTTATCCTGCGCATAGCGGCCCCAGAGCAAAAAAACCAAATTTTCCTTTTCTCTGGCCAAAACTTCGATGACGGCGTCTGTGAATTGCTCCCACCCTTTGTGTTGATGTGAACCTGCTTGCGACGCAACGACCGTTAAAGTCGCATTTAAAAGCAAAACCCCTTGTTTGGCTAAGCGCATAAGGTCTCCGGAATTTGGAATTGGCTTTCCGATATCATCATGAATTTCCTTGAAAATATTTTGAAGAGACGGCGGCATGGAAATGCCTTGATTTACAGCAAAACAAAGACCGTTGGCCTGTCCGGGACCGTGATAAGGATCTTGTCCTATTATCACCACTTTTACGTCCTCGAACGGGCATAAATCAAATGCATTGAAAATATTTGCCGGTGGCGGATAAATTTTCCTTTCTTTATATTCTCGCCGCACAAATTCTGTGAGTTCTTTAAAATAATCTTTCTCAAATTCGTCTTTCAGGCGGTTTTTCCATGATTCGTGAATTTTAACGTCCATGTCCTTATTATAGCGAATCGGATATTCCATATGCTATGATACGCACGTGTTTTCCGATCACAAACCAGGACGCGAACTCGACGACACGGCCGCTTCCGCCGCGGATGACCGGCTGGAAGAGATATTAAGGCGAGTTAAAGCCGCCGGTGCCGAAATAACATTGGATGAAAGAGTGCCTCTCCACATGGATTTTAATAATGAAGTCGTTGAAATTGGAGACAGAAGAACGGTTGAGTTTAATTTAAATCACACGGATTTTCAGATTATTCGCGACGTGAGAAATATGCGCGTTGCAGGGGGCAGTTTTAAAAAGCATTTGGAAGCCGTCTCTCACCCAATTATTGACACAAAACTCAAGAAAAAGCCCGAGACTTCGGATCAATGGATAGGAGTGGATATCGAGGATGTGTTTTAAATGGGGTGTCCAGAGGGATTTGAACCCTCGCTCTCCTCGGCCACAGCGAGGCGCTTTAACCAGCTAAGCTATGGACACCATGACGGGTGGATTATAACAAAAAGTCCTCCCTGGATGAAACGGGGAAGACTTGTTTGGGTTGACGGGTACCAACGCCGGAGCCTCAATATCGTCATAACACTATTGCCGGTTTTCTATGTTGTTTGTGCGGTTTTTAGGCCGTTTGTCAGAAAAGTCCTAAGCGAAAAGGGGAGTACCGTAACATCATAATCCCGTTCCCATATATTCAAATTCTTTTTAATTCCGCCGAATTCTTCGCCTCCGAAAACGTCATTCTTCATAAATTCATATTTTTCCTGCAACATTGAGCTTGAATTCAAAAGTTTTCTGAATTCAGGCCCGTGGAGCCGAAAGTAAGCATAAGTTTCGGCAAAATCCTCAAAAGGATCGCTCATTGCATAAAGCGATACGAAGTCCAAATCGACTGCGTCATCCTTGACTTTGGATTCGGAATCCCATGAAATTTTGTAAAATTCCGAGCTTGGATCGTCTATTTTTACAGGTTCATCAAAATCAAAAAAACCGCTTGCGGAGCCATCCGCACTGCCTTCCAAATAACTGCCGTCCACAATGTGTCCCATTTCGTGCGTAAAAACCGAAACCAATTCCGCGTCCGTCACATTCAAGCATCTGAGCACAATTGAGCCGCTGCCTCCAAGCCCTCTGCGCCCGTCTTCCGTATAAAAAAGAGTCAAATCCGAAAGCTGATTTCTTTGTTCGGCCGGCAATTTCATCAGTGTCTGGTAGACCAGCGATTTGCATTTTCTGCTTGTGGCAGCCGTTGGTTTGCTATCTTCTCTGTGTTCCGTACCCGGATGAAGTATTATGCCAAGTTTATCAAGTTGCGCGGCATAATATTGATCTGTTGTTTTTGCGCTTTTCTTAACTATTTTTGACTGAGGTAACCCCTCAGAAGCGGCTCTTTGGCCCGATGATTCTACAGATATGCCAACATCGGCGCTTATTGCGTCAACCGCAACACTCCCTGTAATCACCAAACACAGAGATATTAACCCAAGGGCCAAACCTGTAAAACGCCTTAAATAAGCCATATTCTTAAACCTTTCAGTCAGTTAAGGCGATCGAATATAGCTAAAAAGCCCCGTTCTGTCAAGGGGCGTATTGAGAATCTAAATTAGAGAATCAGTCGAATGCCGCCAAATCAAAAGCCACAGTCTGTCTTTGTTCCAATTCTTGACACCATTTTTGTTCAACGGCAGCGCCGGCGGCAACCGCCGGATTTCTCGCCACAACCAAATCCAAAGCTCTTGTTAATGCCGGAAAATCCTCTATACCGGAATTCCACTTTCTAATTTGTTCGGTGTATTTTATAGTTTGTTTTTCTCTCTTTGCTTGATCTTTTATGCAGCAAGAGGCCAGAACAGACACCATTCTGCTGTAATATATTATGAGAGTTTGAGCATTCCAACCTTCGATTATCGCCCTATTTAAGTAATAATCTTTATAGAATGGGATCAAAGATTCTTTCACAAACTCGGTGGCCTTTGGATTGTAATCGTCGGTAAAAGCGCCTCCATATTGTTCCTTCAAATCCTCGAAAAAATGATTTTCAATTCCGTTTAAATGCTGAGATATAAAAGCTTTGTCGCGCAAAAGCAGCGGACCTTCTTTCAAGTGCGGATTTTGGGGATCGCTAAGCGCTCTTTTGGGATCCGTGCTTGCAATTCTTAAGGCCAATCCCTTCATCCAGTTCCACGCTTTGCCGGGGTAAGATTTTTGCCTAAGTTCATTCTTCCAACTGATTAATTCTTCTTTGTAAGCATTTAAGAGTTCACGTCTTGACCGGTTCTGAATTATTGCTCGCCTTAGCATTGCATCCCGAAGTTCCGAAATAATGCCCAGATATTTTGGGACTTTTTCCGGTTCGAACTGAAATTCATTTGTGCTCAAAGTGCTGGCATCGCTGCCAAAAACTTCTTTAAATATGCCGTCCATGTCTCTTTCAAGTCCTCTCAAAACCTCTGCTGTCGGGTTGATTGGTATTTCTCTGATGGCAGGTTCTTGCTCGGGAATAACGGTTTTTTGCGGAATATAAGAACTGGTTTCACCGCGAAGCTGTCGCGCTGCTTCTCTTGCCGCGGCTGTAGGCGCTCCGCGTTTACGCAACGGGCTGGCTTCGGCTGCTTTCTTCAATTCTTCCAATCTATCTCCCTCCGCATTCGGCGACCCTTCAGGCGGCATCTCTTGCCAAACAAATCTTGCGTTTCTAAATTGAAAATCGGTATTGAAAAACTTTATTCTTCTCATGTTATCTATGATAAATGAGGTGCGGACCAAAGCCTGCGGCCAGCCGGAACGCGAGCGGGATCCACCCAGCTGTCGATGTGCGCGCCGTCGGTTTTCGGCAAATCCGCCAAGTGAACGGTTCCTCCTCCTTTTGCTTTCGCCTCTTCCAATGCTTGTTTCATTTTTTCGGTTACTCCCAATCTGATTTTGTCTTGGTCGGCCGGCGAAATTGATGTTCCGGCCATAAATTCCTGCGTATGGAAACTGAATACGGAATACAGCACATTCTGTGTTCCGTAGGCTTTATCTCCGGCTGCCCATTTTTCTGTGCCTACATCTCCAAAAGATTCAAATCCTTCATAGTCGAATTTTGAAATCATTGCTACAAATTCGGTGAATAATTTTTGATAATCCGGATTCGGATAATTTACGTTCTCCAATGCCATCATGTAATCCTTGAATTTGTCGGCGCGTTTTTGGTCGTCCTCCTTATCGATGTCCCTATATAATTTTTCCAATTCCAACGTATTTCTTTGCACTATTTCCTTGTATGCATCGGGTATGGATGCGACGTTCCCTTTATCCAAAGCCCTTTCTTTAAACAGTGACAATGTTTCCTGTCTTTTAAAATCCAGCATATGCTGCCATTGGCGCTGCAGAATTTGTCCGTTTACGGAGGCAGGAATATCAACTCCTCCGGCCGGAATGACGGAATACATTCGGTCAGGAAAAAGTTTATCTATTCTCGTTAAGAATCCTTCGCTTGTGTTATCCAATAAGTACTGAAGTTTAAAGAACGAATTTTGGAATTCGCCGGTTTTCATGACTTCCTGAGAAACTGCCTCCAGGAATATCGGTCCGCAGTTTGTCTCTTTAATCTCCACTTTTTCAAATCCGCCTTTGTTGCCACCTGCATCAACGAACACAAGGCCGCTACCCAAAGTTGCTCCATCTCTCGGCTTTGCCGTAAATTCCAGTCCGGCCAACTTGCCGGTGATGGTTTTGTCTGCCGCCACCTTTATATCGGTAACCGGCAGAGCGTCGATGTGCCCGTATTTTTGCAGATCAGGCGAGGCTTCTTTAAATACCGCCTTCTGGATTTCGGAATCTCTGTGAGTTTCCGCCGATTTGGAAAAATCCATTATTTCTTTTTTATCATCCATGAAGCGGATTTTCCCATCCGGATCCATTTTTAAAGTTAATGTTATATCGCCGGCTGGAACGCTTAAATCCGCGGAAGCCGCAACCGGCACTTTTGGCAATTCCCACTTTTTGGCCGTTGCATTCCATTCCGGTTTAATTCCTTTAAGTTGAGGTACATTTGCCGCCGCAACCATTTTTTCGACTTTGTTTGCAAGCGCCTGTTTTAATTGATCGGCCAGCGGTTTGTTCTCAGGATGAGTCCCGAGCAAAAAAGTAACACCATTTATTACCGCCACGTCGGTGTTGTCGGCTGCGCGCGGGAACATTTCGAACTCTACGCCGGGCACCCCCATAATAGTGGCTTTACCAATCGTTTTAGAATCTCCGTGCGCCTTTGTTACATCCACGTCAAAATCCGTTCCAAGCACTTCTTTAATATTTTTTTCCTGCAAATATGCCAAACCTTCTTTTACTTTGTCTCCGGCCCAAGCGCGAAGAGATCTTGTGTTTCTTTCGGTAAAACTCAAAACTTCTTTACCTGTGTCATACATCCAACTGCCCAGAGCTTTCCCTTTTTCTACTGCGTAGCCACCAACCGCCACTGCAAGTCTTTTTGTTTCGGCGGCCGTCCTATCGGTCAATCTCGCCTTCTTTCTCCTTTCAATTTCACCCCTCCAAAAGGCGTCGACAGGCTTGCCTTGCCACAGCGCTTCATTTGTACCGGCTACGGCATATTCGTTTACCACCACGTCGAATAATTTAAGGTCGGCTCTTCCAAAAGAACTTTCGGGATTTATGTATTTGTCCCCGAACGCCTGAATTGATTTTTCCGATTGCGTCCATGTTCTTATTTCATCATCGCTCGGTTCGGAATACGGTTTGCCTTCCAATTGCGCGCGCGCGCGGCGAGCTTTGCGGTGTTCATTGATTGAAGTTTCCGCCACAAGATCGTCCATTATTTCAAAAAGAGCCTTGCCGTCGGCTTCTCCTTTATGTTTGCCGAGGCGTTTGACGTCGATTTCGCCCGTACCCATGGTGTTTCTTTTTGCCTCGACATACAACTGAAAGAGCCTTTTTATGTCCATACTCTGCATTTCA
Organism: Candidatus Peregrinibacteria bacterium; assembly: GCA_016220145.1. Classification (GTDB taxonomy): domain Bacteria; phylum Patescibacteriota; class Gracilibacteria; order UBA1369; family UM-FILTER-53-11; genus JACRID01. The sequence continues at coordinate 7,940 of JACRID010000006.1, forward strand.
TAAAGCGCTCGAAGTTTCTCCTGATTCTCGCCCATTCCGTGACTCAATGCATAAGCTTTTAAAACATTGTTATCGCTTAAATCGTCGACATCTCTAAAAAAGTCCAGCCTTTGTAAAAGAGTGCGGCCGTCTTTTGAAACCTTGCCCGACATGTAATTTGCAAGGAAAAGTCCGCCAACAACGGTTGCCGTTGACCCGAGAGTTGCTCCAAAAAGCAATTTATCATCTTTGTGTTTATGTAAAAGATATATGCCCAAACCTATTCCGGCCAATATCAATCCTTTTTCCATGCCGGACGAGCGATTAAAATTCTTCATCAGTGTTTTCATGCCGTCACCTATGGTCTCGCCGACAACCGGTTTGTTGGCTTGTTTTTCAATGTCCAGTTTTGACCCTCTTTTCAATGCGAAGTATTCGCGCAAATGCCGCACAATCCCCTCAAGCGCGCGTCGGCTCGGACCATACTTTTTCTCTTGAGCAATGGCTTCGGGGCTTGTGTCTCCCGTTCTGCGCGGTCCAATTTTCATGCCGTCAATAAAAGCGTTTTTTCCTCTGCCGTTCGGAAAATATTCGGGCCAGCCGTTAAACATTGCCGCCACGTCTTCCGGATTCATATTAGTCCAGCTTTCATACGGGGGCACTTCGCCGGGTTTATTACCTTTTGGCATTATGGTTTCCAAATAAGCGACAAGATGCTCAAATTTATCTCCGCCACGCTTAAAAGTTTCGATGTAATCCGACGGTTCTCCCTCCTTGTTCATGGACAATGCCAAAACTTCGAGCTGCTCTTCAGCTGATGGCAACGAGGGTCTTTTTTCAGGTATTGGCGGCGCAGTTTCAGGTCGCGCACCTTCAGCCGGCTTCAAGGTTCCGGCTTCTTTGTCGGGCTCTTTGATAGACTTTCCGGTATTTGGTTCTTTCTCCGGTCCTTTAGCAGTATCAAACACCAGCCTCGCCGGCTTGAACAAATTCAAACTGAAATTTCTAAAAATGTGCATGTGTTTTGGTTTATTTTTTATCTTGAAATTATACCAGATTGAGCCTCCCGACGCAAGTCCTCACTCTTGGAGCTTCACCATATTTTTCTTGGGTTAAAAATTTGAAGTTGATTTTTTGTTGAGCGGCAGAGGTTTTTCCGGAATCGGCCCGAATAGAACCTGTAAGAATAGAAGGGATCGGGGTTGGCAAAATATGCCCTGAGAA